>DATGAD010000532.1:0-3355 GCA_035313725.1 Alloacidobacterium sp. | reverse complement strand
GAAAAAGGGTCGTATAGTTACCTATGGGCTACATAACTTTTTTTGATTCGCCGGTGCCACCGGGGCGCCAAGGTGTCTCTCCCGCCCCAGCCCAACCTTCTCTTATCGATCCACGCTTCGATCATGATTCGTGCGGCGTTGGCTTTGTAGCGACTCTTAGCAGCCAGCCTTCACACGATATTCTTGCGAAAGCACTTACCGCGCTTGCACGCCTCGCACACCGTGGAGCAGTCGCAGCCGATGGCAAGTCTAGTGACGGCGTTGGCATCTGTACCGCAATTCCCCGGGAATTCCTGCTGGCTTCAACAGGCGTTACGCTTGCGCCTGAATCACCGCTTGCCGTCGGAGTTGTTTTCTTCCCGCCGGATATTGCGGAATCGCACGCGGAGTTGGAGCATGCGCTTGCCCGCCAGAACTGCGAGGTGATCGCATGGCGTGACGTGCCAACCCGGCCGGAAATTCTCGGCGAAATTGCACTGTCGACGATGCCGGTCATTCGGCATGTGCTGATCACCTCTAAGGACTCCGACCATCTGAATCGTCGTTTGTATCTGGCGCGCAAGCAGTTTGAGCGTAGCGGCGCGGCTGGCTATGTGTGCTCGTTGTCGTCCACGACGATGATTTACAAGAGCATGTGCGCGGGGCGGCTCTTGCCCGAGTTCTATCCTGATCTTGCTGATCCCCAATTCACGACGCCGTTTGCCGTCTTTCACCAACGTTACGCGACGAATGTGGCTCCATCGTGGGACCGTGCGCAGCCTTTCCGCATGTTGTCTCACAACGGAGAGATCAATACAGTCTGGGGCAACCGTGCACGGATGGATGCACGCGCGGCAACGCTATCCGACGAATTGAAGCCGATCTTTTCGCCGGGCGGCTCCGACTCGACCAGTCTGGACGAGATGCTGGAATTGCTTGCGCACAATGGGCGCACGGTTGCGGAATCGGTGCGGTTGCTGCTGCCGCCTGCGCTGGACAAGGGTGACTCAGCCTTCTTTGCGTACAACGAGGATTGTCTTGAGCCGTGGGATGGCCCGGCAGCGATCTCCTTTACTGACGGCCGATTTGTTGGCGCGGCGCTCGATCGCAATGGGCTTCGGCCATGTCGGTTCTTCGTGACTGACGACGATTTAGTCGTGGTCGGCTCCGAAGCAGGTCTTGTTGATCTCGACCCGGAAAAAGTGGTGCATAGCGGACGCCTAGGCCCGGGTGAAATGCTCGTTGCTGATCTGCAAAAGCACAAACTCTACGAGAACGATGAGTTGCTGGAGATTTTCGACGATGCGGCACCCCAGTATGAAAGCCTGCTGGAAGAGACGACGCTCGATCCGAAGACACCAGCCGCAGCGCTCGAGACAGCCGATTTGCTACGCCTTCAGCTTGGTTTCGGATATTCGCGCGAAGACGCGCGCATGATTCTTCAGCCCATGGCGAGCGACGGCAAAGATGCCGTCTGGTCGATGGGCGATGACACCCCGCTTGCTCCTTTGGCGCGCACACCGCGGCCGGTTTATGCATATTTCCGCCAGCGTTTTGCGCAGGTCACGAATCCGCCCATCGATTCTCTGCGGGAAGCGATTGTCATCCAGTTACATACGCGTCTCGGTCCGTGGCCCAGCCTTCTCAACAAGAAGGCAACGCTGCCGGGGCTTTCGTTGTCGTCACCATTCCTTTCGTTAGGGCAGATTGAAGCGCTGCGCACTCGCCATCACGAGCTCGCGGACGAGTTGCCGCTTGCCGTGCTGGATTGCGTCTTCAATCCGGCTTGTAATCTGGTCACTGCCATCGACGATCTGTGCGCCAAGGCGATCGATCTTGTTCGAGGTGGAGCGGCGATTTTGCTGCTGACTGATCGCAGCTGCAACCAGCAGTCGATTCCCATTCCGATGGCGCTGGCTACCGGAGCTGTGTACCATGCGCTGATTCGTGCAGGCGAGCGGACGCGTGTTGGCCTTGCCGTCGAGGCTGGCGATTGCCGTGATCTGCATCATGGCGCTGTACTCCTCGGCATGGGGGCCGGAGCGATCTGTCCGTGGCTGTCGCTGGAGACGGCGCGCTCGGTGAATGCGGAGAAGGGTGAAGAGAATCTGTTGCATGCCTTCGATGCCGGGCTGGCGAAGATCATGTCGAAGATGGGCATTTCGGTAGTGGACAGCTATCGTGGCGCGCACCTCTTCGATTCAATCGGGTTGAATGCTGAAGTGATCGAGAAGTGTTTCTTCGGAACTCCCGCTCCGCTTGGCGGCATTGGCTTTGCCGAGTTGGGGAAGCCGGTTCGCGACCAGTGGCTTGCCAGCTTCAGCGATGACGCGGCTTCCGGTGAAGCTCCGGGCGGCACTGCTACCGCAGTCAAGGACCTGCCGGATTACGGATGGGTTCGATTCCGCAAGGCCGACAAGGCGGAGCCGCATTCCTGGCAGCCCCAGACGGTACGTTCGCTGCAGACCGTGGTCGGAACTGCGCGCAGCGCTGCTGCCGTTGCTGAGCCGGGACAGGCGTGGGCAGCGTTTGCCAGCATCGCGGTTGAGAAGGAACCTACAGTGCTGCGCGATCTGCTGGAGTTTCGTCCGGCGGGCGATCCGCTGGCGGTTGGGCAGGTTGAACCAGCGGAGAACTTCTACAAGCGATACATTGCGAGTGCCATGTCGCTCGGGTCGTTGAGTCCCGAGGCGCACCAGACGATCACCGCTGCGATGAACATGCTTGGCGGCCGGTCGAATACTGGCGAGGGCGGGGAAGACCGCGCCGTTTACGATCCGACGGGTGAGTTGCCGCTGAATGGCGTCAATGTTCCGGCGCACCTGCTGAACAACAAGGTGAAGCAGGTTGCTTCGGCTCGCTTCGGCGTTACGGCTGAGTACCTGATGAATGCCGAGGAGATCGAGATCAAGATCGCGCAGGGCTCGAAGCCCGGCGAGGGCGGTCAGCTTCCCGGTCACAAGGTTACAGAACTCATCGCGCGGCTTCGGCATGCGCAACCGGGCGTGCAGTTGATCAGTCCGCCGCCACACCATGACATTTACTCGATTGAAGACCTAGCGCAGCTGATTCACGATCTGCGGCGTGTTAATCCGAAGGCCGCGATCGGGGTGAAACTGGTCTCCGAGATGGGTGTTGGTACGGTTGCTGCGGGTGTGGCCAAGGCTTATGCCGATTACATCGTCATTGCCGGTCACAGTGGCGGGACTGGCGCATCGCCGCTTTCGAGCATCAAGTATGCGGGCAATCCGTGGGAGCTGGGGCTGGCCGAGGCGCAGCAGGTGCTGATCCAGAACGGGCTGCGCGGGCGCGTTCGTCTGCGCACGGATGGCGGTTTGCGTACGGCGCGCGACGTTCTGTTTGCCGCGATGCTTGG
>DATGAD010000531.1:0-3335 GCA_035313725.1 Alloacidobacterium sp. | reverse complement strand
CTGACAGAGCTGGTAGCGATTGGAAACGTGGGTCAGAGCCCCAAATATCAGATCAGAACGCATTGTATTCTCCTTCATAATTCGGACAGTTCCACGACCCTTCGCACTTAAAACCGGCAGTGGATCGTCGGTCGTCGAAACACCCTCATCGCGAGGGATCACTTTCGTTTCGCTTTCCTTAGGAACCTTTCAATTCTTAAGACGCATTCACATGCGTCTTAGATCAATTTTTTTTGTCCCGTATCAGAACTTTCGCGCAGCGGTATCGTTTCCACCCTGCTTTTTTCTAAAAAAGTTTGCTGAATTGAGACGCAATGCCATTTCACTCAGCGACAGAGAATTCTCCAGCCGCCTGGGCCAAAACCAAAACATCAGTTTGGATCTGGGATGAAATGAATACGGCAGACGAGTGAAACAGATCTTAAACTAGCTTTCCCGCACGCCGTTTCATCGAATCGGCACTTTTGAAGTTAAACGGGATGCACCAGAAGGTCAACATTTTTTTTCATAGATTGAAGGGCGTATTTCTCCAGTAAATGGAAACGGGTACATGGCAGCCAATCCGGTCCGTTCCCGCCTTCTGCTCAATCGATTTTGCTCTTCAAAATCAATGATCTACGCTGCCCTACATTTATTCATAAATTGGAGCCGGCTGGCGGAAGTTTTGCACAGGATCGCCTGAATTGTATTAGTAGAATAATACAAAGTGATTATCCGTGTCCATCCCGGGCTCGGGCCGCCTTTGTATCTGCAGATTGAGCAGCAGGTGAAGCACGCGATTGCCGCTGGCGCGTTGAATCCGAACGATCTGCTGCCTCCGGTCCGCAAGCTGGCGGCAGAACTCCGCATCAACCCGAATACGGTGGCGCACGCCTATCGAAACCTGGAGCGCGATGGTATTCTCCGGACCGTGCGTGGAGGGGGCTGCTACATCAAGGAGGAAAGCGCTGGCCTGCCGCGTGCGGAAAAGCTGCGCCGCCTGAAGCCGCTGGCGACACAGCTTGCCGTCGAAGCGAAGCAGCTGAGACTTGCGCACGAAGACGTGCTCGATCTGCTCGAAGAGTCTTATGCCGAACTCGGAGAGTAACGGCAAGAATGACTGTTTTCCCCGGGCGGCTGCTCCGAAAGCGCTACTCTGTTCGTGAGGCTCTTCCCTTCTTCCGCATGATCAGCAGAGTTTCAGAATCAGCGCAGGAGATGCCCGTCACGAGGCAGTGTTTGATCGTTGCGCTCCTGACATGGCTCATTGCGGCATCCTGGCAGAACGCGATGGGGCAGGTTTCACCAGCGCCGGTACCGGTGCAAGCCCCGGGTGCAGTGTTAGTGCCGTCCACTTCGCCAGAGGCCACGGGCGCATCGTCTATCGTTGCGTCGCCTCAACTCCTGCTTGACTTCAAGGACTCCGACATCAAGTTCGATCTGCGGAGCATGATGGAAATTCTTCGCGATTCCCGACATGAAGGCTGGGTGCTGGCGGCTTATCCCGACCCGAAAACAAGCCGGCCGCTCATCGGCGCAGGATTCGGGCTCGATGTCGAGGCGACTGACCATCCTCAGACCGACCCGCTCAATCCGCGCCCTTTCATCGAACCCTCCACCGCCCAGCTTTGGCAGACAGCTGGATTGGATCCGGAACTGCTGCAAAAGATCCTCGACCGCTTCGATCGCGATCTCGAAAAGTGGCAGAAGAAGAAATATCGGAAGAAGATCCGGACACACACGTTGTCGCCGGAGCTGACCAACGATGAAGCGATCCAGTTACTGAGAATCTCTTCCGTTCAGGCCGTTCAAAATGCCAGGGCCTATTGCCGCACCTTTGATCAGCTGACGGCCTACCAGCAGATGGCGCTCAGCCAGCTCGTATTTCAGATGGGTGTCAACCTTGAAGAATTCGTCCAGTTTCTCGGCGCACTGAACGGCGTCCCGGATGAAAGTGCCATGCCGTCACCCATCGGCGGCGTCGAAACAGTGAGCGACCACTGGAAGACAGTGCAGCACACGCTCGTCGACAGCGAGTGGGCGCGACGCTATACCACCCGCGCCATCAGCGTGATTGCCATGTTTGATCCTGAATACATTGATGATCCCCGGGCAGCGGAGCGGCGGGTGGAAGCTCAGCTGCCACCCCCGGTCAAGCATCATCACAAGAAAACACACAGCGCTCAAAGTAAGCGGAAAGTGGCCTGAGTCTGTATTCTTAGACCGGCCTTGATTCCTCAGCGGCAGGAGCTGTTGCCAGAGTGCTGATCTAAGTATGACGACCTACTGGGCATGACGAAACCGACTGGATTGGCAAAACTGCTCATTGCAGTCTTATTCAGCGCTCCGCTGGTTGCCGGACAGCAGCAGCCTTTTCCCGTCCTCTCCACGGTAGACGAATCAACCATCGCCGGCCGGCCCGTTGCGCTGGATAGTGAGGGAAAGCTACTTCCCTGGCCGATGCCGAACAACACGGGCTACTCGTATTCCGCATATTTTCTTTCGCAGTGGACGATTATGTGGGACCAATACAACCGGCAGAGGTTGCCCTATTACTACTGCTGCTTTGATTTCGATCGCACGACTTTTGAATTGATCCCCGATCCTCACTGGGTGAATTCGACGGGCTATCTGCGGGCAATGATGCAAGGCTTTGTCGAGCGCCTCTATCCTTATACTGGCGACGCCCGCACGCTGGAATTCCTCGAAAACTTCGTTGATTACGAACTGGAAAACGGAACGACTCCAGAAGGTTATGCCTGGTCGCAGGTGCCTTATCCGTCTGCGAATCCGGGGAGCGCTCGCTACACCGGCTGGAGCCAGCACGGAGAAGACTTCGTCGAGCCTCATGTAGTTGGGGAGGACGGCTATGGTTATCTCCGGCTCTACGAAATGACGGGGAACACGAAGTATCTGCGCGCTGCCATTCGCTGCGCCGACGCGCTCGCGAAAAACTTCAAGCCGGGCGATGAAAACAACTCGCCATGGCCTTATCGATGCCATGCGCGCGACGGCAGCCTGAAAGACGGAAAGGGAATGTTTCCCTACTCGGCAAATGTTGTCGAGCCGATCATGCTCTTCGACGAGCTGATGCGTCTCGATCAGGGAGACATCGCATCGTACAAGAAAGTTCGCCAGGGCGCATGGGACTGGCTGATGAAATATCCGATGCAGAACAACGTCTGGGTCGGCTACTTCGAAGATGTCCAGGGCAGTATGGACAACATGAACCAGGTCATCCCGCTTGAATTTGCGCGCTATGTCCTGCTGCATCCGGAGAAGGACTCCGCGTGGCGCGAGCATGCGCGGCAACTGATCGAATGGGTGAAGACCACGCCAAAGTGGCCTAAATACAT
>DATGAD010000530.1:0-10831 GCA_035313725.1 Alloacidobacterium sp. | reverse complement strand
TCGGAACTGGCGGTGCGGTTCCCTCATGCGGGCGGCGAGTATGTCTATCTGCGCGAAGGGTATGGCGGGCGGGTCGCGTTTCTTTACGGATGGATGTCGGCTGCGGTGATCGATCCCGGGCTGGCTGCGGCGCTGTCAGTGGGCGCTGTGCCGTATGTGCAGTCGATTGTCTCGATTTCACCGCGCGCTGTTACGTTTCTGCCTGCGGTGATTCTGGTGTGTCTTGGCGTCATCAACTATGCGGGGACGCGCCTGAGCAGCCGGCTTATGGCTACGGCGAATCTGCTGAAAATCGCCGTGCTGTTCGCGTTGGTCGCATGGGCATTCGTCTCCGGCCATGCTTCGACGACGAATCTGCTGCCTCTGGCTACGCGGCGGCCTGGCTCGGAAGCGCTGTTCGGTGCGATTGCCGGAGCTACGGTGAATGCGTTCTTCAGCTTCGGCGGATGGTGGGAGGCGGGAAAGCTGGCGGGCGAAGTTCGCGAGCCGAAACGCACGCTGCCGCTGGCGTTTACCGTTGGCGTGCTACTGGTGACGGCAGTGTATCTGCTGGTGAGCTTTGCGTTCCTGTCGGTTGTGCCGCTGGAGCACATCGTTTCAAACACAGCGTTTGTGGCTCAGTTCGGGCAGGCGCTCTTCGGCTCCGCAGGCGGGAAAATTTTGTCGGCTTGCGTCCTGCTTTCGGTTGCTGGTGGATTAATGGCCTTCACGATGGCCGCGCCTCGTGTGTACTACGCCATGGCGAAGGATGGCGCGTTCTTCTCGGTCTTTGGACGGCTGCATCCGAGATTTGGGACACCTGCGAATGCAGTCCTGTTGCAGATGTGCGGCGCGCTATTGGTTCTTTGCTTCGGTGCGTTCGATCGGATTCTGGCTTACATCATCTTCTCAGCGATTTGCTTTCTCTCGCTATCGGCTGCGTCATTGTTCCGGTTAAAAGAACCAGTGAGGCGCTGGTGGTATCCAGTGGCGCCGATTGTGTTTCTTGTTGGCAGCGGCGTGATTGCGCTGCTGATTCTCATGCATGATCCACTGCCCGCACTGATTGGTGTTGCGGTTGTTCTTTGCGGCGATTTGTTGCGGCGGTGGTTTTTGTCGGCCAAACCTGTGGCGGCTGCTGAAGCCCCGGAAACAATTCTCCCCTGAAAGGAACGATTGAAGATGCCTCATATTGAGTTGCCGGAAGGTTTACCGGGTATCACTGGTGGTTTCGCGTTTCGCCCGGAGACGGCGAAGCCAATGCGCGAGCTGGCGCATATTCTTTTGCATGAGCCGAATAGTCTGGCGCCGGGTGAGCGCGAGTTGATTGCGACGTATGTTTCATCGCAGAACGATTGCTATTTTTGCCAGACGAGTCATGGCGCGGCAGCCGCTGCGCATTTTGGTGACGATGAAATTGTGAAGCGCGTGAAGGCTGATTTTCAGCACGCTGACATTTCAGACAAATTGAAAGCGTTGCTGGTGATTGCGGGGAAAGTGCAGAAAGGCGGTAAGCACGTCACTCCTGAAGATGTGCAGAACGCGCGCGATCTGGGAGCGACTGACGTTGAGATTCACGATACAGTTCTGATTGCTGCGGCGTTCTGCATGTACAACCGCTACGTGGATGGGCTGGGAACGTGGCAGCCGCAGGATGAATCGATGTATGCGGCGATGGGGAAGCATCTTGCAACTGAAGGCTATCGCAAACCTTCGATGGATGCTGCCGAAGTGGCTTGAGATCGAACAAAAGGGCGGCTAGGCCGCCCTTTTGGGTACGGCCAGATATGCAGAGATAAGCAGCGCGACGCCGATCAGGAACGGGATGAGTCCGACTAAGCCGACAGCTCTATCGTGCGAGATTTCTGCCAGAAAAGCCATGAGTCCAATACCGATCCCCATGTTGACGAGGCCCCCGACCAGATAGCCTTCACGCTTCTTCGCTTCACTCTTTGCTTCGGCAGCCCGTTCTTTTTCCTGAAGATAGGTGAGCGTGGCGACGGCGCTGTTAGTGTCGGATTCCGCAAGTTTTTTCAGCATGTCATTCCTGTAGTAGCTTTCTCGTTCGGTCTGTCGCGAACCAGCCCAGGCAGCCACCGCGAGAAAACCGAAAAGAGCAACTGCGCCAACGCTGAGAAAGAGAAATACAAAAGCCGGACCTTCAAACATGACAACCTCCTTGACGCCGAGTAAGACCTAGTGCCGGGCGCAGCGGTTGCATTTTTATTTCTGAAATAAAAATGCAACCATCGTGGGTGCAGGCTGGTCGTACCCTGCGAGGAAACTGTACAGCGTGAGCGCGACTGAAGATCAGGCCGATGTGGAGCGGGTGCTTTCGGGAGATGTTGCATCTTTCGAAGGCATTGTGCGCCGCTGGCAGGGGCCGCTGGTGAATATGGCTTACCGCTTTTGCAATGACCGGGGGCGCGCAGAGGAGATGGCGCAGGAGGCTTTCCTGCGTGTCTATCGTTCGCTTGCAAGCTGGCGCCGGGATGCGGCGTTTTCGACCTGGCTCTTTGCGGTCGCGGCGAATCTTTATCGGTCAGAGTTGAAGCGGATTCCGGCAGGGAACGTTGCATTGGACGATGTTGCTGAATTGATGGACAAGCGCTCACATTCGCTTGATTTTGAAGAGCATCAACGCGACAGGATGATCCGGCGGGCTGTGATGGCGCTTCCGGCGAAGTATCGCGACGCCATGATTTTGTACTATTTTCATGAGATGGATGTGCCCGCCGCGTCGAAGAGCCTGGGCGTGCCGGAAGGCACAGTGAAGGCGAGACTGTTTCGTGGACGCGAGATTTTGCGCAGCAAGCTGCCGCAACTGTTGGAAGTATCGAGGCTGAAGGAGGCATGATGGAAGACGGATTGGATCGTATGCTTTCCACGCGAGACGAGATCGTGCCGTCGTCGGGTTTTGTTATGTCGGTGATGGATGCTGTGCGTCGTGAAGCGGCGATTTCAGAACCGACCCCGCTTCCGCCGATTGCATTCCCGTGGGTGCGAGCGTTGCCTGTGTTTGTCGCGCTGGCCGCGGTGCTGGTGATGCTGGTTGCAGGATTGGTGGAAGTTGCGCGTATGCCGGCTGCTACGGTACAGGCGCCACTGCTGCCTCCGGCAGTGGAGCAGGTCTTGGAGCAGGCGAATGCGGGCTGGATTGCATTCGCGTTGCTGCTTGCATTCCTGTCGACGTTATTCTCGATTCGCTTTGCGACCGGCAAGCACTAGAAAGTCATCTCAGAGCCGCCGTTCCGGCGGTTCTGTTAATCTTCCGGAATGTCTCGCGTACTTCTGTTTGTGGCGTTGTTCTTTTCTGCCGGAGTGATCGGCGCGCAAGATACAAAACCTCTCAATCCAGCACTGATCGGTGACAAGTGGCATGCGCACTGGATTGCGTGCCCGGATGCTCCGCAGAAAGACGTTGGCGTCTTCTATTTCAGAAAAGAGATTACGCTCGCTGCGATTCCTCCGCACTTCTGGGTGCATGTGAGCGCGGACAACCGCTTTCTGCTGCATGTGAATGGGCAATACGCGGGCGAGGGCCCGGCGCGCGGGGATCTCTTTCACTGGCGGTTTGAGACGATCGACCTTGCTCCGATGCTGAAGGCGGGGAAGAACGTTCTTGCGGCGACGGTGTGGAATTTCGGCACGCGTGCTCCGGTCGCGCAGATGACCAACCGTTCCGGGTTCATGCTGCAGGGCGACACCGCAGTCGAAGAAATCGCCGATACCGACCCATCATGGCAGGTCATGCAGGAAAAAGGCCGAGGGCTGGCGGCAACAAACGGAATGAGCGGATATTATGCAGCGGGCCCGGCTGAGACGGTAGACGGCCGCGCCGCAACCTGGGACTGGGACGCGGCGACAATTTCCAACGCATCCTCATGGCAGAAAGCGGAAGACATCGGCAGGCCAGCCACGCGCGAGGCGCAGGACGCAGACAACAATTGGGAACTCGTGCAGGATTTGCTCCCTGCAATGGAGCACCGCCAGGTCGATGCAGGCAAGCCCGTGCGCTTTGAGGGCCTTTCCGCCATGCCCGCATTCCCCGCGCAGCCGCTGGAGATTCCGGCGAATACCCACGTCACCCTCCTGCTTGATAACAACGTCTTGCAGACGGCCTATCCGGAGCTGGTGATGAGCGGCGGCCGAGACGCCGACGTGCATGTGACCTATGCCGAAGCCCTCTACGACGCGAAAGGAGAAAAGGGCAATCGCAACGAGATCGCCGGTCGCCACATTGAAGGCATCACCGACGAGTTCATCAGCGATGGCGGCGAACAGCGCGCATATCAGCCGCTGTGGTGGCGTACCTGGCGCTATGCGCAATTGGATGTAACGACGAAGGCAGCTCCTCTGCACCTTGAAAAATTTGACGGATGGTTCAGTGCCTATCCATTTGAAGAGAAGGCCAGCATCACTGGAGATATTCCCGATCTCAAAAAGCTTTGGGACACAGGCTGGCGCACCGCCCGCCTCTGCGCGCATGAAACTTACATGGACGCGCCCTATTGGGAGCAGTTGCAGTACGTCGGCGATACGCGCATTCAGGCGCTCATTTCTTACGCAGTAACAGGCGACAGCAGGTTAGGAAAGCAGGCCATCACCAACATCGAATCGTCGATCATCCCTGAAGGAATCACCCAGAGCCGCTATCCCTCGCGCCTGCCGCAGTTCATTCCGCCCTTCTCGTTGCTGTGGGTCGATATGCTGCACGACTACTGGATGTATGTGAACGACGAAGCCCTTGTGCGGGAGACGCTGCCGCGAACGCGCGGCGTGATCGACTGGTATGCCTCGCATCTGCGTCCCGACGGCCTGATGGGAAAGGTGAAGTGGTGGGAATTCGCCGACTGGACGAGCGGGTATGATGGCGGCAATCCTCCGCAGGAAGCCGACGGCGGATCGACCTATCTGACTCTGCAATTCATCGAAGCCCTGCGCGACGCGGGCGAGTTGGAAAAGCATTTCGGCAGCCCCGAACGCGCCGCGAACTATCAGAGCATGATTCAGAAATCATCAGACGCCCTGAACCGCCTCACCTGGGACGCGCGTTATGGCGTTTATGCCGACACACCGGCGAAGAAAACCTACAGCCAGCAGCCGAATGTGCTGGCTGTGTGGCAGGACGTAGCTCCGCGCGCGGAGCAGAAGGCGATCCTGCAGCGCCTGCTGGCTTCGCAGGAAGGCAAGGAAACGCAGCTCGACGGCAAGGCGGTTCCGCCGATGTCGGCGATGAGCTACTACTTTCGCTTTTACCTCAGCCGCGCGTTGGAGCATGCCGGGCTTGCCGACCTGTACGTCAGCCAGTTGAAGCCGTGGTACAACATGCTGAACCTCGGGTTATCGACCTGGGCTGAGCAGCCGGAGCCGACGCGCTCTGACTGCCACGCCTGGAGCGCCCATCCGAACTATGACCTGCTCACCGTGGTAGCCGGAATTCACCCCGGCGCTCCCGGATTTTCGAGCGTGCGCATCGAACCGCACCTCGGTTCCTTGCACGAAATAAAGGCCACGATGCCGCACTTAAAAGGCCCGATTGTGACAGAATTTGCGCTTAAAACGCATGAATATGCAGCGACGATTACACTCCCCGACGGCCTCAACGGCACCCTCGTCTGGAGCGAAAAGGAATACCCACTGCACCCCGGCACACAAACATTCAACTTGCTGGCAGGAAACTAGTCTCGATCTGAGTAAGCCCTGCGACTCTAATCAGGTGAAGCGCCAAATTATCTCCTATATGTATAGTTGACAAATTCAGGGCTGGCGGCATAATCTCCTATACGTATAGGAGATTATGCCTCGATGACTAAAGCGGCAAGAGTCTTGACTCCTCTAGAGCGACGAATCATGCGTGTGCTCTGGGATGAAGGTCCGGGGAACGTTCAGAAGGTTCTGCAGGGTTTGACGGGCGAGCCTCAGCTTGCCTATACGACGGTTCAGACCACGCTGAACGTCCTGCACCGCAAGGGCAGAGTGAAAAGGAAGCTAGTCGGGCGCGCTTACGAATACAGTGCCTCCGTCTCTCAAGAAGCAGCTGATTCGCACGCCATCAAAGATGTCCTGCAGAAAGTGTTTCGAGGCTCAGTGGATGACTTGCTCCTCTCTCTAGTGCGGAGCAAGCATCTCGACGCTCGAAAGCTTGCCGAACTTCAGGCAAAACTGGAGGCAGCTGGAGATGAAGAGGAGGAAGCGGAATGAACACGATTCGGGAAGTCCTATTCGACTTGCTGTTCAATGCGTTTCTGCAGGTTGGATTTTTTGCCATCGTAGCGGCAGCCTTCTCACTCTTCATTGCAAAAGCCAAAGCAAAGTATCAACATTCTTTCTATCTTGGCGTGCTGGTTCTGTGTATGGCTGTGCCAACGATCAACACTCTCTGGCACACGCCCCCATCTGCGATCGCAGAGAAATCTCTGCAGAACGCGGTACACCACCCAGGATCCTCCGATCCTTATTCATGGATGATCTGGCAAGGTCATTCCAAAGCGCACGGTTCGCTCAAGCTCGGAGCAGGGGCCGAGAGTGTGATCGTCGTCATTTGGGGGGTGCTTGTCCTCTATCAGCTAATTCACTTTGGCCGCGGTCTCCATCGAGTGCATCGGCTGCGCAGAGACGCTTCGCCGCTTTCTCCCGCCGAAATCGGAATGGCTCGCTCGATTGTTGCCTCACCTAGGGTCGCCCTCCTCGAATCCTCAGACATTCAGGATCCGGTGACTGTCGGTGGATTTCACCCCGCAATCGTGCTACCAGGCAAATTGCTGCCAGCGCTTGGAGAACACGAACTATCGGCGGTATTTGCGCACGAATATGCCCACATTCGCCGAAGAGATTTCCTGGTCCACATCCTGTGTGAATCTCTCATCTTGCCTGTAGCCTGGCACCCCGGCATCCGATACGTGATGTCGAAGATTTCGCAGACTCGTGAGCTTGCCTGCGATGAACACGCTGCCGTTCAACTCGGCGAACGACGTCTATACGCCCGCACGCTGCTACGCCTGGCCTCACTGTGTCTGCATGCACCCCATGGCAACGCAGTGGAGCTCGGTATTTTCGATGGTGACAACCTGGAGGATCGAATCATGATGTTAACCAAGAAGAGAAGTCCGCTATCAAGCGCCAGTCTGATTGGGCTGGCATTGGCAATCAGCATGACACTCGGCTCTGGCGCGGTGCTCGCGCGGGCAACCAGCCTGCAACCAGTCACGGGATCCGGGGATGCCGCGCAGTCATTTGCCGGAACATGGCACTGGATGTTTCAAGGAAAGAGTTTTGCCACGATGACTCTCACTCGGAGCGGATCCGGCTTCAGAGGCTCCGTTACCGAATCTCGTATCGCGCTCAATGACGCTGGGGAATTGAGCAAGGCTGATCCATCCAACACCACCACGCCACAGCAGATCAACACGGCAACGCTCGAAGGTTCCACACTGCACGTCAAGGTCATGGATGGTTTTGAATTTACTGTGACTCTGAAGGATGACACACATGCCGAAATCCATCCCATCGGTGCCCCAGCGAACATGAAGCCAATCCCGGCCGAGAAGGCTCAATAAAGCGTCTTCAAAAGGGGCTTGACACCACTGATATAGTTAAACCGAAAGTATAAAAGGCATGGCTCTTCAGCCATGCCTTTAACTTTTAAAGCGTAAACGATTGAAACTAAACGATCTCCGTACGGAAGCTCTACTGTAAGTCATAGAAATTAAACGATCTCCGTACAAAATGGGGAGGGGAGGGTCAGCCGAGTCGAAAACTACTCAGTATCTTCCCGTTTATAAGGCGTTTGCAGGTATTTGCGGGCCTCGTTCAGAGCGCCTTGCGTGTTGTCGTTGGTCTGGATGGCCTGACGGTACTCGGGGACGGCGCGGTCGCGCTGGCCGGTTACGTCGAAGATTTTGCCTATCTGGATGTGGCTCCATACTTCGGTCCACTTAGGATCGTCGTCGCCGCGGAGCGCGTCACGATAGGCGTTGATGGATGCCTGATAGTTGCGCATGGTGAAGAGCACTTCGCCGATGCGGTAGCTGGCGAGGGAGCTGCTTGGATTGGCCTTGAGTGCGTTCTGGTATTCGGCGAGGCCGCCGGTTGTGTCTCCCTGCGCCACCAGCTGCTGGCCTCGCAGGATGTGGACGCGTACCTGCATTTCGGGTGAGTTTTTCAGAATCCAGTTGTCTGGGTCGATGGTGATGTGACGCGGACGGCCGAAGGTATCGACGACGAATTGCGAGTCGGAGCCGACGACATCAACGCGGCGGATTTCTGTTTTACCGTCGGTTTCAACGCGCAGCTCAACAGGCATGTTGAAGAGGTCGAGGTCCTGCTGGATTTCGCCGATCGTGCGGAAGCCCTTGTTGTTGCCGAGTCGGTAGACGGCGTATTTGTTGTTGAACTGCGGTGCGCCGGTGCCGTCGAGCCATTGGGCGAAGAAGGGCGTGAGCTGTTGTTGCGATTGCGCCTCGGCCAGCTTTTCGAAATCGCTCGTCTTGATCGATTTGTCAGTAAATTGAGAGAGCGTTGCGCGCAGAATCTTGAGAAAGCTGTCCTGACCGACTTCCCACCGCAGCATGTGAAAGACGAGCGCGCCTTTTTCGAGAGTCATCGACTGGAACTGAGGAGAGAAAGCGTCGAGGCGCCCTGCGCTGGTGAGCGGGATTGTGTCGTAGGCGAGGGCTCCGGAAGAGACATCTTGTATGGCCGCGTTCATGGCGCTGCGACCGGCAGTGTCTTCAAGAAACATGAGCTCGCCGTAGCGTGACATGCCGTTGGTGATCCACACGTCGTTCAAAGTGGCGGGGCTGATCTGGCTACCCCACCATTGATGGGCGATCGTATTGGAGAGCAGGCGGAAGTCGTTCTTGTTCCCGATGCGGGAGCCGGCTATGGCAGCGATTTCCGGGGCCCAGGCGGCGGGGACCGTGTCATTGGGCAATTCAACCACATTCAACTGCGAGGATTCGGGTATGCCGAAGGTGCTGGTGAAGAAGGCGAACTCGCGCAACGCGGTCTGGCCGTAGTCCTGTGCCGATTGCTTCTTGTCCTCCATGGCGTAGACATGGATATTCGGCGCGCTGGAGACGGGCGCGTCGAATTTGCCTGCGATGATCGTGCCGGGGAATCCAGGTTTGGCCCAGTGAAAATTGTGCTGTTCTCCGCCAGCGGCAGGGGCTGAGGTTGTAGGGCCGCTCCCGATGACGCGATAGCCTGCGGGAAGAGTGATGTGAATGTCGGCGGTGAAGCGGTCGGTCATGTAGCCGACCATCGGGAACCAGCGCCCTGCGTAAAGGAGATAGCTCGTCGGATCGCCTACTTGAGCGAGCTTCAGCCCTTCGACAGGGCTGCCCGCGTCGCCATCGAGCATGCCGTCGTAGGTGAAGATCCAGGTGTACTGCTGGCCTTTGACCAGTGGAGTGGTCGGGGTGACGATCACGGTTGCGTTGGGGCCGCGCTCGCCGCTCAGCGGCAGGTTAGCGGTCGTGGCGACCTTCTCGACTTTCAGCGCGCCATGCAATTCGAAAATCGCTGTGTCGGTGTTATTGAGCGCCGTGAAGGTGACTTGCGCGGTGGCTGACAGCTTGTGATCGGCGGGACTCAGCTGGGCGTTGATGGTATAGCCGGTGATGTCGATGGTCGGTTTCTGCTGGGCAGAGAGGCCAGATGCGGCAAACAGCAGGACTGCTCCGCAAAAAGAAGCTCCAAGGCGAAAGATAGCGCTGCGTGTCGTCGTTCTCATCGTCATCGTGCTGGGACCCATTATTTTTGACCCATTAACTCTACTGTGATGCTGGCCACCTGCTCAATGGGACTCTTGTCCGCATGGAGCGAGGCGCTGACCTGTGCCAAATCTGCCTGCATCTGCGCGCGGGCTGACTCATTGTGCAGCAGGTTCTGCAAGTGTGAGACGACATGTTGCGCGGTAAAGTCGCTCTGGATCAGTTCGGGAACCACTTCGCGTCCGGCAATGAGATTGACCATGGCCACATGCGGGACCTTCACCACCCGCTTGGCAACAGCATACGTCAAGCGGGAAACCCGGTAGACCACGATGAATGGATTACCGATGAGGGCGGCTTCAACTGTTGCTGTGCCGCTGGCGACGATGCTCGCTCGCGCGTGATGCAGTGTGGCGCGGGCATCGTTGACTATTGTTATGTGCGGGCCGTTCGCAGGCAGCATCGAGCGGACATGGGAAACGTGTTCCGGCGTAAGGGTCGGGGCGAGCGGTAGCAAGAATTCGATGGGTTCGTGCAGTTGGCTGGCGGCGTCGATCATCTCCGGAAGGTTGAGGTGAATCTCCTTGAACCGGCTGCCTGGGAGCAGACCCACCCACACGTTGGACGGGTCGAGACCGTATTGGTCAGCAAAGTCTTTTCGTGAGATGGAAGGTGGTGGAACCTCTGCCAGCGGATGGCCGACGAAGGTAGCTTTGACTCCATGTTCGCGGTAAAAGGACTCCTCGAAGGGGAAGATGACGAGCATGCGGTCCACATAACGCCTTACGCGATGGATGCGGTACTTCTTCCACGCCCAAAGCTGCGGGCTGGCGAAGTAGATGACCGGAATGCCGAGTTTGTGCAGTGTGCGCGAGAGTGAGAGGTTTACGTCGGGGAAGTCGATGAGGATGGCGGCGTCGGGGTGTTCTTTCGCGATGCTGGCCTTGAGCTTTCGATATTCGCCATAGATGCGCGGGATGTGCCGGATGATCTCGGTAATGCCCATGACGGCGACGTCTTCTGCGCGGACGATGCGGCGGAAGCCGAGAGCTTCCATGCGCTCGCCTCCGAGGCCGAAGAATTCCGCGCCGGGAGCGAGCTTGCGGATTGCGGGGATGAGCTGTGCGGCGTAGTGT
>DATGAD010000529.1:0-3893 GCA_035313725.1 Alloacidobacterium sp. | reverse complement strand
GTGAGCGTGTGCTGGGGCTGGAATCCGGGATCGGTTTCGAGCATCCGTACGAAGCTGCGCAGAAGCAGTCCGGAGCCGACGAGCAGAAGCAGGGCAAGTGCCGTCTCAACCACGACGAGCGCGTTGCGCAGACGTTGCTGCGATCCTCCGGCACTGGCGTGTCCGCCGTCGCGGAGCGCGTCGAGAATGTCGGTGCGCATGCTGGCGAGGGCGGGGGGTAGTCCGCAGAGGAGGCCGGTGAGCCCGATCAACGCGCAGGCTGCGATCAGCACAGGCCAGCGGATGGAAATCTCAGCGAGACGCGGCAACGATGCGGGGAGAAACAAGGCGCCGAGACGGACGGTCAGGACGGCGAGCATGATTCCAAGAAAGCCTCCGATTGTGCTCAGCACAACGCTCTCAGCGAGCGAGTGACGAAGCATCGTACGGCCGGCCGCGCCCAGCGCGAGACGCACACCGGACGCGCGGCGCTGCCCTGCTGCGCGGACCAGCAACAGGTTGGCCAGGTTGGCGCATGCGATGAGCAGGACGAATCCAACAGCACCGAGCAGAATGCGCAACAGAGGACGGGCGCCTTCCACCGTTTCTTCTTTGAGCGGTCTTACCTTGCTGGTGAGATGAACGCCAATCTGCGACGGAATTCCGGCTTCAGTGGCGTGAAGCATGCGGGCAATGTCAGTTTGCGCTTGGGCGAGCGTCGCTCCGGGCTTGAGGCGCGCGATGGCTCCGTACTGGAAGTTGTCCACCTCATCCTCTCTTTCACTCGGAGTCAGGCTCATAGGCACCCAGAGGTCGCGATGGCTGAGGCGTCCGGGGTCGAGGGGAAATTCGAAATTGCGCGGCATCACGCCGATGATGGTGTACGGGCGGCGGTTAAGGTCGACGGTTTGCCCCACGATGGCCGGGTCGGAGTGGAAACGTTCGCGCCAAAGGGCGTAGCTGATGAGCGCGACAGGCGCGGAGTTGTCGTCTTCGCTCTGGGTGAAGTTGCGGCCCTGCATGGGTGCTACGCCGAGTAATGGAAAGAGCGACGCTGTGACGCGCTCTGCGCGCGCATGGAGCGGTGCGCCGGCTCCGGTCACTTCGTACTCTGAAGACACGAAGCCGCCGACGGCGCTGAAGGTCTGGTTGTTTTGCGCGAAGCGGATAATGTCGGGCGCGGGCAGGTCGACCGGGTCGAGAATGTGCTCGATGCCCTCATGCAGACGAACGAGCTGCGCGGGGTCGCTGAATGGGAGGGGGCGCAGGAGGACGGCTTCGACGATGGAGAAGACGGCGGTGACTCCGCCGATGGCGAGGGCCAGTGTCAGGATGGCGGTCAGGCTAAAGCCGGGAGATTTGCGCAGCCTGCGGATTGCGTGGCGGATATCGGAGAGCATATTTGTGCTCCTGTTAGTTACAAATCTTAAGACCCGGGGCTAAAGCCCTCCGGCTTCATGGCTTTATTCACCGGCCTAAAGGCCGGTGCTTCTACCGTTCTTGTTCAAGCATCTTCACTCCGCCCGCAGCGTATCCGCTGGTTGAATGCGGCTGATGCGGAGTGTCGGCAGAAAGCTGGCAACGAGGGCGATCAACGCGAGAATCAGCAGGACTGCGCTGAATGTAATTGGGTCGTAGGTCTTCACTCCGTAGATTTCGCTGGCGAGTGCTCGCATTGCCAGGAATGACAGTGCTATGCCTGCGACGAGGCCCGTGCCTGCTGCAACGAGCCCGGAAGAGCCGACGTGGATCATCGCTTCCTGGATTGTTGAACCGAGCGCAATGCGGATGCCGATTTCGCGGGTGCGCTGGACCACGAGGTTCGAGACCAGAGAATAGATGCCGATGGCGGAAAGCACCAACGCGAGTGAGCCAAGCGCGGTCAGCAGCAGGACCTGAATACGCTGCATCTGGAGTTGTTCATCGAGAATCTGCTGCATCGAGTAGAAGCCCGAGAACGGCAGGTCGGGATCAACTTCTGCCAGCGTGCGCTGCATCGATTCTGTCAGGCCCTGGATTGGGCCACGGGTGCGGACGATCCATGAAGGCTGGTACCAGGTGTGGGCGGTCTCAAGCAGGCCTTCCGAAGCCTGACTGGCAGGGACGTAGAAGATTGGTTCCGTGCCTATCGGCGCGTTCCGTTCAACATTCGATTGATCCTGCACATCGCCGACAACGCCAATGATCGTGTAGACGTCTTTACCGCTTCTGAAATGTCTGCCGACGGGCGATGGGTCGTTATAGTAGCGCTTGCCGAAGGATGGATTGACGATGGCAACCAGCTGCGAGCTTAGAGTGTCGCTGTCCGCGAAAGGCCGCCCGGCAAGAAACGGAATGCGCAACGTCGAAAAGTATTCGGGCGTGACGTAGGAGAGGCTGATGGACTCCGCTGTAGCCGCAAGTTTTCCGTCGACGATGTGGATGTAGTCATTCAGCGTGTTGTCATAGGGCACGCTTAGCCCAACTGCGGCATCCTCTACGCCTGGAAGCTGTTTCATTGCGGCGATACTCTTTTGCATCAACGACTGAAAGGCAGCCGGATCGTGATAGCGGGCATCGTCGAGCGAAGCCTTTGCTGTCATCACGTTCTTTGGGTCGAAGCCCGGCGGCAGCGTTTCCAGATGGACCAGCGTGCGGACCAGCAAACCAGCGGCTGCAAGAAGGACGACGGTGAGGGCGACTTCGGCTCCAATGAGCCACTGGCGGGTGCGGCCCGTTCCACCTACGACGGCCTTGCTGCCGGCGGCAATCGAGGAACGCAGGTCGACGCGTCGCGTCTGCAAGGCGGGCAGCGCGCCGAAGAGCAGACTGGTGAAAAGAGATGCGCCGAAGGTGAAGGCGAGCACGCGGGCGTCGAGATGGAAACCGCCGATGGGGATCATCGACGGCGGCAGGAAGCCGCGGAGAACATTCAGGATGAGCGCGGCGAGAAACAGCCCAGCCGTTGCGCCGGTGAGTGCGAGCACCAGATTTTCCACCCAGAGCTGGCGGAGAATATCTCCGCGCGAGGCTCCAAGGGCAAGTCGCGTTGCGACTTCCGGAGTGCGGCGGGAGATGCGTACGAGTGCGAGTCCGGCGAGGTTGGCGCAGGCAATGAGCAGGATGAAGCTGACGGCCAGCATCAGGGCGGCAACGTTGTCGTGCATTTCTCCGGCGAGTTCGAGTTGGAGGGGGCGCGCGTAGATCCATTCGCGACCGTGATATTTGGATTCCAGTTCTGAGGCGTCGGGCAGGCGTATATGGCTGAGCTGCGCGTTTAACTGCTGCCAGGATGCCCTGGGCTTAAGACGGACAAGAATGCTGCAATTCAGCCCTCCGCATTCTCCGGTGGTTGCGGGTTGCAGCGGCGTGAAGAGATCGGCTCTTGTCGGGAGGACTGCGCTCTCCGGCAGTACGCCGATGACGGTATACGGCTGGCCTTTAAGGTCGATCGACTTGCCAATCAGGCTTGGATCGCCGTGAAAGGCAGATTTCCAGAGTCCATAGCTGAGGACAACAACAGACGGTCCTTGGGGACGGTCTTCTGTCTCGGTGAAACTGCGTCCGAGGTAGAGTGGGATTCCGAGGACATCGAAATAGTGGGCTGAAACGCGGGTTCCATGCGAGTACAGCACCGCGCCTCCTGCATCGGCGCTTGCTTTCAGATTGACGCCACTGGTCCCGCCATACGAGGCCAGTGTGGCGGCGCTTACGTTGTCCTTGAGCAACTGCCATGTGGCGCCGTCAAAATTGTCGACCTCGTGCTCCACGTGCTTTCCGCTGCTCTGGCTTATGCCTTCTTTCTGAACGACCAGCGCTGCGAGGCGTTCCGGCTGAGGATAAGGCAGACGGCGCAGCATGAAGCCATCGACCATGCTGAAGACCGCCGTGTTGACGCCGATGCCGAGGGCGAGAGTAACCATCACGGCGAGAGC
>DATGAD010000528.1:0-6756 GCA_035313725.1 Alloacidobacterium sp. | reverse complement strand
TCACAGGGTTGAAACAAAGGTGCCCGGAGGAAACGTCATGAGTACTGTAATGATGCCGCAATCTGAACTTGAAGCGAGCAAACACGCTGACCCGTATCAGCTGCAAAGCATAGACCGTGTAGTTGCGTTGCTGGACATGTTGAGTGAAAGCGATGTCCCTCTCAGCCTCGCGGAAATCTGTACACGGATGGGCCTGCATAAGAGCACAGCACACAGGTCGCTCATCGTGCTCGAACGCACATCGATGATTGAGCGGACTCCGGAAGGGCGTTTTCGTCTTGGGCTCAAGTTATATGAGCTCGGCAACAGGGCGGTCGAGCAGATTGACTTGCGCGATCGCGTGCAGCCTTTCTTCCGGAGGCTTGCAATGGAAGTCGGCGAGACCGTACACCTGAGCGTCCTGCAAAAAACCAAGGTCGTCTATCTCGACAAAGTCGAGCCCAATCGTAGAGTCTGCATGACATCGAAATCGGGCACATCGAATCCCGTCTACTGCACGTCGATGGGGAAGGCGATGCTCGCTTTCCTGCCGGACGACCTGCGTGAAGAGGTCATCAGTAAGATCAAGTTCACGCGGTTCACTTCAAAGACCCTGTGCTCGCGGGAAGCCCTGATGAAGTCGCTCGAGCGTGTGAAAAAGCGCGGCTTCGCCATCGATGACGAGGAGATCGAAGTAGGGGTGCGCTGCGTCGGTGTGCCTATCTTCGACGAGAATCGTTATCCGATCGCAGCCGTCAGTGTTTCCGGCCCGGCCTCGCGCATCACCGTGCAGAGCGTACCTGGTATCGCGGAAAAGCTGATTCGCTGCTGCAACGAAATCTCCCGCACGCTGGGCATTCATGACAAACGGCGGTCGAGATACAGTTCACCGCTCTTTCATCACTACGGCAACTAATCACTACAGTGAGGGCTGAGGAATGACTCATTCGATTTCACGGCGGGACATGCTGAAAGCCACAGGAGCGTCCCTCGCAGCGCTTGGTATCAACAATGCGATGGTTCATCCGGCCATCGCGCAGGAAGCCGCATCCGCCGAAGCTACCGACAAGACTCAGGAAGCTACGCGAGCACAGCGCATGCAGTGGTGGCATGCCGCAAAGTTCGGCATGTTTATTCATTTTGGTGTGTACAGCACCATCGCGCGCCATGAATGGGTGATGGAAGATGAGGCGTGGCCCATCGGTCCGTACACGCAGCACGCGGTAAGTTTTAAGCCCGCGCTCAATTGTCCTCGCGCATGGGCAAAGCTCGCAAAGCAAGCCGGAATGAAATATATGGTGCTTACTACCAAGCATCACGAGGGCTTTTGCCACTTTGATACAAAGCTGACAAACTACTGTGCGCCGAAACAGGGCCCCGGGCGCGACATTGTGCGCGAATACGTGGAAGCAGCCCGCGCCGAAGGCTTGCACGTAGGCTTCTACTATTCGCTCATGGACTGGCATCATCCTGATGGCGCTATCTGCGCGACGGATGAAGCAGCACGCCGCAGGTTTGTGGATTACACGCATGGATTGATCCGCGAGATTTTGACGAACTACGGCAAGATCGATGTACTGTGGTACGACGTTGCGTGGCCGCTCGACGCCGCTGGCTGGGAATCGGAAAAGATGAATGAGATGGTCTTCCAGCTGCAGCCCGAGATCATTGTGAACAATCGCAATAAGCTGGAGGGGGATTTCTCGACGCCCGAGCAGAGGATCGTCGCCGAGACGAACGGCCGAGCATGGGAATCCTGCATGACCTTGAACGATAGCTGGGGCTATCAGCGCGCCGACGACAACTGGAAGTCATCGCGCACAATCATCCGCAACCTGATCCAGTGCGTGCGCGACGGCGGCAACTACTTGCTGAATATCGGCCCCAAGCCCGACGGCTCAATTCCCGAAGAATCAGTGCGTGTGCTGACGGAGGTCGGACGCTGGATGGAAGTCAACGGCGACACAATCTATAAGTCCGATCTCTGCCAGGTCCGCCGCTCCAACTACGCCAGCTTTACACGCACAGGGAATACCCTCTACATGCACGTTCATTTCTGGCCGGGCGAATACGTTGCGATTAGTGGATTGAAAGTGAAAGTCAAATCCGCACGCGTCTTAAAAACCGGAGCAGACGTCAAATTCACACAAGATGATTATCAGACCAAGTTCACCGGCCTACCGGAAAAGGCTCCAGACGACCCAATCACAACCATCGCGATTGAATGCGATGCCGAGCCAACGCAAGACACAGACTTCGTGCGTAAAAACAAGCCCAGAGGCAGCGTTTGAAGTTGCCTCATTTATTCACGCACCTTCACTACAATTGTGCTGAAGAGCGTTCCAGGCGCAATCTTCAATTGGTGGGGAGTTCCCGCAGGGATATGCACAACATCACCGGCAGCGATTAACTGCGTCGTCCCATCCCGAATATCAGTCCCCTGTGTCTCCCCCTCGGCATTGGTCTTTGCATTCTCGATGGCGCCGCCAGTGATCAGAGTCGCCTTTCCCTGTGTAACGAAAAATACATCATCGTAGTGAGCGTGAATTTCAGCGCCACCGCTTGCTGTGCGCACAGACAGCTTGATTTGATGGCTGGTGTAGTCACCGAGCGTTGACCCGCTGCTGCCCGAGCTTTGAGCCTTCGGCGCAAGATCAGCCAGTTGCTTCTGAATATCCTGTGCCGAAAAGTAGTCGGCCTTCTTCGCACTGTCCTGTGCATAGACAAAACCGCCCGCAAGCAGCAAAACGTATAGCGCGCTGAAATGCTTTTTCATCTTCACTCCTGACTACTGCAATCCATCGATCGGGACCGGATCCATGTCGGCATAATCTTGATTTTCTCCGCCCATGCCCCAGCAAAAACTATAGGCTCCCGTTCCCGCGCCTGCATGGATCGACCACCCTGGCGAAACCGCCACTTCATAATTCCGCACCACAATATGCCGCGTCTCGTCACCAGGTCCCATCAGGTGAAAGACACGCGCTTCTGGGGCGAGGTTGAAGTACATGTAAATTTCGGAACGCCGCATGTGGGTATGAGGAGGCATCGTATTCCACACGCTGCCGGAGTGAAGATGCGTCACGCCCATCACAAGCTGGCAGCTTTTGGCGCCATCGAGAAAGACGTATTTATAGATTGTCCGTTTATTGCTCGTTTCCGCCGAGCCAAGCTCCGTAGGATTTGCTTTTTCTTTAGGTATCAAAGTTGTCGGATAAGATGTGTGCGCCGGATAACTCAGAAGATAGAAGACTGCAGGAGCCGCGCCGTCATCAGAAGCGAACGTGACAACTGGATTCCCGCGCCCGATGTATAAGCAATCAAGACTTCCAAGCCGATGCGCATCATTGCCAACCGTTACGCTACCCGGGCCGCCAATATTCAGCACGCCCAATTCGCGCCGCTCGGTAAAGTATTCTGCTTTCAATGAGTCGTCAGTCGCAAGCGTCAACGGCGCGGCCTGCGGCACAGCCATGCCAACAATGGAGCGGTCCAGATCGACATACGTCATCTGAACGGAGCCCGACTGATATAGCGAGCCAATCAAAAATGCCTCTCGCAGTTCTGACGTGGTCATGCGTAAGTATCGAACCGGATCAGCAAGCAAGCGCGTCTTCATAGTTATTCCTGTGTCTCTTCAGTATCTGCAACAAATCGTCAGTGTTTCCCCGGAAGCTGCTCCAGCAGCCAGCGAACGTATTCCCTGCCGCCTCCGAAATTGTCGTAAGGCGGGGGCAATTTTCTTCCATCGGTGTATTCGTTATAGAGCCAGGGATCGACAAAGCCGACAACTTTCCCCTTGCCATAGCTTGCCTCAGCCATCAACACATCGCCCTTGAAATTCCAGATAGCCGCGGCAGGCTGTTTCACTGTCACGGTGCAAATATCCTTCATGAAAAGAACATGCGGCGCTCGGAAGACAGGGATGCTGATATCCACGTCAATCCTCCCCATCTCATATTTGTCGCCGTCTACCGGATTGCGGTCCACGTTGTTGAAGTGCATCCCAAAATGTTCCGCAAGAATGTTGAGATGATCGAGATCCGCGTGGCTCGTATCATTTTCCATGAGCACAAGCATCCCACCTTCCTTCACCCATTCAGCAATGCGGTCTGCTGAATCCGCGTCCATGTAGTGTGGATTCTTGTTCCACGTTACATTGTCAGGAGAAACGATCAGATAAATCTGAGCCCTGCTCAAATTCTGTGCAGTTGGCGCCTTATAGAGAGTGTCGGTCTTCAGCCCGTACTCGCGAAACAGGTGACCGAATAGAGAGTAGCCGCTGTTGCTGAAGTCGTTCCACTTGTAGTGGTAGGAGACCGTTTGTCCTGAAGCATCCACGCGCGTCTGGCTGTTGAACCACGCGTCCAACAGGATTGTTTTACCGCGCGCAATCGTGGCAGTCTGTGCAGCTTCCATCTCCGTGCTGGCCATCAGGAAGGCGCCCACGCCCTTCGGATCGTTGCTGATCACTTCCTGGCTCACATAGTAGGAATAGCTCCCGTCGTGAACCGTGTCCGTGCCAAGCCCAATGGCTTTCACCGTACCGGTAAGCGTAACTTCTCCGTTTGAATCAACTTTGACGAAGCGGTTCAAAATTCCTTGATAGGCTCGGGCTGCATTTGGGCTGTATGTAGTTGGTAGATAGCCAAGGCGGGTACCTTTGGCAAGCGCATAGGTGAACATGCAGGCCGCAGACGCTTCAACATAATTGTCTTTCGCTGTGGGTTTGTCGACGACTTCATACCACAGACCGCTTTCACTATCCTGATACTTCACCACCGCGGCAGCAAGCCGCTGCAAAATCCCCAGAAGCTTTTCCCGTCCCGGATCGCTTTCGCTGTAATAGGGCAGCGTATCGACGAGGGCCATCATGTACCAGCCCATACCCCGCGCCCAGAAGTTCGGTGAGATTCCGGTTGTTTTATTCGCCCAGACCTGCTGTTTCGTTTCGTCCCAACCGTGGTACAAAAGGCCGGTTTTTGGATCGCGCGAGTGCTCTTCCATCAATACAAACTGCTTCGTAATATCGTCAAAGTCCTGCGGCTCGTTGAAGGTCGCAGCATACTGCGCGTAGAAAGGCTCAGCCATGTACAGACCGTCGAGCCACATCTGCTGCGGATAGCGCTGCTTATGCCAGAAACCTCCATCTGAGGTGCGTGGATGCGTCTTCAGCTGCTGCCGAAGCAGCGTCGCGGCCTTATAGTACTTCGCATCCTGAGTCACTCCATAAAGAAGAAGCAGCTCGCGCCCAAGCACCAGGTCGTCCAGCGCATTATTCTCAGGCTTATAGGTTGAGATGGAGCCATCTGCATTGATGAAGGGATCAATCGATTCCTTCATGTAGCTGTAATAGGAACCATCCGCCGTGTGGTACCAGGCCGCTTCCATGCCCTGCAACAGGACGCCTGACTCGTAGTTCCAGCCCCCGGGGGGTGCGTTGCTCGGGACGAATTTCCCTTCAGGCCAACGCTTGATGGCCGAATCAGCCATCCGCTGCGACCACGGCAGCTCATCGGCCTTCGCCTGCTGAATTCCTGCTCCCCAAATCAAAAGCACCAAGCCCAGCAGTACGATTCGCGCGCGCGTGTCACGTGCAAACAAAATTTGTCCTGGGCGTGCGCGATTCGACATGGATGGTTCCATTACCAGATGTCTCGGCGGAAGAAGCGGTATAGCCACAAGAATGATGTATCAAATGCTTATAGCTCATGTCTGCAAACCTCTACGAAACTGTCTCGCTGTCGGAGACACGAGGTGCATAGATCCCGTAATTCTTGAAGATCAGCGGACGTGATCAGCTATATGTGCCCGGACTTACCGGAGATGACAGCCACACAGTTCTTCGTCAGCGCAGCTTGACAATTGTCCCTCTGCGATTCTACTGTTCGCCTGCTTCAGAAAATGACTTTTCCCTATTGGCACAAATCTAAACAAGCTAGTGGTTCACCAGACGGGAAAAGCGCTTTGTTCCACTTGTGAGGAGGACATGATGCTCTGCAAATACCGGAGTCTAAGGCCAACCTCTGCGGGCAGAGGTTGCGCGAATCCACCAAATGCATCAATCAGATTACTGTGCCTGGCGCTGTTCCTTGTGAGCCTGGGTGCAGCGTGCCACAGAGCGAATGCTCAGGCAGTATCGGCAACGTTGCTCGGCAGCGTGAGTGACAAGAGTGGAGCGAGCGTAGCGAACGCCAGGGTCACCATTCAGGACCTGGCAACGGGAACGACGCGTCAGGTGAATACCAACGAGAGCGGCAACTACACTTTTCCCGACCTGGCGCCGGGAGCCTACTCTGTCACAGCGGAAGCGAACGGCTTCAAGAAGGAGACCCGTGTCCACGTCGACGTGATTGTGAACACGACGATGCGCGTCGATCTTGATCTCGAACCGGGAAGCGCTAACGAAACGGTGACCGTCACAGATATCCCGCCTATGCTTCAAACTGACCGTGCCGACGTGACTACGAAGTTCGAATCGCAGCATGTTGAAGACATGCCGCTAGGCGTGAACCGCAATTTCCAGGGACTGCTGAACCTTGTGCCAGGCACAACGCCAGCGACCTTTCAGCACTCGCAGTTTTTCAACGCGCAGAGTTCCCTGCAGACGGAGGTCAATGGAATCCCCCGCATGGGGAACAGCTACCAGATCGAAGGCATCGACGACGACGAGCGCACCGGTCTGTTGCAGATCATGATCCCGCCTGCCGACGCCATCCAGACCGTGGACATTTCAACCAACAACTTTGAAGCAGAGCTTGGCCGCGCCATCGGCGG
>DATGAD010000527.1:0-4077 GCA_035313725.1 Alloacidobacterium sp. | reverse complement strand
CCTTCGCGCAGAGCTGCGAGCGTGTCGGCTGTCTCGCCGGATTGCGAGATCACGATGACTCCGGGATCCTGCAACGTGTGCGTCGAGCGGTAGCAATACTCGCTGGCGTATTCGACGTCGACGGTGAGCCCTGCCAAATCTTCCAGCATGATCTCGCCGGCGAGTCCGGCGTGGCGGCTCGATCCGCTGGCTGCAATCACGACTCTCTGGTGGCCGCGCAGCGCTTCGCCGACAGCGGCGAAGGCTTCAGGATTGAGCGAGCCATCAGTAACGTAGTTGCGAATGGTGGCGGCGAGAGCTTCGGGTTGCTCATAGATCTCACGCAGCATGGCGTGCGGGAAGTTGCGCGTATCGAGCGATTGCGGCATGGCCGTCCTCTGGTTCATCGGGAATGTGCTGCCCTATTCTCTCGCATCGGAACCTGTATGTACAACTAGAGAGGTTGGCTGAACACATACACCCGCGAGACTATTGTCCGTATTGCTCGTCGCTCACCTGCTCCATCCAATCGACAGTTTTCCCATTGAGCTTCTCCTGAATAGCAATATGGGTCATTGCCGTCGTTTGCGCCGCCCCGTGCCAATGCTTCTCTCCGGGCGGAAACCAGATCACGTCGCCGGGCCGGATCTCTTCGACTGGACCGCCCCAGCGCTGCGCCCGGCCAGAGCCTGACACGACAATCAGAGTTTGACCGAGCGGGTGCGTATGCCAGGCGGTACGGGCACCGGGCTCGAAGGTGACGCTGGCGCCGACGACACGCGCGGGATCGGGCGCGTCAAAGAGTGGATCGACCCGGACGGTTCCTGTGAAGTAATTCGCCGGTCCCTTGCCGGAAGGCTGTGAGCCGGCTCGCTTAATCTCCATATCGTGAACTCCCTCACTTATCTTCTCTTACCTGATCGTCCTACCTCGCAAGCCGACTCTTTGGCCTGTTCCCGACTGGCGCCGCTCAGAGGCCTGTCATCTTCTCGATGTGCTCCGGATACCGCGCCCCCTCCACCGTGATCCTGGCCGCGGCGCTTTCGATCTGTTGCAGATCCTCTGCCGAAAGCTCGATCGCAACTGCTCCGATGTTCTCCTCCAGGCGATGGAGCTTCGTTGTGCCTGGTATTGGAACAACCCAAGGCTTCTGCGCGAGCAGCCACGCGAGCGCAATCTGTGCAGGCGTTACGTTTCTGCGCTTTGCGATCTCCCCGAGCAGATCCACCAGCGCCTGGTTCGCCTTCCGCGCCTCTGGAGTAAAGCGCGGCAGCGTATTGCGGAAATCGGTCTTGTCGAACGAGGTGCTCTCGTCGATCTTTCCCGTCAGGAAGCCCTTGCCCAGCGGACTATAAGGAACGAGGCCGATTCCTAGTTCCTCGAGCATCGGCACAATCTCCTCTTCGGGGCGGCGCCACCACAACGAATACTCGTTCTGGAGTGCCGTAACAGGCTGGACAGCGTGTGCGCGACGAATGGTCTTCGCGCCGGCTTCAGAGAGGCCGAAGTGCTTGACCTTGCCCGCCTGAATCAAGTCCTTCACCGCTCCCGCCACGTCTTCGATCGGCACTTCTGGGTCCACGCGGTGCTGGTAGTACAGATCGATGACATCGGTCCTGAGCCGCTTCAACGAGCCCTCTGCGGCCTCCTTGATGTGCTCGGGGCGGCTGTTCAACCCTTGCCAGCCTGGGCTTCCATCGGGATTAAGGTTGAAGCCGAACTTGGTGGCAATCACCACCTGCTCGCGCAGCGGAGAGAGCGCCTCGCCGAGCAATTCCTCGTTCGTGTAAGGGCCATAGACTTCCGCCGTGTCGAAGAAGGTGATGCCGCGTTCGACGGCTGCCCGCAGAACTCCGATCATCTCCTGTTTGTCTCCAGCCGGGCCGTAGGAAAAGCTCATTCCCATGCAACCGAGTCCGAGAGCCGAAACTTCCAGATTGCTGTTTCCCAATTTGCGCTTCTGCATTTGTTCACCTATCCAGTTGGTCAGTACCGAAGCTTCTCGCATCAGATCCGAGTGAGAGGAACGGCCACTTCACTGTCCTTCTCAATCCAAAGACTACGGAAGAGTATCCTTCGAGCGGTATCCCAATCCTGCCAATCTATTGCCTATTTCTGTCGATACATACATTTTTGTGCAGAGTATTGTGAATTAAGCGTTAACTTGGTTTTGAAGAGGCAAGCGGTGAAAGTGGCAAAACGCAAGGACGCGAGCGCAGATCAAAGTGTGGTTGAGATGCGGGCTGTATTGGCCCGGAAGATTGCCGATCGTGCCATTGCGGAAGGAAACACGCTTACTGAGATACCAGGCCTGCGCCTCAATCGCCGTTCCCTGCCCACCGCCTGTGCCTCGGCTGCATACGAACCCAGTCTGGTTGTCTTCGTGCAGGGACAGAAGCGGATCAACGTTGGCAAAACGACTTACATATGCGACGGTTCGAACTTCCTGCTGACGTCTGTCGATCTTCCCGTTGTCAGCCAGGTGATCGCGGCAACTGAAAGGGAACCGATGCTCGGTTTGCTGCTCAGACTCGAAATGCCGGTGGTCCGGGAGATTCTCTCGCAGCAGGAGTTTCATCTGCGCGAGGAGTCTGCTGATACCCGCGGCATGGCGGTAGGTGTCACTTCGGTCGAGCTCCTGTACGCATGTTCCCGGCTGGTGGACCTGCTTGAGGCGCCGCAGGACATTCCATTTCTCAGCAGCCTGATCCAGCGTGAAATCATCTATCGATTGCTTCGGAGCCCGCAGGGAAAGCATCTTGGCGCAATCGCTACCCTGGGAGCGCAGAGTCATCGGACATCTAAGGCAGTTGAATGGCTGCGAACGAACTACGCTAAGCCGTTACGCGTTGAGGAACTCGCCTCCATGGCGCGGATGGGCGTATCGACGTTGCATCATCAATTCCGGTCTCTGACTGCGAGGAGCCCTCTTCAATATCAGAAACAGCTTCGGCTGCATGTAGCCAGAGAGCGAATGCTCAATGAAGGTCTGGATGCCGCGAGTGCCGCCTTCGAGGTCGGCTATGAAAGTGCCAGCCAGTTCAATCGGGAGTACAGCAGGTTTTTCGGCCAGCCTCCGATGCGGGATATCAAAACGCGTCGGCTCGCCGATACCGCGACAGCCCACGACTAACCACAACCCACTCGACCGCAATTCAATTGGAGCACGTGAGGTTGTAGAACTTATGGCAATCCGGGCATGATCCAGTCAGCTTAGCGGTTGAAGGGATATTCCTGGATCCAGTGGAAGCCGCGGTTGACAAGTAAGAACTTGTTGCGATCAACGAGTTTCAGCTGCATGTGAATCCGGTGGCTATCCATGCTGCCGTCGAGAGTCAACTGGTCAGGGGCCGCACGTTGGAAGTTGAAATTGGCTTTCCAGCTTTTGTCGCTGTCCTTTGTGAGCACGAGCGTCCTGTCGTTGGTGTTGATCGAGGCGCTGTAACTTACGAGTGAGTCGTCCATGCGCTGAAAGGCCATCCTGTTGGTGAAGTCGAAAATGACGCGGCGAAAACGGTCGTAGTCGTTGAGCAGCGGCAAGCGGAGTTGGCCATCGATGGCAAGCTGATCTACATTCCAGATGCCGTAGAACGCCGACTTAACACGCCCACCGCCGTAAGTTTTCCAACCGCTCCAACCGCCATAGATATTCATTGCCACAAGCCACATACCAAAGACGAGCTGTGTGGCGAGAGCGATACGAGTGGCGCGGCGGCCAGAAAAAAGTTGCGGCTGCGTGGAAGGTCCGACCGCGCGATTGAAGACGAAGAAGTCTGCCAGACGCCTAAGCTCGGGAGCAAGTAGAAACAGGGCCATGAGCGCAAGGTGGAAAGAAAAGAGCTTTACCGGGACATCGTAGGTCATGTTGAGCATGAAGACCTGAACCATATCTGCCAGGCAGACGAGCGCTCCGATGGTCGCTGTTCGAGGGACTACGAGCAGAATTCCGGCCAGCATCTCCGCGGACCCGGCGAAGACTTCATAGGCAGGCGAAGCTCCGACGGAAAACCATAGAACCCCCATTGGAGAGAAGTTGCCGAATGGCTCGACTAGTTTGGTCAGAAACGGGAAAGGCATTTGCAGAGGAATGACTTTCGA
>DATGAD010000526.1:0-3851 GCA_035313725.1 Alloacidobacterium sp. | reverse complement strand
GATCGCCAGACCACTTATCTGAGTGAGCCTTGTAGCTCTCCATCAACTTCTTCGCACCGTCGTCATGCACGGCAAGGACGGAGAGCATGTCAGATGTCAGCTGGGTTTCGTTCAGGCGAATTTTCTTTGCCTGATATTCATTCCATTGATCGCTGGCGCGGGCCTGCGCCAGGACTGCTTCCGTATGCGTGCGATGGCCGAGGACGGTCGAAATAGCGACCAGCACGGCAAGCACGCTCATGGTGAAACTTACCGGGCGTAAGCTGGGATGTTTCGCTGCCTGTTCGTGCTCTTCTTGCAATTCCTGTGCTTCGTTAGGTTCCATGATTTGATCTTAAGGTGTGGAATGCGCTGGTGAAAAAGACTGCGAGAATCTTCAAGATGGACGGCGTCATTTTTCATAGATCCTGGCTGCATTGTCATGCAGATAGCCGTGGGCGAAGGCCAGCGCCTGCTGCTCCGTCACTTCGTGATTCACGATCATTTCCGCGAGGGCCGCGGCAAGCGCGACGCGCGCGGAACGAACAGCCATCCAATAGCTTTCTTCGGCGCCAACAGCATCACTGAAAGGAAATGCGTCCGAACCGAATGCGACTTTATCGGGGAATAGCAACAGCCAGTGGCGTAGCACAGTCTTCAGGTCCGCGGGATAGAGGTAAAGGCTCATCAGAGATGAATCGAGGTAAACATTTTTGCGCGTTGCCAGCCAGATAGCCTGTTCCTGAAATGGATATCCACCATGGAGCAGCACGAAAGTTGTGCTGCTGTAACGGGGATCACGCAAAACGTTTTCAAGCTGAAGGGCGGTGCCGTTGGAAACGCTGTAAAAGTCGCCTATGCCAACTGCGCTATGGATCTGCACGGGAAGATGCAGGCGTCCGGCTTCGCCGATCAGGTAGCGGAAGAGGTAATCCTGGAAGTCCGTATATTCTCGCTCGGTGGGTATCCCGCCATGCTGATATTTCGCATAGATGGCTTCCGCGATTTGCTTTGGCGGATCGTCGAAATGGAGCGAACGGAAGTAGGCGATTTCGAACTTGATTCCAACGCCGCCATGCTGTTTGTCGTCTTCGACGAGGCGAGTGACGAATTTCAGATAGTCGTCAAGAGCCGATGGAAGTTCCTGCAGTCCTTCCTGCGCCAATTCATTTCGTAGCTTCTTTTCCTGCAGCGGAATGTAGACGGCGAGGTCGCTGTTGCGGGCGATGATCGCCTGGTTGTTGAACGGGAATAGAAGGGAATCAACAAAGAAGACCCAGCGAAAGCGTTTCGGAGAAAGATATGGCCCAAGCACAACCCGGTTCGCTACTGCCTGCTCAATATTCAGACGGTCGAGAATGTTATCGAAATACTGGTAGCCCTTTTCTTCCTGTTTGAGTTGCGCTTTCTTCTTTACGAGCCATTGCAGGTGCTCGGGCGAATTATCGTCATACGGATAGCCGAAGAGGGCTTTTGAAGCTGCGATGAGTTCTGGATTGTCGGCGCGCAGACGGAACGCCGAGGTAGCGTCCGGCGGAGAAACCATCGCATCGACATTTGGATCGTCCGCGAACCCAGGATGGCCATGGTTGTCAAAGATTGGAATCGCCTCGATCGCTTTGAGCAAACGATCGTACGTTTCCTGAAATCCGACAGGCGAGTGAGGGGCAGCTTCCGGCGCCTGCTGCGCGAAGGCGCCGCTCATGAAGAACAGAGATATGCATGCAATCAGCGCAGCTTTTTGACGATGTTGTTTCACGCTAATTGTCACCTCTTCAGCAATCCTAAAAGGACAGGGCTATGGATGTGGCAGACTAACCGCATACAGGTACCAGGCCGCGTGCGGCAGCCACTGCTCGGTCCAGCGCCAGTCGTCGTCTTTGCCCGTGACGGCGTAGCCCTCGTTGAAAGCGATTCCGTCTTCGTTATCGGACGCTGCAGTGATGCCGTTGATAATAGCGCCCGGCGCATTCGTGTATTTGTAGGAGCGGAAGAACATATAGGGCGCGTTGTCGTGACCGCTGCCCATCAGCATGCTCGAGTCGAAGGGATTACGCCCCAGAATCCAGTGAAGCTGGTTCCACGCATAGGTTTCAAGTTGCGATTGAAAGGCCGGATCATCTGCGAAGAGGGGCGCCGCCATCCGAGCGGCCGCAGCCAACGAGCAGATCCGCGCATTCTCACCCTGCCACCATGGCGCCGCTTCCGTGTCATGCGGGAAAAAGAATGCGGAGCGTACCTGTCCGCTGCCCATGCGCACGAGCTGGCGCGCATATCCAAAGGGATTGTTGACTTCGGATGTCACCCCAAGCTCGAAGCGCAGAGACTTTTCTATGACTGAGCGAATCCGCCCCTGTTGCGTGGCGTCAGCAACTTGCATGTATTCGAGAAGACTGACTATTGGCAGGCCAGCATCGGAAGGATGGAAATAAGGTCGCTTAGCATCGTCAGCCCGCCAGTAATCGCGAAATGAGCCGTCGATCGCGAGTCGCGCCATAAGCTGATTCGCGCGTTTCTCAGCGGCATCGCGATAGATCTGCTTTTGGGTCGCTCGATACAACTCCGTCGCTGCCATCAGCGCGCAGTAGTCGTCGAGGATGTTTTCCTTTCCATCGTTCAGCAGTTCGGTATTGTGCGCGTTCAAGAATTGGAAAGCATCTTCTGCGGTACGGATATAAGTAGAGTGCGGAAAGTCGCCTTCTTCCGGCATGGTTCCAGCAAGAGCGAGAGCGGCAATCGCCATGCCGCCTCCAGCGCGAAAGCTGGCTTCATAGGCGTGCTCGCCCGCCGCGGTTCCGATGTGTTCGGTTGAATCAGAAGTGCTCTTCTTGATCTGCGTGCGCCAGTTCGGATTGCCGATCGCGCGATCTTTCGGGAGTTTGTCTTTTCCGGGTCCGGTAATGGACTCGTAGAACGATCCTCCGGGGCGTTTTACGCGAACCAGAAAGTCTGCTCCGAACAAGCCTTCATCGAGCAGCCGGCGCTCGTATTCGCTGAAGTTGTCATCGGGGCGCGCTTCAAGAGCGAGGTAGCTCTTCAAAAGCGACCACGCAACCAGTGGCACCTGTTGCGGATTGAAGTAGGACGTCGGGTTCTGATGGGAGAGATGTATTCCGTAGTCGCCGGTCGCGTCATACCATCCGCCATGGACGTCAACAAATCCTGGCTTGCCATCGGGCAGCGGCAGATGGCTGTCCGCGCGATCGATCAGGCCGCTCGATCGCTGTCCCTTGAAGTAATAGATGACATTCGAAAGCGTGCTGCGCTCGAGAAGATTGTCATCGATAGCAAAGGTGCAGGAGCTTACAACGCCAGCATCTGTGCTTGTTTCAATTCTGTAATGACCAGGCTTTTGCCACTTGGAAAAATCTGCCGTCCAGAAGACCCACTTTCCCCACGAATCCACTGGTCCAGACGGTTGCAATGGACCCTGAAAAACGGACTTACCTGTATCGGTATCGATGAGTGTGAACTGCTGCGGATGGTCTGCCGCAGTTCCTTCAATGACAGCCTGCTTCGGGGCGAGAGTCTCATACCCTACGTGGTCGACTAGAACCTCTACCTGCGCGAGAGAAACCGAAGCAGAGAGCACAGACAGAGAAAGAGCGAGGAGATGCTTGGGGATGTGTATGATCTTCGCAGTCCTTTTGGAGCAGTTTTTGCGAATATAAACTATTTGCCCTGCTCGCGCAGTGTGTTCCCAGCGAAGCCGAGTCACAGGAGAAAGAATTGATGGAGCACGCTCTTTTGCAGTTGATGCTCAGTAGGTTTGGCAGGATTCTTTCGATTCACCGGAGCAAACATAGTCTCTGCTTTCTGTGGCTGGCGCTTACAGTTGCAGGTTTTCCGGCACTGTTTGCGGAAACGCCAAA
>DATGAD010000525.1:0-13219 GCA_035313725.1 Alloacidobacterium sp. | reverse complement strand
ATACAGTTCGCGTCGATCCCATGACCATCACCCGGATCATCGTGAAGTTTGAAGGCTTTGCCGGGAGATACGTCTGGCACTGCCATATGCTCGAGCACGAAGACAACGAGATGATGCGCCCCTACGTTATCGTGCCTGAATGACAGGAAGGGGCTTCTGCATTAAGCAACGGTGATCAGAACAGCTTGCTGGCATTCAGCACCATCCAGAGCGGCTCCGGTCGCCTGCCCAGCCGTGTGTTCATTTCCACTGATACAGCAAAATCAGGCGGGGAGAAAGCTCACGGTAGGCTGTTCAATTGCATACAATCAAGCTTCTGATTTATATCTCATACGGGTATATACGAAGACCGTGCAGCCTAAAACGAAGAAGAAGCAAGCCGAACGTGATCCCATGCTCATTGAGGAACGCCGTCAGCACATTCTGGGAGTGTTGCAGAGCAAGGGTCGGGTTCTGGTAAAGGAGCTGTCTGAAACACTCGGCATCACCCAGATCACCATCCGCAAGGACCTCGATTACCTGCAGTTGAAAGGATTGGTCCAGCGCACCCACGGTGGAGCGTTGCCGGTTTCGGCGGGAGCCATGTTCGATCCGTCGCTTCAGGAAAAGCAGAAGCGGCACTCGCAGGAAAAACAGCGCATTGCCGCCGCAGCTGCGGACCTCGTGCAGGAAGGCCAGTGCGTGATGCTCGACTCGGGCACGACCACCACTATGGTTGCGCATGTGCTGCGCCGTTTTAAGCACCTGACCGTCATCACCAACGCAATCAATATTGCTGCAGACCTGGCAAACACAGATTTCGATGTCATTCTGACGGGTGGCACCCTACGCAAGAATTCGTTTTCACTCGTAGGTCCGCTGGCTGAAGATGTGCTTCATGAAATGTACGCTGACATATTGTTCCTGGGCGTTGACGGCTTCGATATGGAGATCGGCCTCACCACGCCGAACGTGCTCGAATCCCGCGTGAATCGCGCGATGGTGAAGGCCGCAAAGCGAGTCGTCGTTGTATGCGATTCGACCAAGTTCCATCGCCGTAGTCTTTCGCGCATCATTCCTCCGGCGAATATACACTGCATCATTACCGATCGCGGCCTTTCAGACGCAGACGCTGAAATGCTCCGTGGACAGGGCGTCGAATTGATTCTGGTCTAAAGTGCCTGGTCTCTGATTTTGGTGATGTGTATCGTGAACCCGGCACTGGGCAGCAGCGACATCAGTTCGAAAACACGATATCCGTCGCCGGTAATGTCAGTGCGGCGATATACGCCTGGCTCGGTCTCTGTTACTTCGCGGCCGCCGCTCAGGTTGCTCATATAGGCTTCTGCATCGTGTATATCTGGCGCGGTATTCATGTTTGCCGAGGTCATTGCCTCTGCTTCATAACTGCGCATCAGCTTCGGCCAATATTTTGCGAGCAGCTCTGTGCTGGCGAAGACGTCTGCCCACAGAACGCGCCCGTTCACGGCAACTACCACGCCCACGGCGCCTTTACTGCGCAATTCGCGCAAGATCGCCTGTTCACTTTCTGTGCCGCCATACTCGGCGACCATTTTCTTTACAGGCGCACTTTCAAAGACCTTGGCGTATGAACTCGTTCCAGCGATCGCCGCTGCGTCAACGCTGCTGAGGCTGCTCGCCATTCTGGCGTTTGAACTGCGCACGTTGTCCCATACCTGCATTTGATTGCGCTCCGCCATCGCCGGTGTGCGCACGCTTGGCTGTGCCATCTGCACGCCCATAGAGCCGAATTTTGCGCTCTGCCCGACCCATCGTCCGGGCTCCACGCAGAAGACGCTCAGATCGATGGGGCCGGTATTTGGCGGAATGATACGGTCAGAGCCGATGACACGATCCTGTTTGCCACCGGTCACAATTTCCCCGGCAAGCAGCAACAGTGGTTTGCTGGAGTTGTTGTAAAGGACCAGCCGGTTTACCTCCGCTCCCTGCCTTCGCACCGGCATCACCTGACCCGGACGGATCAGGCCCACATCGCTTCCGGCCTCCGTAATCGTCACTTGCCCAACACGGATCCCCTCGTCGAGTGTCATCAGTTTGGATGTGTCGTACGTATGGCCAGCCACGACCGGAAAGATCGCCAGATTACTGCGCACAATTGCCGGCAACACTTTGTACGGGCCATTGTCGCCCTGTCCAGCGCATGCCGGAATGGCAAAGAGAACCAGGCAGATAGCGGCTGTCATCGCTTTTCTAGCCGCGCAGTGAAGGCGCGAGACAAGACACAACGCAAGACCGGCAGTGAAGAAGATTTCCCGCTGTGGTTCATTCAAACTGTGACCTTCTGGCATTTCTTCCTCCCAGTGCGGAGGTCGTGTGGACCCTCAGCACACAAGAAGAACGCAGCCAGATGCGTTTCTTGCAAAGAATTTGCTAGCATCTGAAGCCAATGCTTCCGGAGCCTTCAACCCTGGCCGATATTCCAACGCTGGGGAGCGCTGTAAGCGAGGCCATCGCAAGGCGCTATAACGAATCGGGCGGAGAGCGTTATGGCATCACACCTGAGAGCTTTCACAACATCGTCGCGACTGTGGTGATTCGTTATGCCGGCGAGGCCAGCGAGAAGGAGCAGCTTGATCTGGTGGCAACACTGCATGTCGCGGAGTTAACCCTGGCGCGCGCCTGCTCTGCCGGAAACGAGATGGCCTGGGATGTGTTTCTCACCCGTTTCCGGGTGCCGCTCTATGAATCGGCCTATCGTATCGCTAAAGACGAAGCCACCGGACGCGAACTTGCCGACGGACTCTACGCCGATCTCTATGGAATGCCTAACCGCGAGGGGCGCCGGATCTCCAGGTTGGACTATTACATGGGGCGTGGTTCGCTCAAAGGATGGCTCCGCACCGTGTTGTCACAGCAATACGTGAACCGCTACCGCTCGCAGTCCAGAGAAATCAGCCTCGACGAGCAGGTTGAGGCCAGTGTCAGTTTTGCGGAGCGGCCTGCCGAAAACGTCCCGTCACCGGATGATCGCGTGGCCGCCGCCATCGCGCAAACACTCACTGAACTCAACTCTGAAGAGCGCTATCTGCTGGCATCCTATTATCTTGACCAGCGCACTCTCGCGGACATCGGACGTCAGTTGCATGTGCACGAGTCCACTGTCAGCAGGAAACTCGAACGAGTGACACGCCAACTGCGCAAACGCGTGCGCAAACGGCTGCAGGCGGCGGGCTTTCATCCGCGACGCTGCGACGAACTGATGCAGGAGCTCGATGTACGCGACCTGAACGTCGATGTGGCGGCAGCTCTAAGGCAAGAAACATCGCCCGGTACGTTCTATAAGTGAAAGATGAATCGGTAACGTGAAGCAATCTGAGCCCAATACGCTGCGACGGGAACTGGCGCGAAGCCAGCAGGCCGGGCCTCATCCGGACGCCGATGTGCTCACGGCTTTTGCCGAGGACGCATTACCCGAGCGCGAAAAGAAACAATTGATTGCGCATCTTGCGGTCTGCGCTCATTGCCGCGAGGTCTTAAGCGTTGCCGCTTCAGCCACGCCTGAACCGATTACGGATGACACGGCGCATGTGTTGCCCCGACCGGTGCATCCGCCGCTGCGGACATGGCTGCCTTGGGTAGCCACCGCCGCGGGAGTTGTTATCGTCGGCGCGGCAGTCCTTCTGCACGAGCGAAAACAGGAGTTCAAACCACGCTCAGAGAACAATGCCAGCGCGCCCACGACGGCGACAGTTCAGGCTCCGGCACAGCCTGATAAGCAGCTGCAGACAGCGATTGCGCAAGCGCCAAAGCCAGTCCACAACAAGCCAGGGCCAGCGCCCGTCGCGAAACATACCGAGTCCTCCCAACAAGCCACGGATGCAGTCATTGCGTCTGAGTATCGAGAACCATCGAACAGACTGGAAACAATTCCGCAAAATCCTACATCCGTCGCAGGACCAATTGCAGGAGCTTTGCCGGCTGCTCAAAGCCCGCCACCCCCAGTGAGCCCACTCGCCTCCAGCCGCGTTGCGCCAGCATTCGCTATGTCGAAAGCGCTTGGGCTGACTGAGGCACAGAGCGTCAATGCTGTGCGCCCACATTGGCGCATCAACAGCAGCGGACAAGCGGAACGCTCTGTTGGAGATAGCGCGTGGCAGCCCGTGCTCCCGAACGAAAGATCAAAGATGCGTGTCGTGGCCGTATTCGGCAATGACGTTTGGGTCGGTGGAGAGGATCTTCGGCTTTATCACTCCTCTGACAGCGGCACGACATGGAGCTTCATCTCTCTCCCCGGCAAGACTGGCGGCGAACACGCCATCGCGCATATCGTCTTTCAGACGCCGCAGGCCGGCACCGTGGAGGCCGATGACGGGACCTCATGGACGACCATCGACGGCGGAAAAACCTGGAAGTAGCACGGTTAATTAGCACCAATCACCGGCGCCGGCACAAACCTATAACTATGATTTATCTCGGCGATAAATTGGTGCTATCATGGCTAACTCATTGTAGTTATACAGTATGCTCTATCCATCCAATTCAATGGTGAGGGAGATGGAGCCACCGTAGCTTCTCAGTTCGCAGTTCTGTCGCGGGAGAGATCGATACTTTTTCGACGCCGAAGGAGCAACCGCCCCGGAAACTCTCAGGCAAAAGGACCACGATAGAGACAAATTCTGGAGAGAGGTTCTCGCGAAGAACCCGCCGAAGGGATAGCTTTCTCAGGCACAGGGACAGATGGGGCATACTCAGTTGTTGCGCAGAGATGCCCGCGGGTGTGTGCCTATGTGGATTCGCAGCTCAGTCGGCAGAGTTATTCCTGTAACGTATTTTCTTTGTGTCGCTCCGTCACGGCGGATGCGACTCTGGTCGCAAGAGCCTGGCAGCTTTGTTGTCCTTGTTTCACTTACATCTCCCATCCCGCGGGAGAGAGTGCGGGTTCTAAAAACTCATTCCAATGTCGCGGGGCAATCCGCGGATCACATCTCTCGTTTTTGAAAATAGCAAAGTTGATTCGATATCAGGCTGTCTCAGCTGGTAAACGTTTCATTCGCTAACCGGGTTTTGCATTTAATGGAGGCGCACTATCATGACAATTTCGAAGTTTCGATATGTATCGATACTGATGGCTGTCTTGTTGTTCTGCGTGACAGCCCCTTATGCAAACACGCAGACCTATGGCGGCGTCTCGGGGACCGTCCAGGACTCTTCGCGAGCGGTGATTCAATCGGCAAAAGTCGCCGCTGTCAATATAAACACCGGTGTAACAGCCACGACTGTTGCTAACACTGAAGGGTTTTACACATTTCCGAATCTCGCGGTAGGAAAGTATCGCATTACCGCAGAGAGCACGGGTTTTACGACTGAAGTTCAGAACGGAGTCGAGGTGGGCGTAACTCCGGTGAGGCTGGACTTTACGCTTACGCCGGGCAGCGTGAGCCAGAACGTCGAGGTGACATCGCAGGCGCTTGCGATCGATACGACCACTGCAGCTCTGGGTAATACGATGGACACGCGCCAGATCGACAATCTACCCATCAACGGCCGCGACTATGCTCGCTTCAGCCTGCTTACACCGGGCGCTGTGGCGCGCAGCAACTACATCGCTGACCTTAGCTTCGACGGACTGCACTCGGTACACAACCAGTTCTCGATCGATGGAATCGATGCCTCGCGCGTTGATCAGCCGTACATGGCCAATGGTTATGAACGCGGAGCCCGGCTGCTTACCGGCAGCCTCGAAACCGTCGCTGAATTCAAGGTGCAAACCAGCGGATACCAGGCGCAGTATGGACGGGCCGCGGGTTCTACCGTCAATATCGTCACACAGTCAGGAACGAATAAGCTCCATGGCGAACTTTACGATTACTTCCGAAACGACGCCCTGGACGCACAAAACTTCTTTGCGACCGAAAAACCGGAATTTCGCTACAACGACTTCGGCGCAAATATCGCTGGGCCTATTCGACACGACAAGGCTTTTTATTTCGTGAACTACGAGGGCTCTCGCCAGTTGGTTGGCATCACCGCAAACGGAACCGTTCCGAGTGCGCTGTTGATCAGCGAAGTGCAGGCAACCTCTCCGCAATTGCAGCCGATCCTCGATCAGATGCCGGCCGGAACCAGCCACACCAGTGACCCTTTGGTCGATCAGTATACGGCCAACAAAGTGTCCAACGTGCGTGAAGACACGGGAAGCGCCCGCGTGGACTATGTTTTCTCGGATAAGGACAGCGCGTTTGCCAGACTGAACATCAATGATACGAACGTCTTCGGGCCGCTCTTCGGAGTATTTCCAAGCGCGTATGGAATCAACGATCATCAGATCGTTCCAGTTCGCACGACCAATGTTGCCCTGCATGAGGCGCACGTGTTTAGTCCGTACTTACTCAACGATGCCTTGGTGGGCATGCAACGCTGGGTCAGCACGATTGACTCGGCTGAGGACGTACCCAACACCTCTATTACGGGCCTGCAGATTTCACCGGGCAACCAGGGGCTTTATTTTCAAGCCGGAACCAGCTACCAGTATGGGGATATTCTCAGCTGGGTTCACGGCAAGCATACGATCAAGACCGGCGGGTCGATTTACCGCATCCAGATAAATCGTCACAGTACCGATTACAATTTCATGCTGTTCTCGTCGATCCAGGATTTTATCGACGACAAATTGTCTTCGGTGAGCGTAACTGTGGGTGATCCGGGACATGGTACTCGTGCCACACAAATGGGATTTTTTGGCCAGGATACCTACCAGATGCGGAGCAACCTTACGGTGGATTTTGGTCTGCGCTACGAGCTGGAAACGGTACCGCACGATGCCCGCTACGAAACGCAGACATTTGACACGCGCACCAACGCGCTCTCTTATCCTGGTGGTTCGTACTTCCACATCAACGCTGCAGATTTCCAGCCACGCTTCGGAATCTCATGGCAGCCTATGGACAAGATGGTCGCCCGCGCCGGCTTTGGTATGTACTACCAGGCCTATCCCGTGGGCTTTGGTTCCTATAACGTTCCGCTCAACAATATTCCCGGCAACGTCTCGCTGAACTCAACGACTGCACCGGGATTGTCATACCCTTATGATCCGTATCTATCCGACAATGTGGCGGGCGCACCCACGGTTTATGGATTCCCGCGTCACAAGCCGGACATTTATTCCGAGCAGTGGAATGTGAGTGTGGCTTATCAGATAGCGAGAAATACTGGCCTGGAGGTCGCCTATGTCGGCAACCACGGCGTCAATCTCTGGCGGGAAACAGATATTAATTACGCCAATAACATGACGGGACTTCGTCCCAATGCGAGCTTCAGCGACATCTTCCTCGAAACCAATACCGGATTCAGTGGTTACAGCGGCCTCCAGGTATCGGTTATTCGCAGAGTTGCTAAAGGCTTACACATTGAGGGCGCGTATACCTATGGGCATGCGATTGACGATGTGCAAGACCAGGGCTTGTTTGCAAGCGAACCGCAAGATAACAACAATATCAAAGCGGAGCGTGGCAACGGATCGGGCGATATCCGGAATAACTTCTCTTTCAACTTCCTCTATGACATCCCCATGGGAAAGGGTTATGACTTCCTCCAATCCGCGCCAAAAGCCGTTTCGATGCTAGTCAGCGGATGGCAGGTGAATGCTCTGGGCATTATTCACAGCGGGGTCGCGGACAACATCTATCTGGGTACGAATACGTATGGAAACGGCGACTACACCAACCAGCGGCCGGATTTCGTTCCCGGCGCACCACTGTATGTCTCGGGCAAGAGTTGGAGACAATACTTTAATCCGGATGCGTGGTCGACTCCAGCGCAGTACACTTTCGGCGACTCACCTCGCAATGGCGTGTACGGTCCGGGGTTTTCTCAGATTGATTCCGCGCTGGTAAAGCAGACTGCGTTTACGGAAACAAAAAGTCTGGAGTTCCGCGCAGAATTCTTCAATATGTTCAACCATCCAAATTTTGGGCAGCCGGATAGCACCTATGGCGACACTACATTTGGCAAGATTTCAAGCACCTTCGGTAATACCATTGGCCTCGGTACAGAGCGGCAGATCCAATTTGCTTTGAAGTTCCGCTACTAAGCACGAAGCCGGAAGGTCTGTGCCGAACGCGCTTTCCTTCCGGCCCTCATTTCTACTTGCGGATAACACAGACGCTTCCTGCTGAGCCTGAATGACGCTCAGGATGAAGCGTTGAAGCATGAGATGCAATCCGTTACAGTTATCGCTTCATGGGACCCGGTGCCATTATGATGCGTCAGTCCCACAGTTGTTTTGCGGAAAAAAGAGTAGCAAGTGACTATTGCAGGCGCCTCATCGCTTAGCGCGAATCACATTGTTGTTAATGGGCAGGAGATATAGATGCAAACGGTTCTTTGCTTATCTCTGTTGAAGAAAATCAGATGCGTGATTGTTGTCGCGGCTAGCTTGTCTACAGTGACTGTGGTTCCACTTACATTCGGACAGGCAGTTCCTCCGAAGCAAACGGCTTCAACGGCGAAGGCGGAAGAGAAGGCTCCGCATCTTCCTCTCGTGCCGAGCAGGAAGATCGAGTATACGGCGACCGAGGGCACGTGGCTTTCGCTTGACGTCTCACCGGACGGAAAATCAATTGTCTTCGATCTGGTTGGTCATATTTATCAGCTGCCAATCTCTGGCGGTGAGGCCAGGCCGATCACCTCTGGTCTTTCGTTTGACAGCACGCCGCGATACTCTCCAGACGGAAAGAAAATCGTCTATGTGAGCGACCGTTCTGGCGCGGACAATGTGTGGGTTTCAAATCCAGACGGTTCGGACGCGCGAGCTCTGACTGCCGATGAAAATACAACATTCACTTCGCCCAGCTGGACGGCGGATGGTCAATACATTCTCGTCTCTCAAAAAAAGCCCAGTTTTTACGATTCAGGCTTCGAGCTTTGGATGTATGACCTCAAAGGTGGTAGCGGTGTACGCATCACCAAGTCCAAGATGAGCGACGATGCGCCGCCCGATACATGGCATAACGCGTTGGGCGCAGTTGCTTCTCCAGACGGGCGCTACATCTACTACTCAAGCAAATCCGGCTATTTTTCCGACGATGTGAAGTTTCCTCTTTGGCAAATTACCCGTCGCGACCTGCGTACAGGCGAAGAGGATGTCATCACTGCGAATCAGGGCAGCGCTATCCGCCCTTTGCTTTCGCCTGACGGAACAAAACTCGTCTATGCCACCCGCTATGACAATGAAACGGCCCTGCGGGTTCGAGATCTCGTAAGCGGTGCCGATCGATGGTTCAGGTTTCCGGTGCAGCGCGATGATCAGGAGTCATATTTTTCCAACCGCGATCTGTTCCCTGGTTACGCCTTTAATCCCGACGGGAAAAGCGTGCTGGCTGCCTATGGTGGAAAGATCCATCGGCTCGATCTTGAAACCGCGCAGGATACTGTCGTTCCTTTTCAGGCAACGGTTTCCCGCGAGCTTGGGCCGAAGTTGAACTTCCCAACTCGGGTCGATGAAGGCCCGGTTCAGGCGCGCATCATCCAGGGATCAGTCGAGTCCCCAAACGGTAAGCAACTCGCTTTCTCCGCTCTCACGCACTTGTACCTGTTGAATCTTCCGGAGGGCACGCCGCAGCGGGTGACGCAGGGAAACGCAAGAGAGTATCAGCCAGCATGGTCGCCAGATGGTAAGTGGCTGGCGTATGTCACATGGGAGAACGAGAAAGGCTTTCTGTGGAAAGTAGCCGCCGATGGCAAAGGAACTCCCGTTCAATTGACATCGGTGCCTGCCTATTATTCCAGCCCTTCCTGGTCTCCCGACAGTTCCCGCATTGTGGTATTACGCAGCGCCCAGGCCATTGCGATGGAACAGGTAGATCAATGGGGAAAGCCCATCGCTGCATTGGAGCTTGTGTCAGTCCCTGCCGATGGCGGGCCAGCAACAAGCATTGCATTCGCGGCGCAGGATAGTTATCCGCAATTTACAAGTGACAATCGCATCGTTGTCACCGAGACCCACATTAAGACGGTCATGAAGCACGAGTATTCTCTGGTTTCCATGCGCCTCGATGGGACCGACAAGCGCACGCTCCTGGTTCTCAAAGGTAAGGACATATGGGGCGCCGACTTCTCACCGAGCGTACAAATCGTGCCGTCCCCCGACCAGAGAAAGGCGCTGGCCGTCTATCGAAGCCAGCTGTATCTCTTCGATCTTCCTCATGTTGGAGGCGATGCGCCAACCATCGATCTCAACTCGCCTTCCGTCGCCGTTCGTCGGCTCACCAACTTAGGGGCAGACTTTGCAGGATGGGCGGATAGTGGAAATACCATCGGGTGGTCGCTCGGCTCGAGTTACTTCCGCCTTCCGTTGAAAGTTGCGGACGAAGGAATCGCGGAGCATCCTGGGGACTCTGCAAAAACGGCAGAACACCCGGACGCCAACCTGCCGGATGCGGCAAAAGGTTTCCGTCCGCAGGAAGTGCATGTAAACGTTCAGGCGGCACGGTATACCCCGTCGGGCACCATCGTTCTCAAGGGCGCAGAGATCGTCACCATGCGCGGGGATGAGGTGCTTAACGCAGGAGATATTGTTGTTCGCGACAACCGCATTGTTTCCGTAGGGCCGAGCGGATCGGTGGCCGTTCCTGCGGGTGCAAAGGTCATCGATGTTTCAGGAAAGACTATCGTTCCGGGATTCATCGACATTCACGCTCACTGGTTCAATATTCGGCGCGGAGTCCTGGATCTCGAGAACTGGGACTTTCTCGCATCCCTCGCCTATGGAATTACCGCCGGACGGGATCCCCAGACCTTCACGAATGACATCTTTGCCTATCAGGACCTTGTCGATACCGGTGAAATCCTCGGGCCACGTGCCTATTCGACAGGACCAGGCATCTTCTGGGTCAATGACTTCCACTCCGAAGAAGAAGCGGAAGAAGTGATCAGGCGCTACAAGGACTACTACCGGACAAATACCGTGAAGTCTTACCTCGTGGGCAACAGGAAGCAACGGGAATTTGTGATTGAGGCCAGCGACAAGCTCCACATGATGCCGACCACGGAAGGCGCGGCCGATCTGGCGCTCGACATGACGCATGCCATCGATGGCTTCGGCGGCGCGGAACATCAATTTCCCATGGTCCTCTACCAGGACTTAGTCGATCTGGTTGCCAAGTCGGGCATTTATTACGACCCGACATTCATAATCGCTTACGGAGGGCCCGGATCCGAGAACTACTATTTCGCAACCTCGGGTGTACATGAAGATCCCAAGGTCAAGCGCTTTATTCCGCATAACGTTATCGATACTAAGGCCACTCGCTTCACCTGGTACCGGAAAGATGAATATGCTTATCCGAGTTTTGCGAAGTCGGCGGATGACATCATGAAAGCGGGTGGCAAGGTCTGCGTAGGCGGCCACGGTGAATTTCAGGGCCTTAGCTATCACTGGGAGTTGTGGTCGCTTCAGTCTGGAGGTATGAGCAATCTAAATGCGCTTCGCGCTGCTACCTTGAATGGCGCTGAGGCGATAGGCATGGCACAGGATCTCGGCAGCATCGAAGCGGGCAAGCTGGCCGACCTCGTCGTGCTCGATAAAGACCCTCTGCAAGATATCCAAAATACGACGAGCATTGATTACGTCATGAAAAACGGGGAATTGTTCGAGGGAGGTACCTTGAACGAGGTCTGGCCCCTGCAGAAAATTGCTGGTCCCTGGTGGTGGTGGGACGATCACCCATAAGAGGGTGAACCAATTTCGTCCTACTTGCAGTTGTGCCGCAACCGGACAGCTCGTATGTTGCTGAAGGGAAATGGGATTTGCTCGGAAAGAGGATCCTGATTGGTTGCGGGGGCTGGATTTGAACCAGCGACCTTTGGGTTATAAGCCCAACAAATAAGTGTTAAGTCCCATTGATTTCAATACCCTTAGCTCATACCAAAGGCCCTAAAAAGCGATCAAATTCACCTAGTTTTGGACCCTAGTTGGACCCTAATTCTATTGGTCGGACTGAGCGCCTCTTCCGCGCTCGGCGCCGAGAGGATCTCATGTGATGTATGTCGAGCTGTATTGGATTCCATTACAATGTAATATCAAGAATATGGCGACTACTCGCACTTCGCGCGTCTATACAATCAGCCTTCCGCCCGAGCTTGCCCAGAAAGCCGAGGCCCTCGCCAAGCGCGACAGCCGGACGATGAGCGAGCTCTTCCGCGAAGCCTTCCGCAGCTATTACGCACAGCAGGCGCGCGGAACTCTGGAGGAGATCGGCGAATATGCGGCCACCCGCAATCCCGGCTACACCGAAGCCGACGTGCCGCGTCTCATCCAAGAGGTGCGCTCTGGGAAGCCTACTCGTCGACGGAACCGCAACTCACAGTGATTGTTGTTTTGGATACGAACGTCTGGATCTCGGCCCTTCAATTCGCGAAGCATCGTGGCACGCCGACGCGAGCGCTCGAAAAGGCCATGACCGAGGACGTCATCGCAACTTGCATTGAAATCGAAATGGAAATACACCGCGTGCTGACTGAGAAATTCTCCTGGGAAGCCACTCGCGCTCGCGCTGCACTGGAATCGGTTCTGGCGCGCGCGATTCGCGTAGAACTCCGAGGCATAGTGAAGGAGTGTCGCGACCCAAAGGACGATATGTTTCTAGAGTGCGCCATGCGTGCAAAGGCTAATCTCATCATCGCTGGAGACAAAGACCTCCTAGTTCTCGGTTCCTACAAAGGGACTCGCATCGTGACACCTTGATCTTGCCCCCGCGAAACGTATCCCTTAGCTGAGAATCAGCGAAGGGGAAAATGATGATGAAGGCGACGCGGGCGCGGTACACGCTCGAGTTCAAGCAGGAGGCGGTTCGACTGGTGGAGTCGGGCCAGAGTATAGCGGCGGCATCGCGAACGTTGGGTCTGGTGGAGCAGACGTTGTTCAACTGGGTCAAGGCTCATCGGGAAGGCACGCTGAAGGGTGCCGACAGTCGGTCGAAGGTGACCGCCGAGCAGATGGAGATCAGCCGCCTGCGAGCCGAGCTGGCGCGGGTGACCATGGAGCGCGACATCCTGGGAAAAGCTATGGCGTACTTTGCCAAGGGGCAGAAGTGAAGTACGCCTTGATTCGACGCCATCGGCGGGTGTGGCCGATCCGCGTGCAGTGCCGGATGCTCGGAGTAAGCGTGGCTGGCTACCATGAGCACTTTGTTCGTCGCCTCGAAATGGCTCGGCGACGCCATCTCAGCGCGGAGGCGCTGCTGGTGCATATCCGCGCCGT
>DATGAD010000524.1:0-3160 GCA_035313725.1 Alloacidobacterium sp. | reverse complement strand
ACTCTGCGTCGTGTTGAACGGAGCATTCTGGTCGAGACGGTAATCCAGACTATCGAGCAGCGCCCGATAGATCCCAAAACCCGCATGCACCACTGTGCCGCCCTTCTGCGATGGAGTCCACGCTAGGCCAATGCGCGGCTCGGGCAGAAACTTCGCGCGGTTGTCTGTGAACGCTGAAGATCCAATTCGAGGCTGCGTCTCAAGCGCCCCATTCTCGTTAAACACATAATTCGAAGCGCGCCCCTGCGCTTCATTCCATCCATTTGTCGATTCAAAGCGGAAGCCAAGCCGCAATTCCAGATTCGGCCATAGCCGCAACGTATCCTGCGCAAAGCCGGCGGCTTCGAGCGATCGCCAACCCAGCTCCGTAGGCGAGGGAATGACTGTGAAGGTAGAAACAGTGCCTTGCAGAAATGCGCTCAGGCTGCCGAAAGACGCCTGGCCGTTTTGATACTGCGCAAGATTGCTGTTCGATTGCAACCGCTGAATCCAGACTCCAGCTTCGAGTTGGTTGCGCCCGTGAGAGACATAGACGTGATCGTCAAACGTAAACAAATTGCGCTCTGCGCGCAGATTGCTCCCCGCATTTGTTCCGGCGAGGCTGATCTGCGACGCGCCATTCAGCGCCGTTCCACCGCCAATCACAATCGCGCCGATAGGTCTGCCTTCAACCCATCCAGGAAGATCAACCGGTGTTGCCCCCGTAAAGAAATACCCCCCGCGTGAAAAGCCGAAGCGGAAAGTATTCAAAACGCGCGGCGAGAAAATATGCTGCTCCTGGGCACTCAGCACCTGTTCGCGAAGACTCGTATCAACCGTGCTCAAGGGATTGACCGTCGGCGTATCTGCCGCGCTGTCGTCGATGGTATAAACAGCAAACGCCGAATCCTTGGCGGAAATATTGTCATCCAGCCGCGTCGTTCCAAAGTCTTCGCGAATGCGTTGCAACGGATGATTGAACGCCTCGGCAATCCCGCCGCCCAGCTCAGGGCCATTCTCCACGGGCCACAACGCCAGCAACGGCTGGACACTCGGGACAGCCTGCGCTCGCGCCGCGTTGTCAGGAACGAGCGTCACATTCGACAAGCCAAGGTTTTGTCGGAAGCCTTCGTAATTCCCAAACAGCAGCAGCTTGTTCTTTACCAAAGGACCGCCAAGCGCTCCGCCGAACTGGTTGCGCTGAAAGATCGGAATATCGCTCTGGTCAAAATAATTGCGGGTATCCAACGCGCTGTTGCGGATGAACTCAAACGCGCTGCCATGCAGTTCATTTGTGCCCGATGCAGTTACAATACTCACCTGTGCGCCCACGCGCTTGCCGTACTCCGCTCCATAAGTGTCGGAGACGACATTGAACTCGCGCACGGCATCCACGCCCAGCAGTTGCCCGCTCACTCCACCCGGTGTCACGTTGATCTCCGAAGCCCCCGTGTACTCAACGCCGTTTAAGAGAAAGAGATTGTCCTGTGGGCGGCGGCCCGACACGGCAAACATATTTCCCGGCGAAGAATTCGATGTGCCAATCGAACCAGACCGCTGTCCGGTGTAATTCACCACCGCTGGATTCAGCGTGATCAACTCGTCGAAGCTGCGGCCATTCAGCGGAAGTTCTTTCACCTGCCGCTCGCTCACCAGTCCTGAAATCTGCTGCGTCGTAGGATTCAGCGTCTGCGGCGCATCCGTCACGGCAACCTGCTCATGGACCTCGCCAACAGCAAGCGACAGATCCACAACCGCGCTTTGGCCGATGACAAGATTCACGCCGCTGCGCGTCGCCGTGCTAAAACCCTCTTTCTCAGCAGTCACTTCATAGCGACCCACCGGCACCGACGGCGCAGCGTAGTGGCCTTCAGCGTCGCTTGCAACCTTGCGCACGGCTCCCGTTTCAAGATTCCGCACCGTGATAGCCGCTTCAGGCACGCTGGCTCCGGACGCATCCCGCACAGTGCCTGTGATCGACGCTCCCACAATCTGGGCATCTGCAGGGATAGTCAATCTGGCGCTCGCACAGATCGCAATCAATACAAAGAGTGCGAGAGAAACAACGCGTGTCAATCCGCGTCTCATAAGCAACTCCTTACAAAATGTTCAAATCGTTATGGTTAGGGATGAATGGCGAGACAGGCGGGATCAACAACAACGCAGCGGCAGTCTGGCTGCCTGGAATGTAGAGACGGATTGAAAAAATCTTCGTTGCATCGTTCGCCGGAAAAGTAAAAAGCCGCTCGGGAGGTGCCCGGCGGCTGCGATAGGAATCAGGCTCTACAGCTGAAAAAGCTAATTCGCGTGCATGCACATGCGGGCGCAACAGGTGTGTGCGCTACAACAAGGTGCAACTCTCGAAACGCGAATCATCATGCGCGTAGTGTAAGGTCAAACGCTGCGTGGGGTCAACTCCGCGTTTGACAGATGCGCTCATATACGACATCCTGAATAACACATGGCTTCCACGCTTTGTACCTTCGCCTGTCGAATCGAATGTCGCTGTTGTTCGAACATCAGCGCATGTCGGCGAGGGTGTAAGCGCTGTCGATAGACTATCTATCCAGTTAGCTTAAGCAGGAATCAACCCACGCAGGCACACCGAGCGTGGGTTTTCTATTTCCCGCTTAATCTCCAAATCACCCAAGAGATTTAAAAGCCATGGCTACCGCAGTCTACAGTCCATACCGTTACAGCGCATCGTCCCCAGCGCGCCTCACGCATCTGCAGCTACTTGAAGCTGAGAGCATCCACATCATTCGCGAGGTCGCGTCGGAATTTCAGAAGCCGGTGATGCTCTACTCCATCGGCAAAGATTCATCTGTCATGCTGCGCCTCGCGCAGAAGGCATTTTATCCAGCACCAATCCCGTTTCCACTCCTGCACGTCGATACGGGATACAAATTCCACGAGATGCTCACCTTCCGCGATGAGTACACGCGCGAACTCGGCCTCAACCTCATCGTCTGGCGCAATGAAGATGCCTTGGAGAAAGGCGCAAATCCAATCGCGCTGGGCACGCAACGCTGCTGCGGATTGCTGAAGACACAAGCACTGCTCGACGGACTGCGCGCGCACGGCTTCGACGCAGCCTTCGGCGGAGCGCGCCGCGATGAAGAGCGCTCGCGGGCGAAGGAGCGCATCTTCTCATTCCGCGACAACGCAGGACAATGGGACC
>DATGAD010000523.1:0-12235 GCA_035313725.1 Alloacidobacterium sp. | reverse complement strand
TGTGCAGGGCGAGCAGCCGACGTCTCTGACCTTTTACGTGCGAACGTGGCAGACGCCTGAAGCGACATCGAACGAAATTCGCGCCGCTGTGCAGCACATTGATGGGAAGCTGATCGTGGATGATCTGCGCACGATGCAGAGCCAGATCGACGACACCATCAGCACGGAGCGGATGATTGCCATGCTGGCTTCTGTCTTTGGCGCGCTGGCGGCGCTGCTGGCGGGGATCGGGCTGTATGGCGTGCTGGCGTATTCGACGGCGCAGCGGACGAGGGAGATTGGTATTCGAATGGCGCTGGGCGCGCAGCGGTTCACGGTTGCCAAGTTGATTTTGCGGGAGGTCCTGCTGCTGGCAGCTGGGACGATCGTGGTGACGCTGCCGCTTGCGTTTCTGCTGACGCGCACGCTGCGGGAGCAGCTTTTTGGGGTTTCACCGGCTGATCCTCTGGTGTATTTCGGCGGGGTTGTGATGATTAGTATTGTCGCTTCGCTCGCGGCGCTGCTGCCGGCACGGCGGGCGGCTTCGATTGAACCGATGCAGGCATTGCGGACTGAATAGGGGAGAGCTACGTGACGATCTGGAACGATCTTCGCTACGCGTTTCGGCAGTTGAGGAAGTCTCCAGGCTTTGCGCTGACGGCGGTGGTGACGCTGGCGCTCGGGATTGGCGTGAATGCTGCGGTTTTCACCGTGTTCAGCAAAGTGCTGCTGCACACGATGCCGGTGCAGAAGCCGGGCGAGTTGGTGATGCTGGAGTCACATTCACAATACGACACCGGCTCGCTGAGTACGGAGGGTGGAGATTTTCATCTTTACTTTTCCTATCCCGCTTACAAATATTTGCATGACAACAACCGCGCGCTTGAGGATTTGGCCGCGGATGTTCCGGGGTCGGCCAACCTGGTCACGGCGAAAGATGCGGACCGCGTCAACATGCATCTGGTGACGGGAAATTATTTCAGCGTGATGGGCCTGCGTCCGGTTCTGGGGCGATTGCTGATGCCTTCGGATGATGTGTTGCACGCGGGCAACCCGGTAGCTGTGATGAGTGAGGACTATTGGAAGAGCAAGCTCGGCAGCGATCCGGCCATTCTGAATCAGGGCGTGAAGATCAACGGGACACCGTTCACGATTGTGGGCATCGTGCGGCATACCGGTCTGTTGGATGATGAGCATCCGGCGGTGTTTTTGCCTCTCTCGATGGAGGCGGCTGTGATTCGGAGCGCTCACGAGCGGCTGACAGATCCGCTGTTTGCGTGGGCGGTTCTGGTAGGGCGTCTCCCGAGCGAGACTTCGCGCAAGCAGGCGGAAACGCAGCTGAATACGTTGTGGTGGAACTGGCGCAAGGACGTCCTCAAAGCTGAGGAGCATCACATTGGAGATAAGGAAGGCTGGCTGAAGACGCATCTATCGCTGCGCAGCGGCGCGCGTGGCGTGCCGGTGCTGGAGGAGATGCTGGGAGAACCGCTGAAGGTGCTGGAAGGCATGGCGCTGGTGGTGCTCTTGATCGCGTGCGTAAACGTGGCGAACCTGTTGCTGGTAAAAGCTGCGCGGAAACATGCTGAACTGGCGGTGCGCGGGGCGCTCGGTGCAAGCCGCTGGCGCATCTTTCAGCAGGTGATTGCGGAAGGTTTGCTGCTGGGGCTGATTGGCGCGATGGCTGGATTGGTTCTTGGCTGGCTCAGCTTCAAACTTCTGATTCATTCCATTCCGGCGACAAATTATCTGCGCGATGTGCTCGATGCACCGATGGATTGGAAGGTGATTGCTTTCTGCATGGCTGCGGGCGTGATGACGAGCCTGCTTTTCAGCGTTGCCCCGGCGCTGCTGAGCATGCAGGTGAACCTGATGCGCGCGTTGCATGGGCAATCGGGATCGGTGGCAGGCGGCGGAGGCTGGCTGCGGAATCTGTTTGTGAGCGCTGAGACGGCGCTGAGTCTCGTACTGCTGATGGGTGCTGCTGTTCTCGCCTGGAATCTGTATCAGCTTCGGCATGTCGATCCGGGGTTTGCGACGGGTCATGTGCTTACGTTTCGCGTAGATGCTTCAGCGCTGGGTAAGAATGATCCACAGGTAAGAGAGGAATACGAGGCGCTGGAGAGCGAGGTTCTGCGGCAGCCGGGCGTGCGGAGCGTTGCTTATGCGAATAACGGGCTCATGACGGGGAATACATCCGGCAGCAACATTACGGTGAAGGGATACACGGGCCAAGGAAACGATCCATCACCGAATCGAGATGAGATCAGCCCCGGCTTCTTCTCGACGATGCAGATTCCGCTGCTGGCTGGACGCGAATTTAATACGCAGGATACGCTGGCGTCGCCGCAAGTGGCGATCGTAGATGAAACATTTGTAAAGCATTATTTCGGCGGGGATACGCGAAAGGCGTTGGGTCAACAATTTGGTTTTGGTTCGGGCAATGTCAAAACAGATATCGAAATTGTGGGTGTTGTCCCCACGATTCGATCTGCAAAGCTGGAGCATGTGTCCGATCTGCCGTTTATTTACCTTCCTTATGATCAGTCATACAGCATAGACGGCAAGTCGAGCAGGTCGCATCCTGCAAGCTTTTATGTGCGCACCAGCGGCGACCCGGCGGCATTAGCCGGGTCGCTGCATTCAATGCTGCACCGACTGGATCAGGACCTGCCCATGCCTGATTTCGAGTCGATGGACGAGCACATCCGCAGTTCCATTTTTCAGACTACTTTGATGGCGCTGCTTGCTTCGATTATGGGCGGATTGGCGCTGGTACTGGCGGCTATCGGGCTCTATGGCGTGCTGGCGTTCGCTGTGGCGCAGCGGACACGCGAAATTGGCATACGCATGGCGTTGGGCGCGGACAAGGGGAGCATTTCGAAGCTGGTGTTGCGGCAGGTTGGAGCATTGGTCGCGGGAGGTCTGGTTGCCGGGCTGGTGCTGGTACTTGCGGCCTTCAGGATATTTCGGAGCACAGAGGCGAACCTTTTCGGAGCCCCGATCTGGCTGTATTGCAGCGCCGGGTTCAGCCTGATTCTGGTGATGCTGGCGGCGAGTTATCTGCCGGCTCGGCGCGCGTCCCGGGTCGATCCGATGAGGGCACTGCGGGCGGAGTGAGTCTTCTGCGGGGTCTGAGCCATCTACAATAATGAGATGGCAGATCAACTGTATTTAAGCCTGTGGTATCCGAATTTCCGTTTGACTTCGCTCGGGCCAGCCTTGCTGGGCGTCATCCGCCAGTTCACCATTGTCGGCGGATCGGGGTTGGTGAAGGCCGCGAATGCCTATCCTATTTCGTGGAATGAGGCTCCTGCATATCAGCGTGTCTATGATGACGACGAGTCGGAGGCGGCTGCTCCGGAGCAGGCTGTGCCTGCCGCGCTCGAAATGCTGCACGATGACTTTGCCTATGAGTTTGAGCTGACCTGGGAGTTGTGGATTCAGGAACAGGCCGGCGATCTTGACCCGATCTGGCGCAAAGAGCCGCGCGCGGTGCGCATCATCGGATACGGGCCGGAGTTCGACGAAAGCTCGTATGAGCAGAACGGGCAGATCCGCATCGATTTTGGGACGGACACGCCATTTTTGCAGGAAGGTGTGGATCTCGACTCCGACGCTGCCGAGCACGTCAAACAGAATGTGCAGATGCTGGTGGATTTCACCAATGGCGTGCAACAGCATTGCGGCATCTCATCGCGGCTGCTGTGGTCGGAGTCGGGCGAGAGTCTCGCGCAGAAGCTGATTGCGCGTCTGCAGCAGGTGAACTGAGTCAGTGCGTGGGTAAGGTTCGTGCTTTCCCACCCTGACTGCGTCAGGATGGGGCACCCTTTTTATGTGCCTTAATTGAGAAGAGGCGAATACTCTCTGTCCTCTTTGCGTCTAAGTCAGAATGACAACTGTATGAGACACTGCGATGCAAAGCGCCTGCCTGCTAGCTTACTGAGATAATCAACCCATGCGCATTACGATAAAGAGGCTCCGGCTGCTGATCGTGGGACTGGCGTGCCTGCTGATCGCGGTGCTTGGCGGCTTTATTGTCTATGCGCGGTATCGCATTCGGCATATTGGTAAAGACCTGCCGGGCAAGCTGGGGATAAATATCCAGCAGACAGCGAATGGCTTTACCTATACGCAATCTGACAAAGGCCATACGATCTTCGCCATTCATGCTTCGAAGCTCGTTCAGTTCAAAGGCAATGGGCATGCGGATCTGCATGATGTCGCGATCACTCTTTACGGGCCGCCGGGGACGAATCGCGAAGATCATGTCTATGGAAGCGACTTTGATTACGACCAGACCAATGGTATTGCGTCGGCACAGGGGGAGGTGCAAATCGATATGCAGTCGCCTGCTGCGCAACAGACGAGCGGCGGAGAGCCGGGTGAGAAGAGCACGATTCATATAAAGGCGAGCGGTCTGGTTTTCAATCAGAAAACGGGAATCGCGACCACGGATCAGCCAGTTGAGTTTCAACTGCCGAAAGCTGCCGGAAAGGCAGTTGGCGCGTCTTTCGATTCAAAGCAAGGTGTCCTGATACTCGACAAACAGGTGGAGCTGACTACAAGCGCCAATGGAGAGCCGGCAATCGTGCGTGCCAGCCATGCACAGATGCTGCGCGATTCGCGGCAGACTTTTTTGCTGCATGCCGAGACGGAGTTCCGAAACGAGCGCAGCACTGCTGATCAGGCGGTTATTTATTTTCGGCAGGATGGCTCGGCGGAACGAATCGATGCGAAAGGCAACGTGCGCACGGTGCTTGACGATGGAGCGCAGGCCACTTCGCAGACGGCGAACATTACTCTGGATGAAAAGAGCCAGCCAACGCTGGCGGTGTTGGGCGGAGGCGTGAATTTTATCGCGAAAGACGATGCGCAAAGCATGCATGGCAATGCGGTCGAGGGCACGATTACTTTTGGACCGGAAGCTACGCTCAAGCATGCGCAGTTTCGCAATGCGGTCAGCTTTGTCGACCAGCAGTTGAAGCTTGCTGACGACCCTCACGGATCGGCAACGCGGCAGGTGTCGGCGATGAAGCTCGATGTTGACTTTACGGCTGGCGCGGATAAAAAGTCAGTGGCGCAGAAGGCGCTTGCAACTGGGAATGCTGTTGCGACGTTGCGCACGATTTCATCGAAAGGGCCGGAGCAGAGTTCGACCATCAGTGCTGATCAGCTGCTGGCGACGTTGAGTGGTGGCAACGCGATCCAGCAACTGGATGGGTCAGGGCATACCAAAATTGTGGATCAGGCGCAGGATGGGGCTACGAATGTGAGCACAGGCGACGTGCTTCGCATCACGTTTGTGCCGCAGAGCAAAGATGCGCCTCCGGCGAAGTCGCGCACAGCGCCCGCCATGCAGGCGGCGCAGATCGACACGGCGGTGCAGGAGGGTAATGTTGCTCTGACGCAGACGCCGGCAAAAAATGCGAAGGCGCAGTCTCCTCTGCATGCGACGGCGAAGCGCGCCGAGTACCATGCTGCGGATCAGGTGTTGCATCTAACCGGGAATCCGAGGATCAACAATGGGTCGATCGATTTGTCGGCGCAGCTGGTGGACTATCACCGCGACTCCGGTGATGCGACGGCAAAGGGAGATGTGAAGGCGACGTATCTGCGCGATGGGAATCAGCAGGCCGCTCCGGCTGGCTCGATGTTTGGCGGTCAAGGGCCTGTCCATATCGTTGCCGAGAGCGCTGACCTGCAGCACGCCAGCGGAGACAGCATATTTCGCGGACAGGCGAGGATGTGGCAGGGTGCGAATGCTGTTGCCGCTCCAGTGATCGAGTTGTCGCGCGCGCAGCAGACGCTGAAGGCGCACGGAGATGCGGACAGCAAGGTTCATGCGGTCGATACTACGATCGCCTCGGCGATGGGGTCGAAGCGGCAGCAGCAAAGCGTGATTCGGGTAAAGAGCGATACTCTGCTTTACTCGGACAAGGACAGACGCGGCGATTTCAACGGCGACGTCGTTGCTATTGCGCCGGATGGCACGATTCGTTCGGATCGGGCGCAGTTCTTTCTGCGTCCTGTGAATCAGCAGAAAGCGCAAGGCCAGAGTGGCGCTGCTTCTCAGGCAGGCAGTTCTTCCCAGATAGACAAGATCGTTGCCGAGGGCAACGTTGTGCTTACGCAGCGGGGCCGGAAGGGCGAGGGTGAAAAGCTGGTCTACACGGCGGCAGAAGGGCGCTATGTGTTGACGGGATCGCCTGCAAGCCCGCCGCGCATTTCCGATGTCGCGCACGGCACCACCACGGGAGCTGCGTTGATTTTCAACGATCAGGATGATAGCGTCGAGGTGAGTGGAGGGCAGTCAGCAGCCGTCACAAAGACGCGTGCGCCGAAGTAGATGCAAAAGCTTTCGACCGACGAGATAGGGAAGTCCTACAAGGGCCGGCAGGTGGTGCGTGGCGTAAGCCTTGAGATTTCGCAAGGGGAAGTTGTCGGTCTGCTCGGACCCAACGGCGCGGGGAAAACGACGAGCTTTTACATGATTGTCGGCCTGGTGTCGCCGGATACCGGGCACATTCTCGCCGATGGCAAAGAGATCACGCGGGTACCGATGTATCTGCGGGCGCGACAATATGGGATCAGCTATCTGCCGCAGGAGCCCTCGGTTTTCCGCAAGCTGACCGTCGAAGAAAATATCCTGGCTGTGCTTGAGGTGCAGTCCATTTCTTCGGAAGTTCGCCGTGCACGTACCGATAAACTCATCGATCAGCTGAATCTCGGGCACATTCGGAAGACGCGCGGTTATGCGCTATCCGGGGGCGAGCGTCGCCGCGTGGAGATAGCCCGCTGTCTCTGTATTCAGCCCTCATTTATTTTGCTGGACGAGCCCTTTTCGGGAATTGATCCCATTGCGGTACTCGACCTGCAGGAAATCATTTTTGATCTGAAAGCAAGCGGTATCGGTGTGTTAATTACAGATCATAACGTTCGCGAGACGCTGTCAGTTACTGACCGCGCCTACATCATTAACGAAGGACGTATCTTCCGCCATGGAACGCCGGAGCAGCTTGGCAGCGATCCTGAGGTCCGGAGGGTATATCTGGGCGAGGGTTTTTCGCTGAACTGAAATCACAACCCGTGGAGAGTAGTAACTCGATCTACCACTTTAGTGGCTGTCGAACCGTAGGTAGATGCGTGTAGACTAGGGGCAAATCCCCCATTGTTCGTAACTTCGTAAGCAGGCAGGAATGGCACTACTTCAACCAAGACTCAGCTTGAAAGTTTCTCAGCGGCAGATATTGACGCCTGGCCTCATGCAGATGGTCAGCGTATTGGCGCTGAACAAGCTTGAGTTGAAGGAGATGATTCAATCGGAGATTGCCGAGAATCCGATCCTCGAAGAGCTTGAAGAAAATGTGCCCCTTCTTGACGATGTCGCGGGCCGCGAGGAGATGCTGGACCGGCCGGTGGAAACCCAGCAGGCGGAGGCCGAGCGCGAGAAGGCCGACCCGTTCGACGAGATTGATTTCGGCTCTTATTTTCAGGACTATCTCGATCCCGGCTTCCGTACTCCGAACAGCTTTGAGATTACGGAAAAACCCTCGATTGAGAATTTTCTCTCCCAGCCCAGCACTCTTACCGATCATCTCTTCTGGCAGCTTGGGTCGCTGAGCCTGTCTCCGGTCATTCGCGACGCTGCGGAATACATTATTGGGAATCTCAATGAAGACGGCTATTTAACGTCATCAGATGAGGAGTTGCTTGAGGGGTATCTGCGGGAACAGCTGTTGCCCGAACAGGAGAATGGGCGTCCATTCCAGGATCATGGACATGTTCAGATCGTGGACATCCCGCCTGCTCTGGCGGAGCGTGCTAGAGGCCACCTAACGGCTGCACTCAAAGTGGTGCAACACCTCGACCCGGTAGGTGTGGCGACGAGAGACCTGCGCGAGTGCCTATTGGTGCAGATCGAAGCTCAGCAACGTGAGTTTGAGCTGATTTATGAGCGTCAAAAGCGCTCTATGCACAATGGCGTGAGCGATGCTGAGGCTCCGGAATTATTCCTGAGCGATGAACCTGCTCAGGAGCCAGCGGTTGCGCATGTCAATGGATTTGCCAAAGATGCAGGTTTTGCGAAAGATGCGGGCTGTGCCAAAGATGCAGATGCGTCGGCGCAGCGTGTGAGCGTATTTGAAGCTGCTAAATGTATCGTAGACAAGCATCTAGCACTGCTGCAGAGGCGTGACCTTCGAGAGCTTGCGAAGGCGCTGGGACGATCGTCTGAAGACGCACAGCATGCTCTCGATTTCATTCGCACGCTCGATCCGCGGCCTGGCCAGCGCTTCAATCGCGTAGATGCGCGGCTGATTGAGCCGGACGTGGCATTCGTGAAGCGAGGCGACGAGTTTGTCGTGGTCATGAACGAGGAAGACCTTCCGACTCTGCGGCTGAACCAGGGCTATCGCAGGATGATTACGCAGGATGGCACGGAGAAAGAAGTCAAGGACTACGTTAAGGAGCGCTATCGTTCGGCGATCCAGCTGATGCGGAACATCGAGCAGCGGAAAAACACGATTTTGCGCACATGCGAGGCCATCATCCGGCGGCAGGTTGACTTCATGGAGAAGGGCGTCGATGCGATGAAGCCGATGATGATCAAGGAAGTGGCGGAAGAGATCGGCGTGCATCCATCTACTGTGAGTCGCGCCGTATCCAATAAATATGTGCATACGCCGCAGGGAGTGTATGAGCTGCGGTTCTTCTTCTCAGAGGGGGTGAATGGCCCCGAGGGTTCCAGCACGCCGCTCATGTTGTTAAAGCGTAAGGTGAAGAAGCTGATTGAAGATGAAGATCCACGCAAGCCACTCACAGATGATCTGATTGCCAGCATGCTGCAATCTCAGGGCATCGATGTAACCCGCCGAACCGTCGCGAAGTATCGCGAGGATATGCGGATTCCAAGCACCCATCAACGTCGCGTTCGCGGTTGATGTACAATCACAGACCTTCGCCGGAGATTGGCGAGGGACCTCCTTAAGAAGGGAGCTTTCACCATGCAGGTTGAGTACACAGGCAGGCAGGTGACCGTTACCCGCACCCTACGCACGATCGCTGAAGAGTCGCTTGAGCGCATCGCGAAGATCCTGGGTAAGACCACAGGCGCCCACATTGTTCTGACGGCTGAGAAATACCGGCAGATGGCGGAAGTGACCATCAAGACGCGCCTGCACACTATTGTCGCAACCTCAGAGTCAACCAATATGGAGACAGCGCTGCGCGGGGCTCTGGAAAAGGCGGAGACGCAGGCGATTCGCTGCAAAAAGAAACTGCACGCCAAGAAACGTCAACCGAAGGAAGAGAAGCTGGTTGTCGAGGCCGCTCTGGCTCGCCCCAAGCGTGCTGCTGCCCGTCCACCTGTGCCGAAAGAAGAGGCACAGCCTGAAGCGGCTGCCAAGAAAGCGAATGGCAATGGGCGATCCAAGCAGGTATTGCCGGTTACGGTGCACTCCTTCCCGGCGAAGGTGCCGATCCAGGAGCCGCACGTTGTTCGCTCGGCTGACTCGGTGGCTTTGCGCCCGATGACGCTTGAGGAAGCGGTGAAGGAAGCGGAATTCCGTGACCGGGAGGTCTTTGTTTTTCGGGACCACCAGGGGAATGTGATGGTCCTGCATCGCAAACGCGATGGCAAAATGGAACTGATCGAGGCGCCGTAGCTTTCTGCTTCACCACGAAATGCTAGGATGGGCGCATGCCCCCGAAAGCTGCGCCCAAGCCTCCAGGCAAGTCAAAGAAGGCGAAACCAGCGCCTGCCCATAACGCAGACGAAACGCGATCGCTGGTCATTATTACCGGGCTTTCCGGATCGGGTAAGCTCTCTGCGCTGAAAGCATTTGAGGATCTAGGCTATTACGCAGTCGACAATATGCCGATTGAGCTTGTGCCGCGATTCGCTGAACTGATTGGCGAATCGGTTACGACGACCCGCGCAGCGTTGGTCGTGGATGTGCGCGAGGGGCAGGGGCTGGAACGATTTCCGGCGATCCTGAAGCAGATTCGGCGAACGCTTAGCACCTCCGTGATTTATCTGGAGGCGTCAGACGCCGCGCTCCTGCGGCGCTTCTCTGAGACGCGACGACCGCATCCGCTTGCCCGCGAAGGCAGGGTTGCGGAAGCCATTGGATCTGAACGCAAATTGCTGGATCCGATTCGCAACGTTGCCGATGTCATTATCGATACGTCGAATTTCAATGTGCATGAACTCCGCACGCACGTCCAGACCAGATTTTCAAGCGACGGCAGCGGGAAAGACCTTCTGATTTCTTCGCTCAGCTTTGGATATAAGAATGGCGTGCCGTTGGAAGCGGATCTTGTTTTTGATGTGCGGTTTCTTCCCAATCCTCATTTCAAACCAGAATTTCGGCCACTTACGGGAAAGCATCCGAAGCTGGTTGCTTACCTCAACGGATTTCCGCAGACGCAGGAATTTCTCGACCGCGTTACCAGCCTGCTCCTCTATCTGTTGCCGCACTACATTCACGAGGGCAAAAGCTATCTGACGATTGCCTTTGGCTGCACTGGCGGCCAGCACCGATCCGTGATGATTGCGGAAGAAGTCAGCAAGAGGCTTGAGAAAGAAGGCTATCGCGTGAAGACAGGGCATCGCGATATGCCGCGCTGAAACGGTAAAATAAAGAGATGGAATATCGATGGCAGACTCGCAGGCAAACTAGATGATGCGTATCCTGCGTCTGCTCTATTACATGCGCCGCTACTGGTGGCAGTCGCTGGCGGCCGTGTTTTTGATGGCTGTGGTTGGATTGCTGGATGCATTTCGCGTTCTGCTGGTGCAGCCTATCTTCGATCACGTGCTGCATCCTGCAGGCATCAGCCCGCCCATTGCGCTTTATAAGATTCCCGGAACGAGCTATCAGTTCACTCTGCAGCAGGTTACTCCTCATTTCATTCACAACGTGTGGGGGGTGGTTGCGTTTGCGCTGGTGGTTTCGACCCTGCTGAAGAGCGTCTGCGACTATGCCGGCACGTATCTCGTGAACTACGCCGGGTTTGGCATGATCACGGACCTGCGCGACGATCTATACGATGCGGTGCTGCGCCGCTCGGTATCTTTCTTTCAGAAGCATGCGACGGGCACGCTGCTCTCGACGCTGATCAACGACATCGAGCGCGTGCAGTATGCCATGTCCTCGGTGCTGTCGGAGTTTCTGCAGCAGTTCTTCACGTTGATTTTCACGATTGGCGTAGTGATTCACTTCGGCGGCAAGCTCTCGTGGGCGCTTCTGATCTTTGTTCCGGTTGTGATCGGTTCGATACGTCGCATAGGCCGTGACGTGCGGCGGACGACGCGCAGAGGGCAAGACCGGCTCGCGGAAATACAGAACATTCTGCACGAGACGATTACCGGCAATCGCATTGTGAAAGCCTTCAACATGGAATTCTGGGAGCTGCTGCGCTTCCGGGATGCAGCCAAGCGGCTTTTCAAGGCGAATCTGCGGTCGGTGCGGGCACAGGCGATCAGTTCTCCTTTAATGGACTCGATCGGAGCCATCGCAATTGCCTTGTTGCTGTTGGTCGGGCGTGGGCAGATTCAGCGCGGAGCGATGACCGAAGGGGCGTTCTTCGGATTCATCGTTGCACTGTTCAAACTCTATGATCCGGTGCGGCGCTTTGCCCAGTTCTATAACAACTTTCAGCAAGCGCTGGGCGCCTCGTCCGCGATCTTTAGTTTCATGGACGATCAGGATGAATTGGTGGAGAAGCACCGTGCGTTTGTGTTGAAGGAGTTCAACGATTCCATCAACCTCGAAAATGTCGGCTTTGCCTATAGCGATGAAGAGGGCGAGAAGCAAGTTCTACACGAGATCAATCTTGAGATTCACCGGGGCGAAGTGGTGGCTCTCGTCGGTCCCAGCGGGGCGGGGAAGTCAACGCTCGTTAATTTGATTCCGCGGTTCTTCGATGTCACTTCAGGCCGGATTCTGATCGATGGGCACGATCTTCGCGATGTAAGCATGCGCTCGCTGCGTGAACAGATCGGCAAGGTGACGCAGGAAACCATCCTCTTTAACGACACGGTGAGAAACAACATTGCCTATGGGCAGCCTGATGTGCCGATCCAGCGAGTACAGGATGCGGCGAATGCGGCGCTGGCGCATGATTTCATCATGCGGCTTCCGGAAGGGTATGACACGCTGATTGGCGAGAAGGGATTTCGCCTCTCGGGCGGCGAGCGTCAACGGCTGGCGATTGCCCGCGCGCTGGTGAAAGACGCGCCTGTGCTCATCCTCGA
>DATGAD010000522.1:0-2132 GCA_035313725.1 Alloacidobacterium sp. | reverse complement strand
CCTTCGGGGTTTGATGTGTATGAGCGGCTGATTCCGCAGGCGCATGAGGCGCTCAAGGCCGGCGGCTGGTTGCTGATGGAGATGGGGATGGGACAGCGCAACGCCTTGTCGCAGCTCCTTTCTGGTTGGGACAGCGTCAGTTTTGTCGATGACCTGCAGAGGATTCCGCGGGTCGCCTGCGCTCGTCGGAAGGCATAAACTGGGTGCATGACGACTGCCGCAGTTGCTACCGAACAGCTTACTCAAGAACAGAAACTTGATCGGCTTGCTGAAGTTGCCGTCCGCGTTGGGCTTGGCCTGGAGCGCGGGCAGGAACTGGTGATGACCGCTTCGCTCGACTCGCTGGCGCTGGCGCGCCGGATTACCGAGCATGCGTATCGCGCCGGGGCTTCACTGGTGACGACGCTTTTCAGCGATGACGAGGCGGCGTTGATGCGCTATCGCTTTGCTCCCGATGAGAGCTTCGATCGCGCTGCCGGCTGGCTCTACGACGGCATGGGCGCGGCCTTCCGGAGCGGGGCGGCGCGGCTGGCGATTGCCGGGGCGAATCCGTCGCTGCTCTCGAATGAGGACCCGGATAGAGTCGGGCGGGCGAACCGGGCGGTTTCGATGGCGTATCGGCCGGCTCTGGAACTGATTACGCGGCACGAGATCAACTGGACGATTGTGGCCAGCGCCACTCCGGCGTGGGCGGCGGCGATGTTTCCCAACGACGCTCCCGATGTTGCGCTGGCGAAGCTGTGGGGCGCAATTTTTGCCTCGTCGCGTGTGGATGCCGACGATCCGGTGGCGGCGTGGAAGACGCACGATGCCGGGTTGCATAAGCGGGCCGATTTCCTGAACAACAAGCGCTACTCGGCGCTGCAGTATCGCGGGCCGGGGACGGATTTCCGCCTCGGGCTGGCCGACGACCATCTGTGGCTCGGCGGCGGGACTACGGCTGGCAACGGGGCGTACTGCATTCCCAACATGCCGACGGAGGAGGTCTTCAGCACTCCGCACAAGGACCGCGCCGATGGCACGGTGACGGCGACGAAGCCACTCTCTCATCAGGGGACGATGATCGAGGGCATCCAGGTGCGCTTCGAAGGCGGACGCATCGTCGAGGCTCGCGCTACCAAGGGGCAGGAGGTTCTGCAGAAGCTGATCGATACCGATGACGGCGCGCGGCGGTTAGGCGAGGTTGCGCTGGTGCCGCATTCGTCGCCGATTGCTGCCAGCGGGCTGCTCTTCTTCAACACCTTGTTCGACGAAAACGCGGCGTGCCATATTGCTCTGGGGCAGTCTTACAGTTCGTGCCTGATCCATGGCGACAAGCTGACGCAGGAGCAGCTAGCGGCGAAGGGGGCTAATGACAGCCTCATCCATGTGGACTGGATGATCGGGTCGGACAAGCTGGATATCGATGGCATTACGGCTTCCGGCGCGGCTGAGCCTCTGATGCGGCAGGGTGAGTGGGTTTAGACCCCTCCCCCCCCTTTTTTGTAAATTCGTCCAAATACAGGTGGTTGCGTGTCTAAGCTCTCTAGGGATTCATTTAGTGCGCGCTGCGCGCCGTCTAAAAGACCCACGTTATCCCGCGAAGTCTTCGACTTCGCTCCTGCTAACATGGGGCACCCGGCACCCGGACTACGGCAGTAAGGTAGGGGCCTCTGACCCGGCTTATTCGGTGGGCTAAAGCCCACCGCTTTTACCCTTCCACCCTCCCTCTATGTTTTTTGTAAATTCTTCCAAATACAGGCGGTTAGGGTGCATCTGGTTTGTGGGAGCGAAGTTTGTTGTCGCTTCGGCTCCGCCTGCGCTCATGCCTACGGCAGTAAGGTACGGGCCTTTGGCCCGGCTTATTCGGTGGGCTAAAGCCCACCGCTACCTCCTGAGCCTCCCTTCTCAGCTGGCGACCGGCCTCCTGCCCCTTTCCCTGGTGTCTTTGTAAATTCGCCCAAACAAAGGTAGTTGCGTGCATTCGAGTTCTGAGTTCATAAGAAACGCGCTGCGCGCGATCTTAGAGACCCACGTTAGCCCGCGAAGTCTTCGACTTCGCTCCTGCTAACATGGGGCACCCGCCTCCTGCCCCTTTCCCTGGTGTTTTTGTAAATTCGCCCAAACAAAGGTAGTTGCGTGCATTCGGGTTC
>DATGAD010000521.1:0-4228 GCA_035313725.1 Alloacidobacterium sp. | reverse complement strand
CACCGCGGCGCCGAAAAGATGGGCGAGCGCCAGACGTGGCACACCTACATTCCCTACACCGATCGCGTCGACTACCTCGGCGGCGTGATGAATAACTTCGCATATCTCAGCAGCGTCGAGAAGCTGGCGGGCATCACAGTGCCTCCGCGCGGGCAGATGATCCGCGTCATGATGTCGGAACTCTTCCGCGTCATGAACCACCTCGTCTGGTACGGAACCTTCGCGCAAGATGTGGGCCAGATGTCCCCGGTCTTCTACATGTTCAACGATCGCGAGAAGGCGCTCTCGATTGTGGAGGCGATCTGCGGCGCGCGCATGCATCCCAACTGGTTCCGCATCGGCGGTGTAGCACAAGACCTGCCTGAAGGATGGGATGGCATGTTCCGCGACTTTTTGAAATACATGCCGCCGCGGATGGACGAATACGAGCGCACCATCATGCGCAATCGTCTGTTCAAGGCGCGCACGAAAGGTATCGGCGGCTGCACTGTCGATGAAGCGATCGAATGGGGCATGACGGGCCCAAACCTTCGCGCTGCAGGTCTGGAGTGGGATTTCCGCAAGAAAAAGCCCTACTCATGCTATGACCAGCTTGAGTTCGACATACCAATCGCCAGCACAGGTGACTGCTATGACCGCGCCATCGTCCACATCGAGGAGATACGGCAGAGCCTCCGCATCATTCAGCAATGCGTCGATCAGATGCCGGGTGGCCCATGCAATGCCGATCATCCGTTGACCACGCCGCCACCGAAAGCGCGCACCATGCACGACATTGAAACACTCATCACTCATTTTCTGGGCGTGAGCTGGGGGCCTGTGATGCCTCCGGGAGAAGCGATGGTGCCGATTGAGGCGACCAAAGGCAACAACGGCTACTACCTCACCAGCGATGGCAGCACGGGTTCTTACCGCACGCGCATTCGCACGCCATCGTTTGCGCACATGCAGATGCTGCCCCTGCTGTGCAGAGGACGCCTGATTCCCGACTTGCTCGCGGTTATTGGCAGCCTGGACTACGTACTCGCAGATATCGATCGATAACACAGGAGAAAACACGAAACGATGCTGACCGCGGAAGAACGCCAGGAGATCGAAGAGAAAATCGCTGAGTACCCGAATAGACAAGCCGTTTCCATCGACGCCATGCTCGCCGTTCAACGGCACAGAGGCTGGGTGTCTGATGAGAATTTGCGTGATCTCTCCGAGTTACTCGGGCTCTCCGTAGCCGACCTTGACGGCGTCGCGACGTTCTACAACCTCATTCATCGGAAGCCAGTTGGAAAGCACGTCGCACTGATTTGCGACAGCGTCTCCTGCTGGCTGATGGGGGGTGATCAAGTACGCGACCATCTCTGCGCAAAATTGAGCACGCCACTAGGTGGGACGACTGCGGACGGCCGTTTCACGCTGTTGCCCATTGTTTGCCTGGGAGCATGCGACCACGCTCCCACCATGATGATCGACGACAAGTTGTATGAGGATCTTGACGAAAAACGAATTGAAGAAGCATTGACGCTGTACGACTGAGCATGTCCATGGAAAAACCTCTCACTGGCAATTTTCGGAACGACAAGGAAGCGGTAAGCCTCACAGACTACGAGCACGCTGGTGGTTATCAAGGTCTCCGAAAGGCGCTATCCCTAGCGCCAGCCGACATCACAGAAATCGTCAAGAAATCTGGCTTGCGTGGGCGAGGTGGCGCGGGTTTCCCTACCGGGATGAAGTGGAGCTTCGTGCCCATGGGGAAGGATGCGCCACATCCGAAATACCTCGTCGTCAACGCCGACGAGATGGAGCCGGGCACATTCAAAGACCGCGCCCTGATGGAGCGCGACCCGCACCAGTTGATCGAAGGCATGATCGTTGCCGCGTATGCCATCGAGGCCGACATCGCTTACATCTTCCTGCGCGGCGAATACGTCTGCTCGCATGACCGCCTGGCGCGGGCGCTGGCTGAAGCGAAAACCAGCAACTACGTCGGCAAAAACATCCTTGGCTCCGGCTACAGCCTCGAAATCCATCTCCACACCAGCGCTGGCCGCTACATCTGCGGCGAAGAGACAGCGCTGCTCAACGCTCTTGAAGGAAAGCGCGCACATCCCAGAACCAAGCCGCCATTCCCGCAAGTCTCCGGTCTCTTCGGCAAACCCACCATCGTTCAGAATGTAGAAACACTCTGCAACGTCCATCACATTGTGAGGAACGGGCCCGACTGGTTCCGCGGATTGAGCAAAACCGAAGACGGCGGGACAAAACTCTATGGCGTCAGCGGCAAAGTTAAGAAGCCCGGGCTGTGGGAACTCCCGATGGGCACGCCGATGCGTGAGATTCTCGAAGACCACGCCGGAGGCATGCGAGACGGCCTTAGTTTTCGCGGACTGCTGCCGGGCGGAGCATCGACCGACTTCCTGGTGGAACAGCATCTCGATACCCCCATGGATTACAGCAACGTACAGAAGGCAGGAAGCCGTCTGGGCACCGGCACTATGGTCGTTCTCGATGACAAGACCTGCCCAGTTGGCATGGTCTGGAACCTCGAGCACTTCTTTGCGCAGGAATCATGCGGCTGGTGTACGCCATGCTGGAGCGGTTTGTCGTGGACAGAAAAGATTTTGCAATCTATGGAGCAAGGGAAAGGAAGCCGTCAGGACCTTGACACGCTCACCTTTCAGACCAAGTTCCTTGCCCCGGGAAACACATTCTGCGCCTTTGCACCGGGGGCGGTTGAGCCTCTGCAAAGTGCGCTGAAGTATTTTGGTGACGATTTCCGCAGGCATGTCGACGAACAACGTTGTCCCTGGAAGTAAGCGTGGAGAGAACTGTGGCGACCATTTACATCGACAACGAAGCGAAAGAGGCGAACCCCAAAGAGAATCTCCTCCACGCCTGTCTTTCGCTCGGTTACAACGTCCCCTATTTCTGTTGGCATCCCGCGCTAGGCTCTGTAGGCGCGTGCCGCCAGTGCGCGGTGAAGCAGTTCCGAAACGAGCAGGACACATCCGGCAAGCTCATCATGGCGTGTATGACGCCCGCGGCAGACGGCACACGCATCTCCATCACCGACCCTGAAGCCGTGACGTTTCGTGCCGCGGTGATTCAGGGACTGATGCAGAATCATCCGCACGATTGCCCGGTGTGCGACGAAGGCGGCGAATGTCATCTGCAGGACATGACGGTGATGACCGGCCACCGCACGCGCTCCTACAGCTTCGGCAAACGAACATTCCGCAATCAATATCTTGGTCCGCTGGTAAATCACGAGATGAACCGCTGCATCCAGTGCCAGCGGTGCGTGCGCTTTTATCGCGAGTATGCGGGCGGGGATGACCTGAATGCATTTCGCCTGCGCGACAGCATCTTCTTCGGACGCCACGAAGACGGTGTCCTCGAAAGCGAGTTCGCCGGAAACCTGGTTGAGGTATGCCCGACTGGCGTATTCACCGACGCCACACTCAAGAAGCACTACACGCGCAAATGGGATCTCCAGATGGCCCCTTCCATCTGCGTGCACTGTGGGCTGGGCTGCAATACGAGTGTAGGCGAGCGATACGGCTCGCTGCGCCGCGTCGTGAACCGCTACAACCATGAAACGAACGGCTACTTCCTCTGTGATCGCGGCCGGTTTGGCTATGAATTTGTCGAGAGCCATCAGCGCATTCGCTTTCCGCTGCTGAATGGCAACAGCGCGACGAAGAGCGAAGCGATCGATCATTTCAGCGCCATTCTGCACGAGGGCAATGTAATCGGCATTGGATCGCCACGAGCCTCACTCGAAGGCAACTTTGCTTTGCGAAAGCTGGTCGGCCCCGATCGCTTCTTCGCCGGAATCTCCGATCAGGAATCGCAGCTGTTGTGGAGCATGCTCCGCATCCTGCGTGAAGGTCCCGCTCGATCGCCGTCGCTCAATGACGTCGAGCATTCGGATGCTGTTTTTGTGCTCGGCGAAGACGTAACGAACGTAGCGCCAATCATGGCGCTGAAACTGCGTCAGTCAGTGCGTCAGGCACCAATGAAGATGGCAGACGACCTGCACATCCCCGAGTGGCTCGACCAGTCAGTCCGCGAAGTCGTGCAGGACGCGAAGGGACCGCTTTTCATCGCGTCGCCTTACGGCACAAAGCTTGATGACATCGCAACCGCCACCTACCAAGCAACTCCAGGCGATCTCGCACGTTTCGGATTCGCCGTCGCTCATGCAATCGACGCCAGCGCGCCCGAGGTAACG
>DATGAD010000520.1:0-5003 GCA_035313725.1 Alloacidobacterium sp. | reverse complement strand
CGCAACCTTGTCGCGTTTGTCTCCCAACGCATGACGATCAACGCAGTTGTAGCTCAGGTTGATCCGTCCGCCCACAAACCATTTGGCCCATGGCAGGTTCCATTCGAGAACCTTGTCCCACGGCGCAAACCAGTGCAGCTCGCGCGCCGCCTCAGCCCAGAATCCCTCAGGGTCCTCCACCGACCGGCGATATATCTGCTCATATTCCGCAAGACTCTTAATCCGCGCGGCAGCGGCAAACTCGGCTGGCGGGGGAAAGACGCGATTTTCGCGCAGAGTGGAATCGAGATCCGGATCAGGGCTCGTAGTCGTCGACGACATGCTTCTGGCTGTACCTCTCTTGCATGAATAAAGAGTTAAGAGAACGAGGAAAATTCAATTCTCCACCGCAATCACGTTAACGGTTGGTTCCTATGGGTGGCAAGATTATTCTGTATAGACGGCTATACATTTTATCCGTCCGCTAGTAAGTCGGGTTGGCGTGGATTCTTAGGAAGCTTGGGCAGCAGCTTGAGGATGGTAACGAAGATATCCGACGCCCGCCCATCCTTGATTCGGATCTTCAATGAACTCGCCGGAATCATATTGCTGTTTCACTTCTGACCAGAAACGGTGCACCTCGCAATCGGTCTCTTTTGGATGAATCGCGATATCGTGGAAAACAATTAGACCATTCGGGCGAACCAGCGGGCTGTACATGGAAAAATCCGACCGCACATCGTCATAAGTATGCCCTGCGTCAATGAAAAGCAGATCGACAGGCCGACCGTGCAACAGTCTCTTGGTTCGGTTTAACGCGTTTATATTGTGAGAGTCACCGCGCAGAAGATGTAATCTTTGTTTCCCGGTCGCAAACGTTCTGTACACTGGGGAACGCCACCAGGCGTAACCACCTCCGAATTTGCCTCCCGGCAGATCCAGGCTGATGAGATGTGCATCCTCAGCTGCAACTCGTGTCCAGAGAAAGAGTGTGCCACCTCTTGCAGTTCCAATTTCAAGCACAGTGTTAGGACGCAGAGCGCTTACCATTTCCAGTGTGGACTTGATTTCCGACCGTACCTGCATGGAACTGATTAAGCCACCACAGAATTGCCCGGAAAAATCCAGAAGACTGTCCACATCATGAAATTGAGGCTGCTTACGAAGCATGCGATAGGCCGAGATCGTCGTAGCTAAACTATGTTTTCCATGCTGTATCAATCCCAAGAAACCCCGTGATTCCAGGATACGTGAGGCCTTGTCGATGGTGACGCCCATAGTTTTGTCTCCTTGCAGGAATGGGTCCCGCAATCAGTTTGCTTTCGATTTAAGCCATGTCATCCGTTGTCTTGCGGCTTCGCCTGATGCGCTTCTTACGTGAGGTGTTTAAAACAGCGCAGCATGCTCATAGCTTAGATGCTACAAAATGCCGTGCCCTCAAGTCGATCTAATCTACCCTCCCGTCACAATCGTGCGATTGACACTGACTTTTCCTTTATGAAACTTGTTTGAAAATTCACTTTGCATGCCATCAAGGAGAATTGCTAGCATCCTCGCGTTTCAGACTCGTTTCACATAAAGAGTTGGAGGCAATTCCAAGTGGCATTTCTTTCTTTCCTCGATTACGAGCGTTCCGTTGCTAAACCCGGTTTCAGCAGGTGGCTTGTCCCGCCGGCGGCCCTTGCTGTGCATCTTTCCATCGGTCAGGTGTATGCCTTCAGCGTTTTCAAAAACCCTTTGCTGGCTCTCAAAGCCGCCGATGGCAGTATCTGGAGCCTGAAAGAGATCGGTTATATTTTTTCCATCGCCATCGCGGTGCTCGGGCTCTCCGCGGCTCTGTTTGGCAAGTGGCTGGAGACAGCCGGACCTCGTAAAGCCATGTTTGTGTCGGCCACCTGCTTCGGTAGCGGCTTCCTCATCGGCGCGATTGGAGTGACGCTCCATTCCCTGCTCCTGATTTATCTGGGATACGGAATCGTTGGCGGTATCGGGCTGGGACTCGGCTACATTTCCCCTGTGTCGACGCTGATCAAGTGGTTCCCCGACCGGCCTGGCCTCGCCACCGGTCTAGCCATCATGGGCTTTGGCGGAGGAGCCATGATTGGCTCGCCCCTCGGCACCAAACTGATGGCCTTCTATAAGACCTCTGGTCATCAGCCCATAGCCGCTGCGTGGATCACTATGGGCATTCTCTACTTCGTTTTCATGATGTTCGGCGTCTTTACCGTGCGAGTACCGCGGAAAAACTGGAAGCCGGCCGGTTGGACGCCGAAACCGAACCGGTCGGCACTCATCAGCGCACACAATGTCGACGTGAATGCGGCGTTCAAGACGCCTCAGTTCTGGCTACTCTGGATCGTCCTCTGCACGAACGTCACGGCGGGCATCGGCATCCTCGAACAGGCCGCGCCCATGATTCAGGACCTCTTCAAGGGCAGCATCACACCCGTCGCGGCCGCAGGATTCGTCGGCGTGCTCAGCCTCTTCAATATGGCTGGCCGTTTCTTCTGGGCCTCCACCTCCGACTTTATCGGGCGGAAACCCACATACATGATTTTCTTTACCCTGGGCGCCATACTCTACGCATTGCTGCCTTACACTGGCACCACGCATCTGAACTCTGTTGCGCTCTTTGTGCTCATCTCCGGAGTGCTGCTCACGATGTACGGCGGAGGCTTCGCCACCATTCCCGCCTATCTCAAGGACCTCTTCGGCGGGTATCACGTCAGCGCCATTCACGGCCGATTGCTCACCGCGTGGTCAACCGCTGGCATCGTCGGCCCCCTGATTGTGAACGGCATTCTCGATCATTACGTCGCGCAGCACATTCCCAAGCAGGAAGCCTATCCGGTGATTCTGCATATCATGGCTGGACTGCTGGTCGTCGGCTTCCTCGCCAATCTACTCGTCCGTCCGGTTGCGGAGAAATACTGGCTCAAGACCGAAATCTACGCATCCGTAGGAGGCCGCTGACATGGAAAAGAAAAGTTCTCCAGCCTTGATTGCATTGGCGTGGCTCGTCGTCTCCATCCCGGCCGCCTGGGGCGTCTACAACACAGTGCTGAATGCGATGAAGCTATTTCGCTAGCGAAAGCGGTATGCGACGCCAAAGTTATAGGAGTGAGGCCCCAGGAGATGCGGCGCGAAACTCCATACCTGCTGCTCCCATTCCAGCGGACGGAGATAAACGTGTGACGTCAAGCGGATGTCAATTCCATACCCGACGGCCCCAACCCAGTGAAATCCATCCTGACCGGGATTCGGGTTTGGACTACCGGACGACGCGCTGAAATGACCAAACCCACCGCCGCCTTTGATAAAAGGTGAAAAACGGTTGATATGGAAGATGTATCTGCCGCTAGCTAGAAAGCTATCTTCCTTGCGGCGTCCGCCATCTCTTTCCAGCAAGGTTCGCCATGTGCCTTCAAGGCCAAAGCCGGTGTGCGGCTTGACGAAGATGTTGTACCCGCCATACACGCTGAGACCATTCATGTAGACGGTCGGATAGGCCCAGTAATCAGGATTTAGCCATGAATATTCGGCGCCAATATACAGGTGGTTAGCGCGTTCTTCACCAGAACCCACCACCTGGCTGTACAAAGGCAGAGATAGACCAAGAGACAACCCAACGAGTAACAGCTTCAGCATGCAGAGCGACCCTACTCACTTGTTGGAAAATGCAAGTACCGCAGATTTAGGGTTTCATGAAGAGCCGGCGCTTCTCTTTGGGGAAGTCCTCTGGATTTTAGCCGAGGTTCGTTGACGGGCCGTGAAAATATCCAGTTATTTCTGCGATGGCCGTTTCAGAATTAGCGTAAAGGGCCCTCATCGAGTCGGAGACCAGCGGATGTTTTGTTAGCGTCATCAACACATGTCATCGTCTCGCGAATGTTACGGAGAGTTTGTCGTTTTTGGCTGCCGATTTCCGATTTCTTGAAGTAAAGGAGAAAGACTCTTGTCAAAGATAGTGACAGCAATATGCATGTTGGTTGTGCTCGCAGAATCCGCTCCGGTGTTTGCCGTAAGGCATGAGATCGATCAAGCCACGGTCAAGGCTGACGGCGGCTTTCCCTACAAAATCACGAAGCCGGGCAGCTATAAACTCACCAGTAATCTTGTCGTTCCCGCAGGCGTGGATGGCATCGACATTCTTTCCCAGGATGTCACTCTCGATCTCAATGGCTTCGGCATTGTCGGGCCAGTCGTTTGTACTGGTGACAATCCGGCGACATGTCCCTCTGCCACTACCGGTGTCGGGATAAAAGCTGGAGATGAGGGAACGCCTGGCCCGGCGGACGTCAAGGTTTTAAATGGTTCGGTGCGGGGTATGGGCTCTCACGGAATTTTCATGTCGGGCGACGGCAGTTTTGTAGAAAAGGTCTCTGTTCAGAGCAATGCCGGCGCCGGAATCATAGTAGCGGGTAGCGTGATTGAAAGCTCGGCTATCGGAAATGGCTCAACGGGAATCCTCGCGCTCATCGTGCGTGACAGCGAAGCTGCGAGTAACGTCAGAGACGGCATCATCACCGATGGCAGGGGTGGTGTGGCGATCGGAGATGTCTCTTCCCTCAATGGCGGACGAGGAATTGTTGCGCAGAACGGCAGCGTCACCGGCAGTACCATAACTCTGAACAAGGGCGTTGGCCTTGAGGCCACCTGCCCGAGCGCCATCCTCAACAACACCATCGTTGCAAATGCTGCAAGCATTCAGACTGACCAGCCAGGCTGCGTGCTTGAGAACAATGGAACACGTCCATAATTTCACTGTGTATTAATTTATTTCCGGCCCTCCCCCAAAATGCGAAACGCCAGTGAACAGTTCTTTCACCGGCGTCAGATCGTTAGCGCTCCCCCAGGCGTTACGAAAGCGATCTCAGATGCCTGCTACCTGATACCGCTGCTGATGCCACTTCCATGCGCTGGCGACAATATCGTCCAGTTTGTCGAATGCGCGCGTCCACCCGAGTTCTCGCTCAATCTTTTCCGAGCTGGCGATGAGCACTGCAGGATCACCCGGCCTCCGC
>DATGAD010000519.1:0-3322 GCA_035313725.1 Alloacidobacterium sp. | reverse complement strand
ACTCCACAGGAATCGAGCGCCGCCAGCACCGCCGCGAAATGCGCCTTTGATGACTCATCGAGATAATCCGCAATCTTCGGCAGCTTCTCGATGATCTCCTGATCGTTCGGGTCCTTCGAATCCAGGACGCGCAGCGGATTTGTCTCCGCACGCCGCTGGTTGTCCTCGCACATGAAGTGCTTGACCGGAGCCAGCGCCTCGCGCAGCTCAGCCAAATAGCGCGGCCTGTCCGTTGCCGAGCCGACCGAATTGATCTCCAGCCGCCAGTCCGTAATCCCCAGTTCATCGAGAAACGTCGCCAGCATCTCTAGAACCTCAGCGTCTCTGAGTGGCGACTCCGAACCCGCGCTCGGTGGCCCTATCACCTCCGCCCCAATTTGCCAGAACTGCCGGTAGCGCCCCTTCTGCGGACGCTCACGCCGGAACTGCGGGCCGATGTAATACAGCTTCTGCAGCAGTCCTGTCTCGCCCAGCTTGTGCTCGATGTAAGCCCGCACCACGCCGGCCGTGTTCTCAGGTCGCAGCGTCAGAGACTGCGCCTTCTCAGACTGCGCACGCGCGCGGTCTTCCCACGTGTACATTTCTTTCGAGACGATATCCGTCTCTTCGCCCACGCCACGCGCAAAGAGCTGCGTGTCTTCAAAAATAGGTGTGCGAATCTCGCCGAAGTTGTAGCGCGCAAAGACGCGCCGCGCAGTCTCGTCGACAAAATTCCAAAGTTCAGTTTCCGGCGGCAGTAAATCCCGTGTGCCGCGAACGGCTTTCAGTGTGCTCATTTCTGTGGATAGGCCCTGTTTCCCAGCTTATCAGGGCTGGGCTATTTCCAGTTCTTCTGCTCTTCGAGATAGATCCTGGTGTAATCGAGATAGTTGCGGGCATATTTCAGGATCATGTCGCGATCATCCGAATTCAGCTCGCGGCGCACCTTGCCCGGCACTCCCGCAACCAGCGAGCGGGGTGGAATCTTCGTGTTCTCACCCACCACCGCGCCCGCCGCAATAATCGATCCCTCGCCGATGTGTGCGTTGTTCAAAATCACCGCGCCGATCCCGATCAGGCAGGCGTCCTCGATCACGCAGCCATGCACTGTAGCGTTGTGGCCGATGGTCACATGGTCACCCACAATCACGGGATACACATAGCGCATGCCATGCAATACAGCGCAGTCCTGAATATTAGAATTGGCACCGACGCGGATGGAGTTCACATCGCCGCGCACGGCGGCATTCATCCAGATACTGGAGTGCTCGCCGAGAACGACGTCGCCCAGCACCTGGGCCGAAACATCGACGTAACAGCTTTCGGGAATGACCGGGGTATGTCCCTGATAGGAACGGATCATGACCTGCACCTCTCCACTCTTCAAGTGTAGCCATTGCCGGATGGTTAGGGCTAGGTGGTGCGGGCGACCTCCGGTGGGCGGAAGATCGATCGCCACGATGCATCGAGGTAGAGCCAGCGCTGCGTGCTGAACCAACTCGTCGGCAGCTCGGGAACATGCAGGAATCCATGACCCACGACGCAGATCAACTCGGTGCCGTTCCATGCAAGAAAATTCCTGGAAGGCTGGCCGACGCGCACAGGATTGCGCAACAGCTGCAGGCAAACCGGGCAGCGGCTTCGCTGATCGCGCAACATCCAGCGAAACGCCGCCAGCGCCGTCGCAAATGTAACAATTAACTGCACAGATTGCGTATCGGAAAATGCCTGCGCCACGTCAAGCGACGCAAAGCATACCGCCGGCAGAATCAGGAGCAGCTTTGCCGTAAGAAAGAGCCAGCGCCGCAGCCGCAGTGCGAGCGACTGTTGCCGCGGATTGTATGGATATTCTCCCAGCGGCAGAGATGTAGTCGCCGGAAGTGCCAGCAAAGCCATCAATGCGGCGAAGGCGAAGAACACATAAGGCTCGCGCGTGTAGTGTCTTACTGATACGCACGCAAATCCGGCAACATTCCCATCGTTCTGCGGCACGGTCATGTGCCAGTTGTCTTGCGATACGTTGCGCGTGACCGATGGCTGCATGCGAGCCACAACGAATCCCATGGAAGTAGCCTCAAGCGAGTCCATGCGGCTGTCACTTTCCAGCAGCCACGCTTCCGCTTTGCCTGGAAGTTGCCACGCATCGGGTTTCGCTATACCGACGATCGTCGCCTTCTCGCCCATCAGAAAGACAAGCCGCCCTGCAATATGAGGATCGGCGTGAAAATATCTGCGCCACACGGCATCGCTCAATATGAGCCGCGCGGAATTTTTGTTCAACTGATCACTCGTGGGAAACTCAGACGTTTGCAGCAGGGAAAGAAGATCGCCCGAGGCGCGACTCACAGAAAGCTCTACTCCGGCGCCGTGGCCAGTGTGAAGCTGTTTACGCACAATCTGGTAGAAAGCCAGGTCGGAGAAAACGCCTTGTGCAGCGTGTTGCCAGTAACGGAATTCTCCGAGCGAAATGCTCGGTGACGTGCCACGGGAGCCATCGCGAGAGACTACGACTAGTGTGCGCGCGTCATGATACGGCGAGGGCAGCAACGTGGGCCGGGTTCCTGGCAGAAGAAATGCCAACCCCAGGCTCGCCAATGCTGCCAGGAGCAGAGACAGCAGACATATTGCCGGCGAGGAACCGAGCGCAAGAGATCTGACCGCATCAGCATGACGAAGGTCAGATCTCAGTAAATAAGCATCCTGGAACGCGCCAGCCGCAAATGCGGCGATCCTTCCGCTCGAATGAAGGCTTGCGATATGCCACAACTCGGCCTTCCATTCCTTGAGCCATTCCGCACGGCTTTCGCGGGGCACAATCCATGACGCGCAGCTCAGGGCGAGCATATACACGCGCAGGAGCAGGCGTGTCATACGTGCTCGGCCTCTGTCTGCGGGATCAGCTTCTCAAGCAATGGATAGCGTTTGAGCGTTGCCTCCAGCGTTGCCTTTCCTGCGCGCGTCACCTTGTAATATTTGCGCGGAGGTCGCTGCTCAGCATTCGCGATAGTTTCCTGCTCCCACTTCGACTGGATCAGACCATCGCGCTCCAGCCTGCGCATCGCCGGATACACTGTGCCGCTCGGCAGACCGGTCATTTCCATCACGCTGAAACCATAGATATAGCCAGTACTGATCGCCCGCAGAATTAACGCGGCGGTATGCGACAGTTTTGGCTCTGCGCCCATACTCGGGAATTATACCTATGTAGCATGCTACTTGACGAGTCTATAAGTAGTTTGCTACATAGGGATATATGGAAACCGAGCCTGTCCTCGAACTCCAGAACCTCACCAAGCGATACCGTGGCATCGCCGCAGTCGAAAATGTGAGCTTCCGACTCCTG
>DATGAD010000518.1:0-2224 GCA_035313725.1 Alloacidobacterium sp. | reverse complement strand
AGGTTCATAAGCAAGTTCTTTGCTTTGATAAAGCGATTTTCGAAGATACTAGTTCGATGCACGATGTAACGCTCCGAGCGATCCGGCGGATAGGTAAGACCGAGTGACTGATCCCCCAGCATCCGGCATCAAGTATCTTGTCCGCCAGCCAAGCCTCTGGGTCGCTCTGGTGATCTGGTGCCTGCTCAGTGCGGCAGGCATCCTGTTATGCCGGAACGGCGTGCCGCTTGACCGCCCCGAACTCGCCGCTACACCGCCCATCACCGATGTGCTCAACAACTCTATAGGTCTCGTTTCGATCATCCTGCTCATCGGCATTGTCTCCTTTCTGGCGCGTCATCGCCCACTTCCTGACCTCACCGAACGTGCTCCGGAGCGGGGCATCGCATGGCGCGAAACGCTGGGCGTCTGGATTTATGGTGCCCTCGTGCTGTTTGCGGGCCGCATTATTGGACAGCACTATTTCGGTGAAGGGCTCGCGCTGCATCTCAATGGCTGCCTCTTCGGCGCGACGCACGTGCAGTCACCGGCCGCGGTCTACACCTGGGCCGCGTACAACGGTCTCTTCCTCGCGCTTCTTCCGTATCTCATCTTTCGCTGGCGTGGCTACTCACGCCAGGCGCTCAATCTGCGATCCGCCAGCTGGAAGAACGACACGCTGATCATCGCTGTTGTCATGCTGATTGGCTGCGCCTACGAGCTCGCCGGCCCCAACATCTTTCGACTTACGCCGCACCAGCAGCTCGTCGGCGGAGCGCTCTCCTTCGTGCTGCATCTGTGCGGGACCGATCTGCCTATCATGATCTTCATCTATGCGATTCTGCTGCCGCGCTATGCCCGGTTGTTTTCTCCGCCAGTCGCCTTTCTGGTGGGCGCCGTCAGCTACCCGCTCATGCACGTGTTCGAATCATGGACACGCTATGACTCGGCTTACCACGCGGCAGTCTCTGTCATCTTCGTTTTGCTTACGTTCTTTCCTGCGGGTGTTATGAAGTCATTTCTCACATTCCGGACGGGGAATGCATGGGTCCATATGTGGGGCTTCCACGCCATCACGCCACACGTCATGGTGGACACGCGCCTGGTGGTCCACGATCTCAATATTCGCTAGAGGGGGCTTCGATCATTTCGGGCTGTTTTCCGTGACCGTTCGCCTTTGGAGGTATTTTAATACTGCTGGTCATCCAACAAGACCCACATCAACCAGCGAGGCCGGTGATCAGCTGAAGTAGTGCGATTACGGAAGAACTCCAGTACGAAGAAAACAGAAGCGATGGCTGCGAATACCTGGACCGCGAGGAACCACGCGATGTCCAGCCATTGGTAGCGCGTAAAACTTCCAAGAGCAATCGAGGTGAGAAACAGAAGCCAGAAAACTATTCCGAAGATGGTAGTTTGCTGATCGTGGCGCATCATGCGCACCTCCAGCCCGGCACCGAATGCGTTCGACGATTCGTCGACAATCAAATTTACTATCATTTGGCGGCAGGTAGAAGAATATCCACACGCAGGCCGTGAGGAGAGGCATTTTGAGCATGAATCGTGCCTCGATGGACACGAATGACACGATCGGCAATTGCCAGCCCCAGCCCGGCTCCGCCCGACTGACGGTCGCGATCGTTTGCGACGCGATAAAACGGCCGAAAGATATTGGAAAGCTCTGCCCCCGGAACTCCCGTGCCGTAATCTCGTACAGATAGGAGAATGAAAGAGTCACCGACCTTCTCCACATGCTGCAGTTGAACCTCGACCGAAGCATCGGAGCTGGTATAGCGGACCGCATTTCGGATGATGTTTTCAATTGCGCTCTGCAATAGTTCTGCGTTCCCGTGCACAAAGCACTCCTCGCGCATAGTGAATCGGACCGCATTATCACGCTCGCGTAATTCAAATTCGGCGCTGCGCACCACTCGTGACGCCAATTCACCAAGATCGACCCGCGTCATCTGCACCTCTGTTGACGAAGTGTCGAGTTTTGCCACCGTGAGCATGCGGCCAATCATCTCGCTCATGCAGTCAATGTCCTGCTCCATGTGATCGAAGGCGGAGTCGCTGCCCTTTCTCTCGCGGCCCAGGTCCAGCGCCACATTCAGTCTTGCCAGGGGCGAACGTAATTCATGGGAAATGTCGTAGATAAGCTGTTGCTGACGGGATATGAGCTCTTCAATGCGGCCAGCCATCGCATTAAAGTCACGCACCAGCAGGCCCAATTCATCATTGCGCC
>DATGAD010000517.1:0-4978 GCA_035313725.1 Alloacidobacterium sp. | reverse complement strand
GAGAAGATCACGGACCGAGTGGAGCGGATCAGTTGTGTCCGCAGATGCAGACTGCTGCGCGTGAAGCGCAGGGGCTGGAAATGAACAACAACCAGCGCAGATGGTGAATACACACATGCACTGCAGAAATTTGTCGCAATGAAATAGCTTCGCCATATTGCCGCGTGAGTTCATTCTATTGTTTCGAGAGGGTGCAGGATGGAAGTTGAACCATCATCTGCCGCACGTCCTGAAGACCGGGACTGTACAGAAGCGTTTTTTCGAGCGTAGTTCGGGCGGAGGCTGGATCGCCGGTCATGCATTGCACCTGCGCCAGGTTTTTTGCCAGCCCAACAACGTCTTCGTTGCGGTCAAATGCCGGCTGCCAGAGGGCGATGGCGCCTTGCAGATCTCCGGATTTTGCCCGCAGCGTACCCAGGTTCGAAAGAGCTGTCAGATTTTGCGGATCGAATTTCAGAACTCGTTCGAAAAGTTCGGTGGCTTGTTTGAAATCGCCGCGTTTTTCGCTCGTGATGCCGAGGGCGTTGAGCGCCTCCCTGTCTCGTGCGATCTCGGGTCGGAGTTCTTCGAGTGACTGATATGCCTTTTCCTGCAGGGCGAAGTTTCCTTCGAGAACGGCATTGTAGTAGGCGAGCGCGACATCGCGCTTCGATGCGCGTGGAGAGAAAATTGGTGTGAGCGTGTCACCGTCACCTGTATCTTTCATCGTCTCGCCGGCGTCAGGGATTCTTCGGATGCGATGATCTGTCCACGCTACATGAGGAATGTTCTCCGCGCCGCTGCGTGGCATGTGGCAGCTGGTGCAGTCGGGATTTTCAGGATGATGCGATGTGGCGAAGGCCGTGTCGCTGTGGCATGTGAGGCATTTGCTTCGATAGAACGCGGCTCGCGCCGGTGGGGCCGGTGTATAGTGCGGATTGTGACAGCTTGTGCAGGACATTCTGTCGCCGCTTGAGCGCTTACATTTGCTCATGCTGAGCTGCTCGACTTCGCTTACGCCGCGCCGCGTTGCGTCTTTTCCTTCATAAACGAAGAACGAAAGATACTCGGAGATGGAGTCGCCCGGCTTGTAATCAATGGCGGAATGGTCCGGGCGCTCGACGGAAATATCGCCTTCGAGATGGCAACTGATGCAGACCGAATCTCGCCGGTCTGCGTCGAGTTTTGCCGGGTTGGTGACAGCGGCTTTGCCTGCCGTTGCTACGTGACGCTGTGTATCGCCGTGACAGGCTTCGCAGGTAATGCCGGCGTGCAGGAAGGGCAATCCAGAGTAGTGGTTGATGGTGCCTGGGTCGCTCTGCTGCACTGCGCTCATGTGGCAGCGCAGGCAGCCCGCCTGCATGGGCAACGCGGGTGGCATTTCCGCGATGGATTCGAGCCCCGGCTTCATGTCGTAAGAACGCGAAGAGGAGTAGTAGGCGACGGGCGACTCGAAAAGATACCCGTGAACGGAATACAGATAAGTGATGCCGAGATGACCTGAGCCAAAAAAGTAGTCGAGCTTGCGCTCCTGGCTCGCGTAAGGATTGCGCGCACTTTGAATGCTGAGCATGGCCTGTTGATCGCGAATGAACAGCTGGTATGTAACTCCTGATGCTTTGTGGTTCAGCGTGCCTGGTTGGAATTTTTCGAGTGCCTGACCGCTGGCGTTTGCCATTGGTGTGCTCAGGTATTTCTCAAAGATTTCGCGATGGCAACCGGCGCAGGCAGCATCGGCGTTTCGGACTGGTGAGGCTGTTGCAGGCTGCTGTGCCTTTGCTACAAAGAGATGGAAGCACATCCATGTGGCAAGCAAAATCACAGACCTGGATATAGTCCGCATCACTTTGTTTCTGGCCCTTTTCCGGTGTTGCAGGTTGCGCAAAGTGACGCAGTGATTCCCTTACCCTCTTCAACTGTATAGATGCGATCGACGGCGGGAGCTGTGACTTTCTGCACAGAACCGCTCGGCCAGTGGATTTCTACGGCATCGATAGCGGTGGCATCTCCGAGGCCGAAGTGAACACGAGGATCATTGGACGACGCGAAGCTGCCACCACTCAGAACGTCGCCCCGTTGCCTGATGTTTCCTGCGCTGAAAAAAATCGCGGCTCCCACTGCGTCGCGTGGACTCTTTGGGCCTCCAATCAGCTTGAATTCGATCCAGTGATGTTGATCGTTGTTGACGTTGCGGAGCAGAGTGGGTGACGAATCGATGTTGTTCATGACGACATCGATCTTTCCGTCGTTGAAGAGATCACCGAAGGCTGCTCCGCGGGCGGAGATCACGTCCGCAAGGCCGCTTCCCTTCACCGGAGGCACAAGCTCGAATTTCTTTCCTCCAATGTTTCGGAAGAGCAGCGGGCGCTCGGCCATGCTTGTGCCCCAGTCATTCTTGTCTACCTGCGGGTAGACGTGGCCGCTGGCAATAAAGATGTCCTTCCAGCCGTCGTTGTCGTAGTCGATGAAGGCGTCGCCCCAGCTTAGAAACGGGATGGTTGCAGTGGCGATGCCTGCGTCATAGCTTATGTCGGCGAAGTCCAGATCGCCGTTGTTGCGATAGAGCACCTTGTAGTCATCGGAAAACGTTGTGTTGAGAATGTCGAGACGGCCATTGTTCTGGTAGTCACCGACCGCTATGCCCATGCTGGCAGTCTCGCGGCCGTCGTGGTTGACGGCGTAGCCTGATTCGAAGCTCAGGTCCTCAAATGTGCCGTCGCCTTTGTTGCGGTAGAGATAGTTCGGCGTTGAGTCATTGGCAACGAGCAAGTCCGGCTTACCGTCATCATTGAGATCGACGAAAAGAGACACAAGCCCATAGTAGCCGGGCGGATCGGAGACCCCAGCTTTGACACTGACATCGGTGAACGTGCCGTCTCCGTTGTTGTGGAAGAGGTGATCGTGCTCGCCTTTGAGCCCGCGCGGACCGCAGAAGACGCTGACACCGCGATACAGGCAGGTATTGGAGACGACTGACTTTGAGCCGACCGCCGGGGGATCGTTGAAGTCGTATTGCGTATAGCCGGGCACGAAGAGGTCGAGCCTGCCGTCTCCGTCGTAGTCGCCGAAGGTTGGGCCGGTGGACCATGTGCCGAGCGCCACGCCCGCTTTCTCCGCTACATCGGTAAAGGTGCCGTCGTGATTGTTGTGATAGAGCCGATTCTTGCCTACGTTGGTGACATAGAGATCGGGCCAGCCGTCGTTGTCGTAATCGCCGACCGCTACGCCTACTCCCCAGCGCTCGTTTGTCACACCGGCTTTCTCGGCGACGTTGGTGAATGTACCGTCGCGATTGTTATGGAAGAGCGCGGCATGCGGCGGCGGCGCCTTGCCGCCCATTGCTTCGTAGGTCATCCCGTTGACAAGGTAAATATCAAGCCAGCCGTCGTTGTCGTAGTCGAGCAGGGCTACGCCGCTTCCGAGCGATTCGACAATGTAGGCTCTCGCGGGAGTTCCCCCGGTGTAGCGCCACGTGGTGAGACCGGAGGATTGGGAAACATCCTTGAAGACGACCGGGCCCTGATCGACAAAGCCTCCAGCTGTAATCGGACGATGCTCGGCATCATGCACGGGCGCATAAGCGCCGCCAGTGCTGACACCACCCTGCTGCGACGACATCTGCTGCTGGGATATTCCGTATGTCGGCCTTCCAAGGAAGAGCAGGAGGGCAACAGACAGAACCGGGAGCCGGAATATCAAGGTGACCAGGGTTCTAATGAGATGTGCTCTTGATGTTAATGGCATCGCTCGCTTGCCCTGCGACAGCTTCGCTTGCTTCCCGCTGCAACCGTCCATAAGTGCGCAGTTCCTGCTGTGCATCGGCAGTCTTGCCCTGTGCTTTGTAGACACTGGACAGTAGGAAGTGGATTGATGGCTCGTTCGGGCTGTCCTTTTCCGCGAGGAGCAGGTCGGGCAACGCATCGTTGTGCTTGTCCAGTTTTACCAGTGCGCGGGCGCGGTCCACCCGAGCCTGCATCAGGGTTGGACACTGCTCGATGGCGCGGTTCAGCTCGGTGAGCGCGTCCTGCGCAGGCGCGTTAGCTTCGAGCATAGAGTTGGCCAGCTTCCAGCGGGCGGTGCAGTTGTTCGGATCATTCGTCAACTCAGCTTTGAATTCAGTCTCAGCCGATTCCCACTTGCCGGTAAGCCAGAATACATTTCCCATCCGGGCGTGTGTGCCGGGTTGTTGCGGCTCCAGGTCAATGGCCTTCTTGTATTCGACGAGCGCCCCATCGTAGTTGCGCATACTCTCGTCAACTTCGCCGGCAACGATGTGCGCAGTGGCCGAGTTGGGGTCGATCTGGTTGATTTTGCCTAGCGCATCTTCGGAAAGATGAAGGTAAGTCTTGCCAAGCAGATACCACGCCTGCTGATCTTTGGGATTGCGCTCGAGAAAACTTCTCAGATATGGCGTGGCTTCGTCGTATCGTCCCATATTGATGAGGGTGCGCGCCAGCGCCATCTGCGCATTGTCGTCATTTGGATTCGCACGCACCGCAGCTTCGAGGAGCGGCTCCGCCTTTTCATTTTCGCCCATCCGTGAGTAGCTAAGGCCGAGCATCGCAGATGCGGTTGGCATATTAGGGTTCAGTTTCAGTCCCTGTTCAAGTACCTGCGCCGCCTGAGAGTAATCGCGTTTGCTGAAATAGAGCATGCCGAGATTGTTGTAGGCGGGAGCAAGATGTGGGGCCAGCTTCAACATTGCGCGGTATTTCTGAATGGCTGTAGCGTCGTCGCCGCGCTGTTGAGCCGCCTTGGCCTGTGCGTAGAGTTCCTGCACCTGCGGAGTAACTTCATCGTCGGCAGATTGCGCTACGGCTCCGGCGGTAGCGACGATGTACAGCAACACAAGGATAAAGAGAAGTCTGTTTCTATGCGAAGCAAAAATCGGCATACCTGCATTCACGACAAAATCATTATTTCGGACTGGATACAACATAGCAAATGAAGAAAAAGCCGGACCGCAGTTGACGATCCGGCTGGGAGGCATTTGTTCATT
>DATGAD010000516.1:0-3439 GCA_035313725.1 Alloacidobacterium sp. | reverse complement strand
CACCTATCACTCTAACCGCCTAAACCGAGGTTGCGGGAGTTCTTCAGAGGTTCCCTAGGTCTTGCTGTCCACCCCCACGTGCGCCTTCATGCCGAAGTACCACTGGTTGCCCTTCTTCGTCTGGTGCAGCGTAAGCGTCCTGTCTTCCCCTCTGGTACTGGTTGGGGTGTGAGCTCGACTATGTCGTCATGGTTGATGCAGAAGAAGTAGGGGGTCGGGTTCGCAGATATCGGGCGGTATCGGAGAAGCGCCGGATCGCAGAGTTAACGTTCGAACCCGGTGCGAGTGTGGCGTTGGTGGCGCGTGCTCACGGAGTGAACGCGAACCAGGTGTTCAAGTGGCGTCGTGCACTGAAGAGAGGCGAACTGATCGAGCCGTCTGCGTCATCGACGGGGTTGCTTCCTATTATGTTATCTGCTCCAAGTGAGATGGCCAGCGAGACGCGAGAGGCTGACGCGAAGGGACCGCGGACCTCAGGCGGTGCGATTCACATCGAGTTTCCAGGCCGGGCGATGATCAGCGTGGAGAGCGGCGCTGATCCGTTGCTGTTGCGTTCGATTCTTGAGAGCTTGCGCAAGTGATCGAGCTCCGCACTGGAACGAGGATATGGATCGCCGCCGGAGTGACCGATATGAGGCGCGGCTTCGATGGCCTGAGTGCGCAAGTGCAGACCGTACTGGAACAGCAACCGTTCTCCGGTCATGTTTTCGTTTTCCGTGGACGCCGTGGTGACATCGTCAAGTTATTGTGGTGGGACGGCGATGGTCTTTGTCTCTTTGCGAAGCGGTTGGAGCGAGGCCGCTTCATCTGGCCGCAGGCTATAGAAGGAACCGTTTGTCTGACGCGTGCGCAGCTTTCGATGCTGCTGGAAGGCATCGATTGGCGCAGGCCGCAGAGAACCTGGACGCCTGAGGTTGTAGTGTGATTGACAAGCATGATTCCTCTTTATTCATGCTGGTTTTGTGGATGCATTCTCATCACGACTGATGGCATACTGCGTTCATGGATGCCGCTCAGTTGCCGGATCTCGACGCGCTCGATCGAGAAGCTCTGAAGGCCCTTATCCTTGTGCATCAGGCTGAGCTTGCTGCTCTCGAAGCTGAGCTCGAGAGCCAACGGAAGATGCTCTCCGAACAGAGTCAGGAACTGCGTTCAGGCAGCGAGCAGATCGAGCATCTGAGGCTGGTCATCGAGAAGCTGCGACGCATGATGTTCGGCGCCAAGAGCGAGAAGATTGTTCTTCAGCTCGAACAGCTTGAGTTCCACCTGGAAGAGTTGGAATCCTCTCAGGCTGAGATGGGAGCCGCGGTGGAACGGGTAACGCCGGCTGATGAGCCGAAGACGCGCTCTCGGCGCAAGCCACTTCCAGAACATCTTCCACGCGAAGTTATCACTCACTTTCCTCACGGCAACTGCTGCCCCGATTGCGGGGGCCACCTGCGCCAGTTCGGTGAAGATGTCGCCGAGCAACTGGAGTACATCCCCGAGAGCTTTAAGGTCATTCGCCATGTACGGCCGAAGTTCGCCTGCGGCGGGTGTGACCGCGTCGTTGAAGCGCCTGCGCCATCCCGTCCGATCGAGCGTGGTCTTGCCGGACCCGGGTTGCTGGCCCATGTACTGGTCTCGAAGTTCGCTGATCATCTGCCTCTCTATCGTCAGTCAGAGATCTACGCCCGCCAGGGCGTTGAGATTGAGCGCTCCACCTTGGCTGGTTGGGTCGGCGCAGCAAGTGAGTTGCTATCTCCGTTGGTCAGCGCGATTCAGAAGCATGTGCTCGCAGGCGACAAGCTTCACGCCGATGACACACCGATGCCGGTGCTTGCGCCTGGCAGTGGCAAGACCAAAACGGGTCGGCTCTGGACCTACGTGCGCGACGATAGGCCCGCCGGTGAAGACACCGCGCCGGCTGTATGGTTCGCGTACTCAGAGGATCGCAAGGGCGAACATCCGAGAGGGCACCTCAAGAACTTCAAGGGCGGCCTGCAGGCGGACGCCTATGCCGGGTTTCATCACCTGTATGGGGATGGCGCCATCTATGAAGTAGCCTGCTGGGCACATGCCCGGCGCAAGTTCCACGAGATCCATGTCATTCACGCTTCGCCCACAACGAGCGAGGCACTGGCAAGGATCGGTGCTCTCTACGCTATCGAAGATGAGATACGCGGCAAGCCGGCTGATGTGAGGTTGAACATTCGCCAGATACGTGCCAGACCACTGCTTGATGAGTTGCGCAAATGGATGGAGAAGGCGCTCCGTTCCCTGTCAGTGAAGAGCGAAACCGCAGCTGCGCTTCGATACGCGCTCTCGCGTTGGCGCGCCCTCACGCGCTACACGATCGACGGAAGACTGGAGATCGACAACAGCGCTGCCGAAAGAGCGCTCCGCGCCGTCGCTCTTGGCAGGAAAAACTACTTGTTCGTCGGCTCCGATGGCGGTGGCGAGCGTGCCGCATCCATGTACAGCATCATCGGATCGGCAAAACTAAATAGACTCGATCCTGAACTCTATCTCCGCACCGTGCTCGCCCAGATCGCTGACCATCCCGTCAGTCGCATCGAAGAACTCTTGCCCTGGAATCTTGCACCTTCTCTTCAGACCCAATCCTCACAAGCCGCCTAGCCACACGCTTGAGGTGCCCACTAAAAAACAAGTGGGCACTTCAAAACTGATACGCTCGACCGCGTCAAGAGGGGAACTCCACACGCTTACTTTTCAGAGCACTACAGGATTCATTTGTACGAACCCTACGACGAGGAGCTAGGAAACTCACGTTTTGGCGACACTTCCACGACTGCGGTAGGCAGAGTGAAATGAAACGTCGCGCCTCGTCCGTCGTGAGATGTGGCCCACAAACGGCCACCATGCGATTCCACGATGGAATGGCTGATCGCCAGCCCCATGCCGGTGCCTTGAGGTTTCGTGGTGAAGAAGGGATTGAAAATCTCGTCCGCTCTTCCGGCCGGCAATCCTACTCCAGTGTCGCTGACTGAGATCAGCACTTGACCGCCCTCGCCTCGTCCCGTCTTGACCGTGAGCACTCCGCCGGTCTCCTTCATCGCCTCGATACCATTGAGCATGAGGTTCATCAGTACCTGCTGCAGTTGCACCCGGTCCGCCGTGATTTTGGGAAGATCGGCGGTAAGGTCCGTAGGAATCGAAACGGCGTACCCGCTCGCTTCGCTCCGCAGCAGCAGAACCATTTCGCCGATGACCTCATTTATCGCGACTGGCTCCCGTTTGGACGGGGCCTTCTTGTACAGTGATCGCAGACGGTTGATGATTTCCGAGGCAAAAATGCCCGCATCGATGATGCTTTCCGTCCCTTTTCGAACTTGCGTCAGATCGGGCGGGTCGCGCTGAAGCCATCGCAGAGATGCCTTGGCGTTATTGGTTGTGGCTGTGATGGGCTGTGCGAGTTCATGCGCGATAGAAGCGACAA
>DATGAD010000515.1:0-7447 GCA_035313725.1 Alloacidobacterium sp. | reverse complement strand
TGGGATCATGCCTAAGAAAATCTACGTCATTACGTCCGGTAACAATTCGGTGAACTGGGATAACACAAAGACTGTCATCAAGAACCAGGCGGTGGTTTTCGCAAATGGTTTCCAAGATTTCGGCGCAGGTGTCGAAGAATATGTTAAGTGTCCGGGCTGCAATCGCAACCTGCCTTTAGTTCTTTTCAGCCTGGATCACATTAAGTCACAGGCTCGATACACCCAGACAAACCTGGGACTTCTAGGGCCGGATCGCTTCCTGGTGTTGGATGGGCTATTGAACCATCTGGCAGATGTCAGGATTAATGCCATGGGCGGCTATGTTCGAATTTCAACCGGCTCGATTTACAACCCTAAAACTGGAATAGTCCATTCGAGTGAGATATGGAAGAACGATCTGAGAAATCTGCAGTTTCTTTGCTCAATCTGCAATTCATCTAAGAGAGAAAAGGACTGGGAGGCGTGGGGCAAGTCCGACAACGATGCGTATCCACTCGCCAAGCACTGGAAAAGACGTGAAGCAGGGATGGACACACAGGACACATAGAATCCTTTCCCCCGGATCTACATTCGCAGCAAGGGCGTTTCAGCTATCTGCGCCGCTGCACCTGCGATTGGAATTCTCACCTCGGCCTGGCATCCGATCGCATCCGTGCGGTTTCGCAGTTCCAGCGAACCGCCGTGGGCCTCGGCAATCTGCCGTGCCAGCACTAGCCCAACACCTGTGCCACTTTTCTTCGTCGTATAAAACGGTACGAACAGGTTGCCGGGATTCGTCAGGCCGGGGCCATTGTCTTCAATCAGAATGGAAACCATATCGCCTGCGCTCTTGCAGCGAATTGTCACCGCGGGCTTGCTCACCAGCCCGGCTTCTTCACGCTCATCGACCGCCGCATCCACGGCGTTCTTCACAAGGTTGATGAGCAGTTGCTCCATCTGGTCAGGGTCCGCTTTGAGGCTGACAGGCTGCGCGTCCTCAACCTCTACGGTCAAGCGCGTCTCCAGCCCTGCGACCCGATCCAGCAGCTCCGGAAGCGGCACCCGCTTCACAACCGGTGCGGGCAACGTCGCAAGCTGCCGGTAAGCCTGCACAAATCGGTTCAAAGACTCGGCCCGGCTCTCAATCACATTCAACCCACGCTCGAAACTGGCGGCACTGTCCGGCGGCAGTTGGGAAAGGCGCGAGCTCAGGCTGCCGGCAATCGACTTGATCGGCGCAAGCGAATTGCTCAGCTCGTGTCCAAGAACGCGAATCAGCCTGCGCCACGCCAGCCGCTCTTCTTCGCGAAGTGCGGAGCTTACGTCAGAAAGCACCAGCAGCGTATGCGGAACCCCGCGCTGGCGGAAGCTGCTGCGCCGCACCATCCAGCGCGCCTGCTGGCCTTGGTCTTCAATCGTGGTGATGCCCTCGTCCGGCTCATCCAGAATCTTGCGCAATCCCAGTTCATCGGCAGTGCGCCCCAAATCGCGCGCAGCAATCAGGTGCAGCACACGTTCAGCCGCCGGATTCACCACTCGCAGTGCGCTCAGTTCATCAAAAGCCAGCACCGGCGCATCCATTTCGAGAATCACACGCCGCAACAGCGCAACGGCTTCAAGACCGCTCAACCGCTGCGATTGCATGGCATCGGCAAGCTGATTGATCTCAATGGCAAGTTCGCCCAGCGAATCCTGCGGAGCCGCTCCGCGCGCCCGAAACGAGAAATCCTCTTCCCGCAGCGCTGCCACCACGTTGGCGAGCGTCTGCAACGGGCGAACCACCTGTTCCAGAAAGATGGACGCCACCAGCATGACCACTAAGGCCAGCGTCGTCAACGAACCGATAATAAGAGAGGGAGAGACCTGCTCAATCCAGAGCAGAACACCGCAGAGCACAAAAATAGGAATGCATAGCGACGCAATCAGGATCTTGATCTTGACCTCGAAGCTGAATCCCTCGCGCGGGATTTTGCTCGTGGCCGCCGTTCTCCTGTGATTGTGATCGCGTCTGTTCCTAGATGCCATACTTCTCCATCCGCCGGTACAAGGCGCCACGGCTTAACCCGAGCGCCTCGGCAGCCTGACTCACATTGCCATTACAGCGAGTCAGCGCCTTGCGGATGAGAATACTCTCTACAGACTCCAGGCTCATATCTTCAAGTGCCTGGCTAGACGCGCGCGCCTGGTTCAGCCCGAGGTCCGACGTTTCGATTCTTGTCCCACGCGCCATCAGCACGGCGCGCTCAATTGTATGGTCGAGTTCGCGCACGTTGCCCGGCCACGCATGTTGCAGCATCACCTGCAGGGCCGAAGGATCGATGCCTTCCATCTGTTTGCGATAGCGCGAGGCATACCGGTTCAGAAAATGCGCAGCGAGAAGTGGAATATCTTCGCGACGCTCGCGCAATGGCGGCAGGTGAATCTCGACTGTATTGAGACGGAATAAAAGATCGCCGCGGAAGCGTCCCTGCTCGACCTCGACGTGCAGATCGGCATTGGTCGCCGACAATACGCGCACATTCACGCGCCGCGTCTTGGATGAGCCGACCCGCTCCATCTCGCCTGTTTCGAGCACGCGCAGCAGCTTCGCCTGCTGTCGCATGGGCACGTTGGCAATCTCGTCGAGAAAGAGCGTGCCGCCGTCGGCAAGCTCAAAGCGTCCAATGCGCTCCGTGCGCGCGTCTGTGAACGCGCCTTTCACATGGCCAAACAATTCGCTTTCAAATGTGCCTTCCGGCAGCGCACCCGTGTTGACCGCAACCAGCGAACGCGAAGCACGCTGCGACAGCCCATGCAGCATCTGCGCTACAACCTCTTTACCGGTCCCATGCTCGCCTGTGATCAGAACGTTCGCGTCCGATGGCCCGATGCGCGTAACGGTGCTGAGCACTGGCTGCATTGCGGGTGCGGTCGCAATCAGGTCGGGGAGGTTCTGCCCGCGCAGCATGCGGTTCTCGGCTTCAAGCCGATAGGCGCGTTTGACGGCATGATGGAGATCGATCTGCGTCCGCAGGATGGTCAGCAGGCGGGCATTGTCCCAGGGCTTGGGAATAAAATCGCGAGCGCCACGCCGCATCGCTTCGACGGCAACTTCGACATTCGCCCACGCCGTCATCACGATGATCGGAACATGGCTGTCCAGTGCCTTGATCTGCGTCAGCAGGTCAAGGCCTTCCTTGCCCGAGGTTGTGTCCCGCGTGTAGTTCAGATCGACCAGCAACGCGTCAAAGGAGCCGGACTGCAGCGCCTCCAGGACCATCATGGGCGACCGCGCCTTCTCTACATGGAAGCCTTCCGGCTCCAGCAGCAGTTCCAATGCATCGAGAATATGGGGTTGATCGTCTGCGATTAAAACGCGCGGAGCATGCGAATTGAGAACGCCGCTTTCTGCTCCGCCGAGTTGTGGGGTTATGGCCATCAAAGACCTGAGTATACCGTCAACCGCACTTTACGGTTGCATGTGCGCGACAACGCCGAGCTTGGCGTCGTCAATCGAAACGCCCATGCGATCCAGCGTTTCTCCCGTCGCCTGATCGATATAGACTTTTGCCTGCTCATAGGCCGCCTGCGCAGTAAACAGCGCAGACTGCGCAACCGCCAGATCGTGAGCCGATGCCAGCGTGTCGAGGCTCGACTTCGATCCCAGCTGTTGTTCCTGCTTCGTAATGTTGAAGGTGCTTTGCGCCAGATCACGCGCTTTTATAGCCGCATCGACTCTGGCACGCGCCTGCTGCAGTGCGAATTGCGAGTTGCGCACATCGAAACGAATGCTCTTCTTCTGCTGTTCGTACTGAATTTCGCTCTGCCGGTATTCCAGAACCGAACGGAACTGGTCAGCCTTCGCTACCCGGTTACGCAGCGTGATGGAAAGCTCAAAGCCCACCTGGTATTCAGGCGCTGTGTAATTGAACGTGTTCTGGACCGCACCCCCAAAGCCGTTCGGCAGTGTTGTTTCTGGAATACAGCCATTATTGGGGTTGCAATCTGGATTCGGCACACCCGCTAAACCAACGCCTGCATATTCCCCATACAGGGTGAGCGAAGGCAACAGCTCGTTCTTGATGGTTTTCAAACTAATCTGCGCTCTCTCCATGGCAAGTTGGTCCATGGATACGTCAGGCCGATTCTTCTCGGCCTCGGCAATCAGAGTCTCCATGGGCTTATTCTCATTTGCGTCCGGGGTTCCGTTTAGATCCAGTGGGATTACCGGCATATCCTCCAGTTGAGGATCGTCAATCGCCTTCGTTAGAGCATTCTTGATATACAGCTCATTCAGCTTCAGGCTCGCCTTGGCGACGGTCAGATCGCCTTCAGCTGTTGCTACTGCAGATTGGTCCTTCATCACCTGCATCGCCGGAATCGCTTGCATATCGAGCTGCTTCTTGTCGTCATCGAGTGTCTGGTTTGCAAACTGCAGCGAGCGTTCCTTCACCTGCTCGTCCTGATAAGCGCTTACCAGATTCCAGTAGATGTTTTCTACCTGTGAGATAGTCGCGATCGCCTGCGCTTTGAAGCCAAGATCGCTCAGCTGCTGGTTCTTCTTCGCAATGCGAATATAGCGGTTGTTCGTCGCCAGTCCAAAGCCTGCAAGAACCGGTTGGTAGACAAAGGCCTGAAAGCCTGATTGCAGCGTTGGATTAGTCGCATTGAACAAGTTGTTCGTGGCTTGCCGCAAGCCCGTGTAATACACCTGCACACTCGTCCCCAAGGAAAAATATTGCGAGTAATACGCCTGGACTTCCCAGGTGTTCTGTTGAAAGAACGAGGTACCGGTAGTGACCGTGTTCGTAAGCTGTGTTGTTGTGTGGTCTAACCAGGCCTGCGAAAAAAGTTGCGGATCTCGACCATGTACCTGGGTGCCGACGCCCAGAGTCGATTGCACCAGGCCTCCGGCGCCGCCACCCGAAGCACCCGCCGATCCTGCTCCGCCACTCGAGCTTCCCGCTCCGCCCGTGGTCGAGCCAGCACCGAAGGCATTGCTGCCGCCACCCGGAGTTCCCGATGAAACGCTTACGTTGACGCCGTTGGCCACGCCTCCGGCCTTGGTACGAGCAAGATCAGTAGCAGCAATCGGCAGTGTGTAACGGAAGAATGCCAGGTCGAGATTATTTTCGAGAGCCAGCGCGATCGCGTCTTTCAATGACAGATACAGCTTGCCCTCGCGAATCAGGCTCTGCAGACGCGGCGAGTTCGTCAGATTTAACGGGGGTACCGTATCCGGCCTGTATGGAGCAAACGGATTGTGCGAGTGCGGCATCTGCACCTGAAACGGAGGCGGAGTGCCAATCGACTGCTGCGCCAGCTTGTCCTGCTGCGCGATGCTGATTGGCGTTACCTGCTGCTGTGTCGCGCTCGGTGCATCCGGAGTAGATGCGGGAGCTGTCTGCGGCTCAGGCTGCTGCTGCGGAGTTGAAGGCGCCGTCTGCTGCGCCAGAGTGCTCGAAGAAACCAGGCAGCAAAGAGCAACCGCCGCCAACTGCTGCTGAATCCGGAACCCACTCTTCACGATGCGCTCACCTCCGCGCCCAGTTCCGGATGTGCCGTGTCCTTCACCATCCAGCCGTCGCGCACCTCGATGATGCGGCTGCCGTACCCGGCATTCACTTCCGAATGCGTTACCTGAACGATCGTCGTTCCCTGCTGGTTCAGTTCGCGGAAAAGCTCCATGATTTCCTTTGCCTGGCTTGAATGCAGATTGCCGGTCGGCTCATCGGCCAACAATAGCGCGGGCTTGTGAATCACCGCGCGCGCAATGCCTACAAGCTGTTGCTGACCGCCGGAAAGCTGCGACGGGTATAAGTCCTTCTTGCCGACAATCTGAAAATGATCCAGCGTATCGGCCACCAGTCCCTGCCGCTCTTGGCGTGGAATGTCCTTATAGGACAGCGGCAGGTCGATATTCTCCTGCACTGTCAGATCATCGAGCAGGTGGTAGCTCTGGAAAACCATGCCGATATTCTTTTTCGCCAGCTCCGCGCGCTGCTTGCGGTTCATCTTGTGCACCGGCTGGTCCTTCAACCAGTACTCGCCCAGCCACTGGTCATCGAGCAGCGCCAGCACGTTCAGCAGCGATGACTTGCCCGCGCCCGAAGGCCCCATGATGGTGAGAAACTCACCTTCCTGAATCGTGAGATTAATGCGGCGCAGCACCCACGTCTGCCCCGCTCCTGTCTTGTAGCTGCGTTCGGTATTTTTCAGTTCAATCATGGAGATCAATTCCCTCGTTGGGATTATGCGCCATCCCAAGAGATGTCATCTCGATCCAAGCACGTCGAGAAAAAGCAAAACGAGAAACCCTACCTGCAGCCGAGCGGTCGCCTTGAGACAAAACCCTGCTGTTGGCGCGGCTTGATAAAAGCCGCGCCCAATGTAAACCCTACTCGGAATTGTGTGATTACCGCGCTTCCAGCACCTGTTCGAGCGCATCTCCTTCGGCCACGACCTTGCCGTCAAAGAGATGAATATTCCGCTCAGCGTGGCGGGCAAAGCGAGGATCGTGCGTCACCATTACAATTGTCGCGCCGTCCTTGTGCAGGTTTGCCAGCAGCTCCATCACTGCTTCGCCGTTGCGCGAATCCAGGTTTCCGGTAGGCTCGTCAGCCAGCAGGATGGACGGCGAACCAGCCAGAGCGCGCGCCACAGCGACACGCTGCTGTTGACCGCCGGAGAGCTGTGAAGGATAGTGCTTCATGCGGTGCGCCATGCTCACGCGCTCAAGCGATTCCTGCACGCGGCGCTTGCGCTCCGCCGCCGACATGCCGGTGCGGTAAGTAAGAGGCAGTTCAACGTTTTCGTAAACCGTGAGGTCGCCGATCAGGTTGAAGCTCTGGAAGATGAAGCCGATCTCCTGGTTGCGGATGCGCGAGCGCTGCGCGAAGTTCAGGTTCTCGACCGCATGCCCGTTCAGCAGATACTTGCCTGCGGTTGGCGTGTCGAGCAGCCCGATAATCGAGAGCAGCGTCGATTTGCCGCAGCCCGACGGCCCCTGCATCGCGACATATTCGCCCTTGTTAACGACGAGATGAATCCCCGAGAGCGCGTGCGTCTCAATCTCATCCGTGTAGAAAACCTTCGTCAGACCCTCAATATTGATCAACGCTTGTGTATTATCCATGTCTACCTCGCTCCTCGCTTTTTCCGCTATTCCAGACGAACTTTATCCGTGGCGTCGTACCGTGACATATCTGACAGAATCACCCGGTCGCCTTCTTTCAGACCATCCAGAATCTGGATTTCCGTGACCGAGGCCTTGCCCACCTTCACCTGCGTCCGCTGAGCCGTCTTGCCATCCGGATCGTACCTGAACAGGCTGATCGTGCTGTCCGGGTTCCCGAAGGCCGGACGACCAACTTTCAGCGTATCTGCTATCCGTTCCTGATCGATGACTCCATCCACGCTCAGTTGAGGCACCGCGCCCGGAGGCAGGGGCCCATCAAACTTTACGTCAACGGTGATCGTTCCGTTCACT
>DATGAD010000514.1:0-3021 GCA_035313725.1 Alloacidobacterium sp. | reverse complement strand
TAATGCGCCCAACAAACCACCAGATGACTGTCCCAAAATCCCCAATGACGTGGTCTTGAGCATCGTACACAATCAAACGGCCATTCTGTTGCTCTGCCCTCACTCCGGAAGGGATTATCGCGACTTCCTCTTTTAGGCTCTCTGGTCTGTCTCCGGGCTGAACGAAAACTGTCATTTGGCGATTTTATGTCGGCTAAGCGACGAAGCCTACCCTTTCGCGGTTTTGATTGATGTCGCTGGAATTAGGACAAGAATTCCGGCAAATCCTGGCAAGGCCCAGCACAGAAGTGCAGACGTGTTGATCCGCAGCGATTCCGGTACGCAACGATTAGGAATCGGAGCCGGTCACTTTATCGGAGGGACCTCCTCTGCCACTGGGGCTCCAGATGCTGACGACAGGAGCGTCAGTCACTGACCATCCAGGTTTTCACTTGGACTAGAAGTCTTAGGGCTGTATCTGGACCGCCTGGGAAGGTGTGGCGGCGCGGCACCGTTTGCGGGCGGTTCAGATACAGCGACTTGAAGGAAGGCGCTTTGTCGGGCCACTGCTCTATGGGCGTTCAACGGGTTAGCGATGTTTCAGGAGAGCCTGGTTCCAGGGTTTCGATGTGGCGAGTCGGGCTTGAAGAGCAGCCTCGATGGGAGAACGCGCTACGGCATGATTGCCAAGTGCGTCGCTGGCTTCAGCGCAGTGCGGTAAAAGACCTCTGAAGGCGCAGAGGGGCAGCCACGCGCGAGCATGGGGGCCATTTCGAGTCTGGAGTTGCGGGTTCACGCTGCAGGCCTGTCTATTGAAGGCGGAGAACGAAGGAGAAGTTGGGCTGCTGTGAGTCGCTCGATGACGTGCATCGTTGCGCCACAGAGCGGGCACTTGAGAGGGGCCGGTGATCGGTCGGCTCGCGGTGGTAGGGTTGGTGGTTCCGATGCACTCTGGAGAAGTCGGAAGCAGAGCGGCAGCAGCGTGGCTCGTCGGCGGTTAGCAAGGAAGCCGAAGTTGCGGATGCGCACGAAGCCGCATGGCAGCAGGTGCAGCAGGAAGCGGCGCAGGAACTCGTCGACCGGCAGATGCATCAGACGCTTTTTGTTGCCGTGCGCGGAGTCCCTCCAGCGGAAGGTGACCTTGCCGTCCGCGAGCGCGATGAGCCTGCTGTTGGAGATGCCGACGCGGTGGGTGTAGGCGCCGAGATAGCGCAGGGCATGTTCGGGTCCGCCGAAGGGACGCTTGGAGTAGACGACCCAGTCGTGCCGGAACAGGCATCTGAGCCAGGCGGCGAAGCTGCGCGGCTCGGCGAGATGGGTGAGATGACCATGGAACTCGATCTTGCCTTCGCGGTAGGCCGTCTTCAGACCGGCGACGAACTTGCCACGGAAGACACGTCCGAGCACCTTGACGGGCAGAAAGAAGGAACGTCGGGCAGAGATCCAGCTGGAGTGATCGCGTGCGAGACCGCCAGCCGCGATGACGCAGTGGACATGTGGATGATGCTGCAAACGCTGGTCCCAGGTATGGAGCACGCTGAAGAAGCCGATCTCGGCTCCGAGATGACGAGGGTCCCGAGCGACCTCCATCAGCGTGGCGGCACTGGCACGGAAGAGCAGGCTATATATCAGCCGCTTGTTCTGAAGTGCCAGCGGAGCCAGTTCACGCGGCAGCGTGAACACCGCATGGACATAGCGGGTAGGCAGAAGTTCGCGCTCCCGTTGCTCCAGCCATCGTAGGCGAGAGCTGCCCTGGCACTTTGGGCAATGCCGGTTGCGACACGAGTTATAGGAGATGGCGGTGTGTCCGCAGCCGGAACACCGATCGCGATGGCCGCCGAGCGCCGCGGTGCGGCAACGCAGGATCGCCAAAAGCACCTTCTCATGTTGGCCGTTGATCCACTTGCGGCTGCGCTCGATGAAGTCCTGTCCGGCGGAACGAACGATGTCGGCCATCTCCAGCGGAGACTGGCTCAGGCGCTGCGTATCGGCGCTCCATGGGTAGCCAGCGAGAGCATGTCGAGCGGGCTGGCGGTTGCGCTCAAATGCTTGTTGGATAAGTGCAGATAGATCGTCGTCTCTTCAAGATCACGATGTCCGAGCAGCATCTGAATGGTGCGCAGGTCGGCGCCTGCTTCGAGCAGATGGGTGGCGAAGCAATGACGCAAGGTGTGTGGATGAATATGCCGGTGCTCGAGTCCAGCGCGACGAGCCGCGACCCTGCAGACGTTCCAGATCGTCTTGTCCGAAATAGGCTGCTCAACTCCACGGTGCCCGGCGCTGCTCGGGAACAGATACACGCGTGGCTTCTTCGCGAGCCAGTAGCTGCGCAAGGCGTCGAGCAGCCTGGGACTGAGCATGACATCCCTGTCCTTACGTCCCTTGCCGCCGTGGATATGAACCACCATGCGCTGGCTGTCGATATCGTCGACCTTGAGCGTGGCCACCTCAGCGCGGCGGCCACCGGTGGCGTAAAGCGTCATCAGCACGGCCCGTTGAAAGGGTGACTGCGCCGCATCGATCAACCGCCCAACCTCTTCCCGGCTGAGCACCTGCGGCAGGCGGCGGACCGGCCGTGGATACGGCGTCTCGGCTGCGCTCCAACCCCTTTTCAGCACCTGAATGTAGAAGAAGCGCAATGCTGCAAGATGTTGGCCAACCGTGTTCGGCGCCAGCTTCTTGTGCCGCAATAACTCTGCCTGGTACTGACGGATGTGGTCCAAGCCCAGTTGATCGGGCGAACGGTGAAAGTGCCGGGCGAACTGCTCAACCACGCGAACGTAGCAGTGGATCGTCTTCGGAGCGTAGTTGCGCCGCTCCAGTTCCTCAAGCATGATCTGACGTAGATGGGTCACAGAGAATCCTCCTTCTCTGCGACACAAGCTAAATCAACGCCACCACCAATCGATCAACCGCACGCGAATGCGTCCGCCGCAAAGCGGCTTCGTTCAAGTCGACTATAGGTCCAAATGGAGCACGAAATCGCTCGACGAAAGCAATCGCGATTTATCAGCAGCTGCCGCAGCGACGCAGAAACATCAT
>DATGAD010000513.1:0-2416 GCA_035313725.1 Alloacidobacterium sp. | reverse complement strand
TCGGTATGAGAGCCCGGAGCAGATCCTCGAAGTCGCCCGAGAGCTTGAGGGGCATCTCACGGCTGCCGTGCTGGGCACAGAAGAGGATTTCGCCACGCACCGGGAGCTGATTGCTGTTCTCGAGCGGAAGGTCGGACGACTTATATTCAATGGCTACCCGACGGGTGTGGAAGTCTGTGACGCCATGATTCACGGCGGGCCCTACCCAGCGACATCGGATGGCCGCTCAACATCTGTCGGCTCTCAAGCTATCTTCCGCTTTGCCAGACCGGTCTGTTACCAGAATTCGCCGCAGGCGGCGCTTCCGGAGGCGCTGCAGGATGAGAATCCGCTCCAGTTGCTGCGCATGGTGAACGGCAAAATGACGTGCGAAGCGGTTTGAGCCGGTCGATTTCCTCGATTACAGACTTTTACAGAAAAGACACACTTTTCGATTTGCAAAGGCGATGGGAGACTACTTCTTTCCTGGATTCAGCGTCTTACAGATGGTCCTTTCAACATTTGGCCCGTTGCTGTGACTGGAACGTTCTCTGTTAGCCGTCGGTAGAGACGCGAAATGGGCCTGGAACCGTTAAAATTAGAGGTGGTAGTCCGCATTGGCCCTGAAAGTAAAACTCGCCCCATTGTCCTCGTCTGGCAAAGTGTTTAACCGCAAGGTTCTGCAGATTGCAGCCATTGCTGCCGGCATTGTTCTTCTCTTCTTTGTTGCTGTTTTCAGCTTTTACTACGTCAAGTACAAGAACATCGTCGACGAACGGCTGGAAAAGCCGCTGTTCGCGAACACAGCGAAGATCTATGCCGCAGCGCGCGAGGTTCGTCCGGGACAGAAATTGACGGCAAGTTTTGTGGCGCAGGAGCTTCGGTCGGCAGGCTATACCGAAGATGGCACCAGCCCTGTGTCCCCCATGGGAACGTATTCGGTGAATGCGGGGAGCATCACTATCCATCCGGGGGCGCAGTCATATCATGCTCCGGACGCAGCGACGATCAGCTTTGAAGGCAGCACGGTCAACAAGATAACCGACACCAACGGCGACCAACTCGCTGCCTATGAGCTGGAACCGTTGCTCATTACGGGGCTTTCCGACCAAACCCGCACCAAACGTCGGCTGGTGACCTACGACGAGATACCCCACGATCTCATCCTGGCAGTGACTTCCATTGAAGACAGGCGCTTTTTTGAGCATGGTGGTGTCGACTATTTCCGCATACTTGGCGCTATCCGCAGTGACCTGCTCTCGCGTCGTTACCGTGAAGGCGGGTCAACGCTCACCATGCAGCTCGCGCGCGGGTTTTTCCTGACGCCTGAGAAGCGCTTCAAACGCAAGCTGATTGAGATTGTCATCACATTCCAGCTGGAACACCGCTTTACGAAGCAGCAGATTTTCCAGATGTACGCCAACCAGATTCCTCTGGGACAACAAGGCAGCTTTGCCATCAACGGATTCGGCGAAGCCGCGCAAGCGTATTTTGGCAAGGATGTGCGCCAGCTCAATCTGCAGGAGTCCGCGCTGCTGGCTGGCTTGATTCAGAGCCCCAGCCGTCTCAATCCTTACCGGCACCCGACGCGAGCGTTGGAGCGCCGCAATATGGTGCTCGACGCGATGGTCGAAACGGGGGCCATCACCAAAGAACAGGGTGAAGAGGCAAAGGCCAGTCCGCTGAAGCTGGCTACGCAGAGCGTGGACGCAAACGAGGCCCCGTATTTTGTCGATCTTGTGCGCGATCAGATTGTGCAAAAGCTGGGTGACGCGGAATACAACCATCAGGGCTTGCGTATCTATACTTCGCTCGATCCGCAGCTGCAGGCGGCAGCTTCTGATGCCGTGAACGATGGCATGAAGCGCGTGGATGAGCTGGTGACCAAGATGCACACGCATCGTGCATCCAAGAACGCTCCGGCAACGGTGGATGACAACATCGTTTATCCACAAGTCGCGATGGTGGCGCTTAATCCGCATACCGGACAGGTGCTGGCGCTTGTGGGTGGACGCAACTACGGTATGAGTCAGCTGAATCATGCGGTGGCGCATCGCCCGACGGGATCGATTTTCAAGCCCTTTGTCTACGCGGCGGCCTTCAACACGAGCCTTTCGGGAGCACAGCTGACCAACAGCGACGGAGTCAGCGGGGTATTTACTCCCGTCACCATGCTCAACGATGAGCCGATAACTTACACGATCGGCGATCAGGAATATACCCCACACAACTATCACAACGAAGAATACGGTGAAATCACCGCGCGTTTTGCGTTGCAGCAGTCGCAAAACGTGGCCACAATTGCCCTGGCGCAGATGGTGGGATTCAACAATGTGGCAGCACTTGCGCGTGACGCCGGAGTCAAGTCAGCGCGGGGAACGCCTTCCGTCGCCATCGGGGCCTATGACGCGACTCCGCTCGACATGGCGGGTGCATA
>DATGAD010000512.1:0-2845 GCA_035313725.1 Alloacidobacterium sp. | reverse complement strand
CAAGCTCATGCCAGCCGAAGCGATCCGCGAAAAACTGTGGCAGCGGTGTCGCGTCATGGTTTTCAGTGTCATGCGGCTTAAAGTGGAGTTTCTCCGCATAGGCCAGCCACTGCTGCGGCGGCAGCACCGGAACCGAAAATGGAAAGAACGCCACAATACCTGCGATCAACACCGCCGCATACACACCCATGACCGCATTGCGCCACACTTTTGTGTGGGTCCACGCAGCCCACGCGACGCCTCCGGCAGCAAAGAAGACCGGATAAGCAGGCGCCAGATAATAGTCCTTGGCATGAAGCGCCATCATCAGCGCAAGAAAGAGAACGTAGAATACTCCCAGAAAGCGGAAATTACGCGCGCGCTTTGAGAAGAGCAGCCACAGGACTCCCGTACCCCAAAGAAAGATGTTGGCCGCGGCAAGCATCATCCACTGCGCCAGGAGGAATTGCAGAGGAGGAAGCTTCACATCCTTGTCGCTCTTCGCCACATCTCGCAGCCACTCCAACGTCGGAAAATGATAATGAACCTGCCAGAGAAAATTAGGCAACGCGACAACGACAATCAGCAGCACGGACACCGCGAACCAGCGATTGGCCAGAATGCGTCGCTGCGGAGTAAGCAGCAGCGCAACCAGCATCGCGACCAGAAAGAAGAGAACGGAGTCCTTGTTCTCGAAGCCCAGTCCAGCACTGATGCCGAGCACAATCCACCAGTTGCGAATTTCACTCTGAGACTCCGATTCCACAATGCAAATCAGCGCCAACGCGCAGAGCATCCAGAAGACAGGATCAAACGAATTCATCGACAGAAAGCTGTCGATGCCGAGATACACCCCGCCGGCAATCACGCCAAGCATGGCCAGCCCGGCCGCTTTGCGCCCGCCGCCCAGCGCCCAGACGATGACGCCGGTAAGAAAAACCTTGGCCGCGCCAGCGAGAGCCGAGATCAGCCGCAGTGACCACATGGTGTCGTAGCCAAAGAGCATTTCACTCAGCCGCGCCTGCAGAGCCACCAGCGGCGGCTGATCGACATATCCGAATGCCAGATGCCGCCCGCACATCAGGTAATAAAGCTCATCGCGAAAAATGCCGTACCCGGCCCTCTGCGCCAGAACGTTCCCGACGATTTGAATCAACACCTTGATCCCGGCAAAAAGAAAAGCCAGCCAGAGAATGGAGCGCAGCCGCTCCGCGCGGCGTAAAGTCAGGTGCGAAACGCTGGTCGCGGTTGTCATCTGTCTGCATTTTTACTACGGAATCGAAGAAGGTAAGGTTCGAATCTACGAACGGTGTCATTTCTACTAGCTGCGTCATTCGAATCTACTGACGGTGTCATCCTGAGCGGAGCGAAGGACCTGCTTTTTTCTCGGATAGTGCACGAAAATGGGTGGCCCCATCCTTTCGCATCGCGAAAGGGTGGGAACCGTAACACCCACCCCGCCGTCATTCCTCTGTGGTGGAAGGTAAAGAAAGGGTTAAGACCTCTCAGGCCGGTGAAGTGAATAGGGGTCTTCAGCTCGGAGCCGCCACTGGACATCGCAACTCGTGTCAAGGCCTATCGTCCTCGGGATTGAGCGTAAGCTGTTGAAATTTAATAAGTTAAAGCTTGTTGACGCTTGGCGTATTATTTCCGCAAATCCGCTACAATAGAGTTAGAGACATAAGAATGCCCGCAGTTCTCACTGCGGGCATTCTTATTCGATGAAGCTATTTAGTTCCAATAATTTGTCGGTAACTGGCTTACCTTTGAATAATTTACAGCCCATTTAAGAAACAGCGTGTGTTTTCAAAGATTTAGCGCTTCCCCACCCCTCGGGACCTAATTCAGAATAGGGAAGGCGGCCGGATGGAAGTGAGCGTAAATCTGCTCCGCCGTCTTGCGCGGAACAACCGCCGTCAGCGCCTCCAGATCCGCGCTCTGGACACTCCGTAAGCTGCCAAAATGCTCCAGCAGGCGGGTGCGGGTGCGGGCACCCACACCGGGAATCTCCAGCAGCTCCGAATCGCGGTCACGCATCTCGCGCCGCTTACGGTGATAACTGACAGCAAAACGGTGCGATTCATCACGAATCCGCTGGACCAGATGCAGCACCGGCGACCGCCGGTCCAGCACGATCGGATCGTCCTCCTGCCCGTAGAGGTAGATGATCTCCTCCCGTTTGGCAATCGAAGCCAGCGGCTGGCTGGTGAAGCCCAGCTCCTCCAGAGCCGCCGCAGCGGCATGCAACTGGCCCAGCCCGCCGTCGATGAGGATCAGGCTGGGCATCGCCTTGTTCTCCTCGGCAACGCGCTTGTAACGGCGAGTGACGACTTCGCGCATCGATGCAAAGTCGTCGACGCCCTCAACCGTCTTGATCTGGAACTTGCGGTAATCCGATTTCTTCATCGCGCCGTTTTCCCAGACGACGAGCGAAGCGACAGTCTCAGCCCCTTGGATGTGCGAGATATCGAAGCATTCAATTCGCTTCGGCAGTTCCGGCAGCACAAGAATGTCCTGCAGCGCCTCCTGAATGGCCTTCTGGCTCGGCTGCATCACGCGGAAGCGCTGGTCAAAGCTCTGCTTGGCATTTTGCCCGGCAAGATCGACGAGCGAGCGCTTCTCTCCACGCTGTGGCACGGCAAGCTCGATCTTGTGCCCGATCTGCTCGCCCAGCAGGTCGGCAAGTGCAACGCGATCGGCGAAATCAACCGGCACATAAATGGAGCGAGGAACATATTGCTGATCGATGTAAAGCTGCTTCAGCAGCGCAGAAAAGAACGCCCCCGCCTCAAAAGAGGCAGGCTCATTTGCAGGCTGATTTTCCTCGGCCTCGAGCAACTCCGGCAATTCCTCCCAGAAGAATTCC
>DATGAD010000511.1:0-13809 GCA_035313725.1 Alloacidobacterium sp. | reverse complement strand
ATATCTGTTAGCTTGAGGTTCAAATGACGGTCAACATCCATCACCTTGAACTGTTGATGCTGCTGTTGCTCCTCTTCGTTGTCGGCCTGGCGCTGTTGGCGCGGCGGCTAGGACTACCGTATCCGATTGTCTTCGTGCTTGGCGGGCTCGTGCTGAGCTTTCTGCCCCCGGTACCGGACGTTGCGCTGCATCCGGATTTTGTTTTCCTTGTTGTGCTACCGCCTCTGGTGTTTGCCGCGGCACACAATTCATCGTGGCGCGATTTTCGCGAGAACATGGCGCGCATTCTATTGCTTGCTTTCGGGTTGGTCGCTTTCACCGTGATTGGCGTGGGGTTTGCCGCGCATTTCGCTTTCTCGCAACTTACCTTGCAGACCGGCCTGGTGCTGGGAGCCGTTGTTTCTACCACCGACGCGCTTGCCGCAGGTAGCATCGCGCGCAAGCTGGGTATTCCGGGCCGCATCGTAGACATACTTGAGGGCGAGAGCCTTATCAACGATGCCAGCGGCCTGCTTGCGCTGAGCTTTACGGTGAACATCATTCTCGATGGTCACGCGCCATCGTTCAAAGCGGCAGTGGGACAGCTGTTGTATCTTTCTGTTGGCGGCGCTCTGATTGGGCTTGGAGTGGCGTGGCTGCTTTCGCGCCTGATTTTGAGAATTGAAGCGGCGCAGATTGAATTGACGATGACTCTGATGACACCCTATGTGGTCTATCTGCTGGCGGAAAGGCTGCATACGTCGGGCGTAATGGCGACTGTCGTCTGCGGCCTGTATCTAGGTCACAGGACGACGGAACTGTTGTCGCTGAGCGCGCGCCTTGAAGCACCGGCTGTTTGGAATACTGTTGATTTCATCCTGAATGGCATTGTGTTTCTGTTGCTCGGGATGCAGATTTCCCTAATTCTGGCGGGCATTGATCGTCTGAGTCTCGGCCAGTTGATCGCTGGCGGGCTGATGGTGAGCCTGATTGTGATTGCGCTGCGTTTTCTCTGGATTTATCCGGGAGCGTGGCTTGGGCAGAAAATACGGCAGTTTTCAGCGGGAACGAGCCTGCCCCCGATAGACAAGCGCCACCTATTTGTTGTGGGATGGGGCGGCATGCGCGGCGCGATTGCTCTGGCGGCCGCTGTCTCTCTGCCGGAAACTTTGCGGAACGGCCAGCCATTTCCGGCACGCAACATCATCATCTTTTTTACCTATTGCGTGATTCTGGTCACGCTCGTTTTTCAGGGGCTTACTTTTCCGTTTGTGATTCGAAAGCTGGGCCTTGCTCGTAGCGAAAAGGGAGATTGTGAAGAAGAGCTGGCTTTGAAGCAGATGATCCAGAACGCGATGCAATATCTACTGCAGGAAAAAGCAAAGGCCCCGGAGGAAAAGGATGTCTACGAAGCATTGGAGAGAGCTTACAAGCGCCGTCTTGCGCTGCTGAATACTTCACCGGATGCCTCGAAAGAAGAGGTTTTCACGAAGGCGCGCCGTTACCTTGATGTTGCGCGTGCGGCCCGGAATGTAGAGCGGCATACAGCCGCCGGACTGCTGGCAGCGAATAAAATCAATGATCTGGTCTATCAGCAGCTCATCATGGACATAGACCTGCTTGACCAGCGCTACGCACCACCGCCATCTTCGTGATTCATTTTTGAAATCTGTTTTCCGCTCAAAATTCTTCGCTTTCATGGAGTTGCAGTAGGTCCAGGAAATCGATGACCTCTTTCGAGTGGCGCGTCTCCGCGTATCAGGTTGCCGTGGAAGGCGAAGTCGCTTTTCACGATGATTTCTGAGTGCGGCAACCAAGTTGGGAGTGCTTCCCTCTTACAAAGAGGAGGGAAGATTTATGGCACTTGTTGGCATCATCGGGGGCGTGATTCTTCTCTGCATTGTTGCGGCCGTGTGGGCCACGGGCTCGGCGACCAGCAGGCAGTTCAATTTTCGCGGCAGAAACAAGGAGGTGGACCATCGGGAGCCGCACCCGCGCGCCTCGGGTCTCAATTAGCGCACCCACTTTCGCAAATCACTTTTCCGAGTTACAGTAGCCGTCATATCCTCTATGACGGCTACGACTGTTACGAACCCTTCCACTGCCGCTGTGCAGACACGACTCATTTCCCTCGATGTGCTTCGCGGGATCACCATCGCCTTCATGATTCTCGTCAACAATAATGGCGATGAGCGCTTTGCCTACTGGCCTTTGAAGCATGCTCTCTGGAATGGCTGGACCCCTACGGACCTTGTTTTTCCTACATTTTTGTTTGTTGCCGGGGTTTCGCTGGTCTTCTCATTTGAATCGCGTCTGGCGAAGGGCGCGTCAAAAGGGTCGCTCCTGCTTCATGCGCTGCGACGGTCGATCATTCTGTTTGCGCTGGGACTGGTGGTCAATGGCTTCCCGTTCTTTCATTTGTCGACTCTGCGCATTTATGGCGTGCTGCAACGCTTCGCTGTATGCCTGTTCATAGTGAGCGCGATTTATCTGTACACCAAGGGCAAGAGCAAGGTCGCGACTCTGGTTACGGTTCTGGTGGTGGCGCTCATCGGCTACTGGATCATCATGCGGTGGGTTCCGGTGCCGGGATATGGGTTGCCGACACGCGATATTCCCTTGCTGGACAAGGATGCAAACTGGGTCGCGTATCTCGATCGCCACATCTTTCCCGGCCGGCTTTATGAGGGCACGCGCGATCCCGAAGGACTGCTGAGCGATCTGCCCGCGTTGGGAACGGCGCTGCTGGGTATGCTTACGGCGCTATGGCTGCGCGCGAAGAAGAGTTCGCAGACGAAATTCATTGGTATTTTCGCGGCCGCAATTGCGGGGCTGTTGCTGGGGAAAATCTGGGGACACTGGCTTCCAATTAACAAGAAGCTGTGGACCAGTTCTTATGTTCTGTTCGCGGCTGGATGGTCGCTGCTTGGACTTTCGATTTGTTATTGGTTGATCGAAATTAAACAGTGGACGCGCGGATGGACGTTTCCGTGGGTTGTCTTCGGGTCAAATGCGATTGCGGTCTATGTCTTTTCCGAGCTGCTGCCTTCACTTTTGTATGACGTGCACGTGGGCAGCAATCATCACACGCTGGGACAGGTCATTTATGCGCACGCCTTCGGGCTCGTTCCGGACAAGGCGTTTGGATCGCTGCTCTATTCTCTCTGCTATGTTGCGGTGTGCTTTATTCCCGCGCTGATTCTTTACCGGAAGAAAATCTTTATCAAGATTTGACGGCTATTGGAGCAATACCCGACAGTGGCGTGCGATCTGCTTTTCTTCTTCAGTCACTATGACGCGAACGGCAATCTTGCTGGCATCGGTTGAGATGACTGACGAAGAGGAGTTGTTGCGTTCTGAATCGAGTGTGATTCCCAGAAAACTGAGCCGATCGCAGACATTGGCGCGCACCGTGGAACTGTGCTCGCCGATTCCTCCAGCGAAGACCAGCAGATCAATGCCGCCAAGTACAGCCGCATAAGATGCAATCGTCTTTGCAATTGATCGGCAGAAGATTTCGATGGCCAGGCTCGCGTTGTGGTCGCCTTCTTCGGATGCTTTCTGCAAGACACGCATGTCATTCGTGCCGCCCAGCGCTTTCAATCCGGCGTTGTGATTGAGCAGCGTTTCGAGGGCGTCTGCATCGAGTTTGTGAACGCGCATAAGGAAAAGAGAAACGCCGGGATCGAGATCGCCTGTGCGTGAGCCCATGGGAATGCCGCCGGTTGGCGTGAGGCCCATGCTGGTATCGACGGACTTTCCGTCCGCAATAGCGGCCAGGCTCGCGCCGTTTCCGAGATGGGCTACGACTACTTTTGGTGGCAGGTTTTTGCCCAGAGCAAAGACGATCGAGGCGTAGGACAATCCGTGAAATCCATAGCGTCTTACGCCCTCCGCGAAATACTCCTCAGGAATCGCAAAGCGGTACGCCGCTTCCGGCATGGTTTGATGAAAGGCCGTGTCGAAGCAGGCGAACTGCGGCACCTTGGGATAAATCTTTTCTGTGTAGCGAATAAGCTCGACGGCAGCCGGAATATGGAGCGGCGCGAAGTGCACGGCTTGCTTCAGCGCCGAAAGCACTTCGTCGGTGATTTGCTGATGCGTTACCAGATGCGGGCCGCCGTGCACAAAGCGATGACCAATGGCTTGTGGCGAATCGTATTTCAATGCGGTGAGGCGTTTTGCAATCTGGCTGAAGGCCGTCTTGTGCGAATCAAGGTGATTTGTTTCTTTGAGGAGGTTGTTCCCCTGCTCGTCGAAAATTTCGAGCTTGCCATTTTCGCTGCCAATGGCATCGGCGTTCCCGCGAGCAATGGCGTGCTCATCTCCATTCTTGTTCACGAACAATCCGAACTTGAGTGAAGATGAGCCGCTATTGATGACCAGGATCGGATTCATACGTTATCGCCGCCCGTGTCCTGGATCGTGGCTCCTTTTCCGCCGGACCAGCTCCAGTTGCGGACTTCGGGCAGATCCTCACCGTATTGGGAGACGTAGAGCTTGTGGCGCTGGCGCGTTTCTGTGAATCTTTGCGTTGCGGCATCGGTCATCTGGCGGAGACGCGGCACGCGGCGTACGGCATCGAGCGCCAGCGTGAAGCGGTCCATGTCATTGAGAACGCACATGTCGAAAGGTGTGGTGGTGGTGCCTTCTTCCTTGTAACCGCGGACGTGAATCCTGTCGTGATTTGTTCTGCGATAGGTCAGCCGATGAATCAGCGTGGGATAACCGTGAAAGGCGAAGATGACTGGTTTGTCCTTGGTGAACATGCGGTCGAAGTCTTCGTCGGGGAGGCCATGCGGATGTTCGGAGACGGGTTGCAGCGTCATCAGGTCCACGACATTGACGACGCGGATTTTGAGATCGGGAATGTGCTCGCGGAGCAGAGAGACAGCGGCCAACGTCTCCAATGTTGGCACGTCGCCGGCACAGGCCATTACGACATCGGGATCGCCGTCGTCGTTGCTGGCCCAGTCCCAGATACCGAGCCCTGCGGTGCAATGGCGGATCGCCTGCTCCATGGTGAGCCAGACCGGCGCAGGCTGTTTGCCGGCAATGATGAGATTCACATAATGCCGGCTGCGCAGGCAGTGGCTTCCCACTGATAGCAGGGTGTTGGCATCGGGCGGCAGATAGATGCGCACGACGTCTGCTTTCTTATTCGCGACGTGATCGATGAAGCCGGGATCCTGGTGGCTGAATCCATTGTGGTCCTGCCGCCATACATGCGAGCTCAGCAGGTAATTCAGTGAGGCAATGGGCTTGCGCCATGGTATATCGCACGTTACCTTCAGCCACTTTGCATGCTGATTGAACATGGAATCGATGATGTGAATAAAAGCTTCGTAGCAAGAGAAAAAGCCGTGGCGGCCAGTGAGCAGATAGCCTTCGAGCCAACCCTGGCACATGTGCTCGCTGAGAATCTCCATCACGCGGCCATCGGGCTCAAGGTTTTCGTCTACCGGCATCGTTTCGGCGATCCAGCGCTTTTCTGAGACTTCGTATACGGCGTCGAGGCGGTTCGATGCCGTTTCATCGGGGCCAAAGACGCGGAAATTTTTGTTCTTGAGGTTGGCCTTCATCACGTCGCGCAGGAAATAGCCCAGCACGCGCGTCGCTTCGGCCTCCGTTCCGCCCGGCTCTTTGAACTTCACTTCATAGTCTGCGAAATCAGGCAGTTCCAGCGGTTGGAGCAGCAGTCCACCATTGGCATGAGGGTTCATGCCCATGCGCAGTCTCCCCTTGGGAGCAATCTCGGCAAACTCGTCGCGGAAGCGGCCTTCCTTGTCGAAAAGCTCACTCGGCTTATAGCTGGAGAGCCAGTCTTCCAGAAGCTTCAGATGGCCGGGATTGCCGTGCACTGTCGCAAATGGAACCTGATGTGCGCGCCATGTGCCTTCTACTGGCTTCCCGTCCACCTCTTTCGGGCCGGTCCAGCCTTTGGGCGTGCGCATCACGATCATCGGCCACGCCGGGCGGCTTGGGTCATTTGTCTCGCGAGCCTTTTTCTGGATGGCGCGGATCTCCGCGTAGACTTTGTCGAGCAGCGCGGCCATTTGCTGGTGCATAGTCGTTGGATCGCTGCCTTCGATGAAATACGGATTGTAGCCATAGCCGCGCATCAGAGATTCCAGTTCGCTTTGCGGAATGCGCGCTAAAACTGTTGGGTTGGCGATCTTGTAGCCATTTAGGTGCAGGATCGGCAGGACGGCGCCATCGACGATGGGATTAATGAACTTGTTGGAGTGCCAGCTGGTTGCGCAGGGGCCGGTCTCGGCCTCGCCGTCGCCAACGATGCAGGTGACCAGCAGGTCAGGATTGTCGAGGGCTGCGCCATAGGCGTGCAACAGCGAATAGCCGAGTTCGCCGCCTTCGTGAATCGAGCCTGGAGTTTCGGGAGCGACGTGGCTGGGGATTCCATAGGGCCAGGAGAACTGGCGGAAGAGGCGCTTGATGCCGTCTTTGCTCTGTTCTACATGCGGATAGATTTCGGTGTAGGAGCCTTCGAGATAGGTGTTCGCCACTATGCCGGGACCACCATGGCCGGGCCCGATGATGTAGATCATGTTGATGTTGTGCGCGTTAATGATGCGGTTCAGGTGTACGTAGATGAAGTTGAGACCGGGGGTGGTTCCCCAGTGGCCGAGCAGCCGAGGCTTGATGTCGTCCATCGACAAAGGCCGCTCGAGCAGCGGATTGTCTTTGAGATAAATCTGGCCTACAGACAGATAGTTGGCCGCACGCCAGTAGGCGTTCATCTTGTTCAGAAGTTCAGGTGTAAGGGGCTCGCTCATGGTGCATCCTCCTCGGGGTTAGGTAGATGACGCACGGTCAAAGAGATGGCTGACCGTAATGAAGCACTTGAGACGCAACCTGCCACCATACGACGAGACAGGTTAATTACACAACCAGCAGTGTTTCTTTCCAGATTGAAACGGACTTTCCTTAACGATGCGGGATTTTGAACGCATCAACATTGTTCGTTAAGTAGTTGCAGACAAATGGGCACAAGCAGGGCCGCGGGTTTTCGTATAAATCTTTTTTATCTTCAGCATTCAATGGACATGGGTAGCCGGTGTTTTCTCTTTGGGCGTCTTCGTCTTCTGCGATATGCTCACGAAAACGTAACCTTTCCAGTGCCGAATTTTTTCACGGCTTGCTCAACTTCTGGTGTCGAGTTGTTTCACTTACAGATCAGATTGGCGACCGGCCGTACAGGGGCTGTTCGCTGAAGTGTTTTCCGAGGCATAAAAACTTTGCGAGGCCATTGCATATGTTTACAAAAAGTTCCCTAAGGACTGCATTCTGTTTTCTCTTCAGCATTTTGATGTTGGGGACATCTGTTGCCCACGCGCAGCAGACTCTCGGCGCGATCGGCGGTACGGTCAACGATAATTCAGCCGCGTTATTGAGTGATGTAACGGTAACTGCGGTCGAAGACCAAACCAAGCTTACCCGCGAAACAAAGACGAATAATGACGGCGGCTATCAGCTGGTCAACCTGCCAATCGGTACATATACGGTCACGTTTACTCACGATGGCTTCGAGACACAGAACGTGCCCTCCATCGTGGTGCAGGCCAACCGCACAGTTTCGTTGAACACGACACTCAAGATCGGCGCTATTACCACGTCTGTGACCGTCACGGAAACTCCGCTGCTCAACGCAGTCGATACAACAAACGGCTATGTGCTTGAAAAGAGTCAGATTGATGCGATCCCATTGCCGACAGGCAGCTTTACCGGGCTCGCTATTCTTACGCCGGGCGTCAACGCGGAAGTGTCTGGCGGAACGGGCGCCAATAGCGGCATGGGGAATGCGCCTATCTGGGCCAACGGTCAGCGCGACACTTCGAATAGCTTCCTGCTGAATGGCGTGGATTCCAGCAACCTCTTTAATGGCAAAAGCACCAGCCAGGTGGGATCGGCTCGCGTGGTTAATAGCACGGGCGTCGGCCAGTCGGGCGCAGGAGGCGTCATTCAATCCAGCGCCTCAGTCTATCTCGCCATCGGCAACGCCATACCGACACCGGCTCCGGAGATGCTGCAGGAAGTGCGCGTGAATGCCTCCATGTATGACGCGCAGCAAGGCTCCACGAGCGGGGCGCACATTGACATGAGCACATCGTCCGGGACCAACCAATATCACGGAAGCGTTTACGGGAATCGTGGCACCAACTGGATCAACGCAGCGCCCTTCTTCTTCAAGAATGATGACGCCATTCCTGAGGACCAGAAGAACCCCGAATTGCACCGCTATAACGTGGGTGGAACCTTCGGCGGACCCATCATTAAAAACAAGCTTTTCGGATTTGTAGCGTACCAGCATCTGCATGTGTCCGATCAGGAAATCGGCGACTCGTTCCTGAACGTGCCCGTTGGACTCAACGACGATAACCGCAACGCCGCGGGATTTGCCAACATGATGCAGACGTTCGGAACACCGATCAGTGCAAGCAATGTTGACCAGACGGCTTTGGCGCTCTTCAACTCGCCTTCGCTGCCCGGCGAGCCCGGCAAATGGCTGATCCCTAACGACACGGGCTCGGCTAACCTGTCATCGACCCACGCCTATGACGCCTTCCTTCCCGGAACTGGCCGCTTCACGGCTGACATCGCAACTGCCAATCTTGATTACAACTGGAACGCTAAAGATACGGTGGCGCTCAAGTATTACTACCAGCATGACCCCACCATTGCGCCCTACGCGTACTCAAGCGTGCCGGGCTTCGACCAGCATCTCGATGCCGGCGCTCAGGTCTTTTCGCTCAACAACACTTATCTGGTGAAGCCCAACCTCAGCACGACGCAGACGATCGGCTTCGGGCGTGAAAAGATCTACGCCAACAATCAGCAGCCGTTCACGCCACAGAGTATTCCCGGCGGTAATTACGGAACTGCCTCGATCAATACTTTCGGTTCCACGTACTTCCCGGGCGTTTCGATCGTCAATGTACTGGGCGACACTGCGTATAACGCAGGCATCTCGACTGGCATTCTGAATATCGGCCCCAACGCGGAATCCCAGGGCTCCAACACTGGCGTCTTCCAGAACCGCATCCAGCCTTCGGGCAACGCGATCTGGGTACTGGGCAAACACACTCTCAACTTCGGCGCGAACTACAGCTATACTCAGCTCAACACGATCGATAACCGCACCAACGCGGGCACCGTGGCTACGGACGATCTGAGCGCCTTCTCCCAGGGCTACGTCACTCCCGGCGGCTCATCGACTGGCTTCTATGTCAGCTCTTTCCTGCAGGGAAATGCCAGCCGCTACTATCGTGCCAACCAGCTCGGGCTATATTTGCAAGATAAGTTCCAGGTGACTCCGACACTCAGCCTCACTGCCGGCTTGCGGTGGGACTGGAATGGCGGATTGACGGAGAAGCAGGGGCGCATCTTCAACTTCGACCCAACGCTCTATAGCTATAACGAAACCTCCGACACCATCGTCAATCCCGGCTTCATTATCGCGGGCAACAACAAGAACGGAACGCCGGGCGTCAGCGACACCACCCTCACCGGCCGCCAGTGGGGTATCGCGCCGCGCCTTGGATTGGCCTGGCAGCCTTCGAAGTTCAACGGAAAAGTAGTCGTCCGCTCCGGCTTTGGCATGTACTACGATCGCGGCCAGCTCTTCACTTACTTCTCACCCGGCTATGCTATCGGCACCGTTACCGGCGGACCCTTTGGCGTGAACCAGCAGCTTCCCTTCGTCACCGCGCAGAGCTGCCCCACGGCTACTCTTTACAGCTACTACATTCCTACCTGCGGCGGGCTGGCCGATGGCGGCGACCCGTTTGCTCCTCCTACGGTCGCTCCGAATGCGTCCACTGGAAACCTCGCCAATCCTTATACGAATGTACTGTCGCCCGCTCCCACCAATCCGCAGTCCTCGGACCTGGTGAACTATCTGCCCAATATCGCGAGGATCGAGAACGGCGGCCAGCCGATTTCTCTCGGCGTCTATGATCGCGGAAACAAGCTGCCCTACACCTTCAACTACACGCTGGACATACAGTGGCAACCGCGCAACGATATCGCGATCGACCTTGGCTATGTGGGCAACGTCGGCCGCCATCAGGTGATTCCGGTCCCCTTCAATCAGCCTGGAATCGCCAATCCCGGGGCGCGCATTCACGGTGAGCAATATACCTATGGTTATACGGTGGGCGGTGTCAATCTTCCGGATGGCACGTCCTACCGCGCGGACTACGAAGGCGGCAACGTCGATCATCGCGTTCCGTATATCGGATATGCGGCGGAATCCATCGACTATATCGCCGCCGGCATTGACGCCTACAACGCCCTCCAGGCGCACATCGAGAAGCGCATGAATCACGGCATCCAGTTCGGCGCTTCGTATACCTACTCTCACGCGACCGACGAGCAGAGCGGCCTGGGCCTCTTCTACAACGGCAACAACCCGCTGAATCTTCAGGACGGATATGGTTCTGCTGATTTCGACCGTACGCACGTCATCAACTTCAACTACATCTTTACCATGCCCAACCTCATTCACGATCATTCGCTGGCAAGCTATTTCACCAACGGCTGGTCACTGGTGGGCATCACTGTTCTGCAGAGCGGGCAGCCTTATAGCATCATCGACTTCACAGGAGCCGTTGGCAGCATCTACTACAGCACCAATAACGGCATCACGAATCCGATCGTTCCTCTTGCTCCAGGCTGTACGCCTAAGAGCGCCCTGACCGGCAAGTCGGGAGCATTCGGCAATGACGACGCCGCGCTCAAAGCTTCCTGCTTCACCGTGCCGTTACTCGCTCCTGGTTCTTTTAACGGCGGTATCCCCTCAAACGATGCCTTTGAGACCGACTTCACTCACGGTCAGCGCAATATCTTCCGGCAGTCATTCCAGAAGGTCGCTAACGCTTCGCTTGTAAAAAACACCACCTTCAAAGAGCGCTACAACCTCAAGTTCTCTTTCGATGTCTATAACCTGACCAACACGACCAGCCTGGACATTCCGGGGAATGAAGTTTCACAGAATGAGAACTACAACTCATTTCCGACATATGGTCAGCCTTTGTACAACGCCCCGTTCGGTATAGGTGTCGTGACTCACACCATCGGCAGCGCGCGTCAGATTCAGATGGCGCTCCACCTGGACTTCTAGCCCTGATGCAAAGCAAAGAGGCAGCCTTAGGCGGCTGCCTCTTTTGCTTTGCGATTTGCAATTTGTAACGGTTACTGGCGCTTGTTCTTTGCCGGAGTTACGACTACTACCGGACGGCGCAGCGGCACCATGGCCGATCCCTGCTGCTGAAAGCCATGTTGCATGCGACTGAGCATCTCGCTGCGAACGTAATCGACAAAGCCCTGCATCTGTCGGTTCATCTCTTCCATGCGCTCGCGCATCTGCAGAATAATGGCGATGCCGGCGATGTTCACGCCAAGATCGCGAGCGAGATTGAGGATGAATTCGAGGCGTTCGAGGTCTTCGTCGGTGTAGAGGCGCGTATTGCCTTCCGTCCGCGATGGCTTCAGCAGTCCTTCGCGCTCGTAGAGACGCAGCGTCTGCGGATGAATGCCATACATCTCGGCTACCGCCGAGATCATGTATGCGCCTTTCGATTTACGTTTCGTTGGCATGGAATGGAGGAGACTACGAGATCATTTTTATTTTACTTCTGTCGATGCCCAGCAATTGGCTGACAGGCTCCACGGATTGATCATTTCCGAAGAAATATCCCCCCAATTGCAGCTTGCCATCCGATGCAGGTTTCATCCACAGGTAAAGGTCAACCTTCCGCTTGTCCTCGCGAATTCTCCCCTCAGAAAACTGCGTATGCGTCTTTTCCAAAACACCGTGGAGCGGGTCCCAGTAACCAGTCAGCACACTTACTAGATCCGCATATTTTGCAGCCTTATCGTGGTTCACGAGCATAAGAAAATTAAACACTTCGTGATTTGGATTTACGGCGTTGAACTGTTGGGCAGCCGTGTGTACAGCATTGGATATCCGATTGTAGATCGGGTCCTGGCGTAGCCCTCCCGCCATTTCTCCAGGCTTAACCGCATTCAGTTGCTTGTCCATCCAGCGATCGTGCTGAAATGTCTTGACCTCACAATAAGCGACCAGCTTACTATCTTTATAGAGTTTGAAATCCGGCGATTTCGAGAAACGTGTGTGCTCCTTTTCAAAACGCTCCGGGATGAATCCCTTTTCCCGCCAGAATATCTCTATTAAAGCTTCGTCTTCGGAAACCTCGCCAAAGAGATGTGCATGCTTTCCCCGTTCCCCAGCACTGAAGTCGTACTCTGGCTTCATATCATCAAGCTCTTCATGGGCCTCGGTTTTCTTAGCGCTGCGATTCATATTGTGCCCTCTCAGAGGGTGTTGCTTTTCTGGCGCTGATGATGCGAATTGTGTACTCGCGGTCGGTATGCACGACGATCAGGACCCTGCTAATTAATGATAGGCCAATCGTCACATAGCGCGGCTCAAATTCGGAGTGAGTTGCGTCATCCACAGTGATGGCATAGGGGTCTTCAAATACGCCACGCGCTTCCTCAAACGAAATACCGTGTTTCCTGAAGTTGATGAGCGCTTTATCATCGTCCCACTCAAAAATCTCGTCTTTCAATTGGCCCTTAACCGGATAACTTCTTTCAATGCGCGAATAGTCGCGCTTCCCCGTTTTGCACCTGGACTGCGCCGAACCTGACGTACCTGGGCAGGATTCCGAGAAACTGCCCTCCACCTATTTTGTAGGGCACGAAGGCCTTTATACAGTACCCACTTTGGTGCTCGATTTCTACCAGTAAGGCGTCGGCGAAGCCCTCCGTCGAGACTTTCCCCAAAGTGACGTTAGCCGCAGTTGCTGCTGCGATGATCTCCTTTTTGCCGCCGCGCTCGACAAGTTGATCGTGCAACAACTCCAACAGCATGGCAGGATCGGGCGGCATGTCTTTTCGGGGGACCGTCTCATTCACAATCTCACGCTTCTCACTCAAAGAGAAAGCAAACGGGCCGAACTCGCCGTATTTGCGCAGCATGCGCTGCGCATAGTGGACGGCCGCGTTTAACAGTTCGTTGGCGTCATCGCGTGTTTGCGCATCCTCGGGCACTACGCATTCCCTATCTTGGCCCAGATCGCTTCTCGCGGATCATCTGGATTGAGCTTGGCGAACTCGCGCAGGATTTCTTTCGAGCGCTCGTCCTGCAGGTGAGGGACGACGATTTCGACGGTCACGATCTCGTCGCCGCGCTTGCCTTCCTGCGTGGCTGAAGGAACGCCGCGCTCACGCATGCGAAGCTTCTGGCCGGATTGCGTTGCCGGCGGAATTTTCAACTGGGCACGCCCGTCTATCGTAGGCACTTCGATCTTTGCACCCAGGGCGGCTTCAGCGACCGTCACCGGCACCGTGATGTGAACGTCGTCGACGTGACGCGTAAAGACGGGATGCGTGCCCGCTCGGATAATTAAATAGAGGTCGCCGGGTGCGCCGCCGTTGATCCCGGCGTTTCCCTTGCCCGCAAGACGAATGCGCTGGCCGTCACGCGTTCCCGGCTTGATGCGGAAGTCGATGTTTTCCGTACGAGCCACCGTGCCTTCGCCGTGGCAGGTTGGGCAGGCATTTGTTACTTTGCCGGTACCGCCGCAACGCGGGCACTGAATGTTGAACTTCATCCGGCCACCCATTTGCGTGACCTGGCCGGTTCCGTTGCACTCGGGGCAGGTGTGCGATCCACCGGTCGTGGCTTTGCCTTTGCATGTCGGACAGACGTCCTGACGATGGATTTCGAGGCGCGTGGTGCCGCCCCGTATCGCCGTCCAGAAATCGACGGTTACCTGGTATTCG
>DATGAD010000510.1:0-3331 GCA_035313725.1 Alloacidobacterium sp. | reverse complement strand
ACCGCTTCTCGATCTCATGGGCGCGCATTCAATCCACCGGGACAGGCGCACCCAACCCAAAAGGCCTCGACCACTACAGTCGCCTCGTCGACACCCTGCTCGAATCGGGCATCCGCCCCTTCTGCACCCTCTACCACTGGGACCTGCCTCAAGCGCTCGAAGACCGCGGCGGATGGCCGAACCGCGACCTGGCCGGCTTCTTCGCCGACTACGCTGGAATCCTGGCAAAGAATCTCGGCGACCGCATCACCGTATGGGCGCCATTCAATATGCCCTGGACATTCACCTATCTCGGCTACGGCACCGGCACCTTCCCGCCCTGCAAGTCTGACTACAAGCAGTTCCTCAAAGCAGCGCACACCGTCAATCTCGCGCAGGGCGAATGCTTCCGCGCCATCAAGGCGGCATCTTCCAAAGCCACCGTAGGCAGCGCCTATGGCATGGCCCCAGCCTACCCAAAGACCAGCAGCGAAGTCGACCACGAAGCCACGGCTCGATACCACGCAATGAACAATGTCTACTTCCTCGAGACAGCAATCCACGGCCGCTATCCCAAAGCCTTCGTCGGCGAGATTCCCTACGAGGCGATGGGCTTCAAACCTGGCGATGAAAAAATCATGCAGGTTCCACTCGACTGGATCGGCTTCCACTACTACACGCGCCGCATTGTCTCCGACGCCAGCGGATCATCTCGACCCGGCAACGGAGGCAGCTTCGGTACTGAAATCGAACTGGACGCAACGACAGGCCGCGACCCATACACGCAATTTCACGTAGAGATGCCCACCGAAGGCCCACTCACCGATGCAGGCCTTGAGATATACCCGCGCGGCATCTACGATCTCGTCATGCAGATCACCCGCGAATACAACCACCCCATCATCGAAATCACCGAGAGCGGCTGCAGCTACCTCGACACGCCCTACGACAAGGAAAACGGCCGCGTCCCCGACACTCGCCGCATCGATTTCTTTCGCGCAGAGCTGACAGAGCTTTCGCGAGCCATCAAAGACGGAGCCAACGTCCGCGCCTTCCACGCCTGGAGCCTGCTCGACAACTTCGAATGGGCCGATGGATACAGCCAGCGCTACGGCCTCACCTACGTCGATTTCCGCGACCAGAAACGCACCGTGAAAGACTCCGGCCTCTGGTATGGACAAGTCGCCGCTACAAACAAACTCGATGCCTGAACCCGCCCGACTCAAACCATTTGCATTTTGCGAGCCGTATCGCTAGGGTTTCCTCGTGGCGAAAAGGCACTCATTCCGGGGACTCTTTTACACAAGGTTGATCTCATGACGAACGGCGTAGACCGTCGCACATTCCTCAAGGGCGCGGCCGCTTCGGCAGCAATCGCAGCGCCTTCCAATATGTCGGCTCAGAAACCGCCGTCCAGACCGGAACCACCACAGGCGAGTAAAAAGCCACAGTCCTCGACAGGACTATCGCAAAAAGGCCTCACCCGCATGAACGGCATCATGGCGGGTTACGTTGACAGCGGAGAAATACCCGGGCTGGTTACACTCGTCAGCCGGCGCGGTCAGGTAGAGGTCAGCACCGCTGGCTTAGAGAAGCTGGGCGAAAACAACGCCGTTCAACGCGACACCATCTTTCGCATCGCATCCATGACGAAGCCCATCACCGCCGCGGCCACGATGATCCTGATCGAAGAATGCGCGCTGCGGCTCGATGAGCCCGTCGACCGCCTTTTGCCCGAGCTGGCAAATCGCCGTGTTCTCAAACGGCCCGACGGGAGACTCGATGACACCGTGCCCGCCAAGCGCTCCATCACCGTGCGCGATCTGCTGACTTTTCGCATGGGCTTCGGTTTGATGTTCACGCCTCCCGACGCCCCGATCCTGAAAGCTGCGAACGAACTCCAGATCGGCATGGGAGCACCGATGCCAGCCTCCATGCCTGCCCCGGACGAATGGATCCGTCGTTTGGGTACGCTGCCGCTCATGCACCAGCCCGGCGAAATGTGGATGTACAACACTCCCGCCGATGTGCTCGGCGTCCTGATCTCCCGCGCATCCGGCCAGCCATTCGATGTCTTCATGCGCGAGCGCATCTTCGGACCGCTCGGCATGAAGGACACGGATTTCAGCGTGCCTCAGGCAAAGATCAACCGGCTTGCCACCAGTTACTGGTTCAGCCCGCAAAGCGCAAAGCTCGAAGTCTTTGACGAAGCTGACGGCGGTCAATGGAGCCATCCGCCAGCCTTTCCATCAGGCTCCGGCGGACTTGTTTCTACCGTCGACGACTATGCAGCCTTCAGCGACATGATGTTGAACAGCAGGCGCGGCGGTGAACGCATTCTCTCCCAACGCTCAATTGAACTGATGAGAACCGATCAGCTCACCCCGGAGCAGAAAGCTATCTCCGGCCTGACTCCCGGCTACTTTGACACGCACGGCTGGGGATTCTGCATGTCCGTCATCACCAAACGAACCGACATCTCCGGGAATGTCGGCTCCTTCGGATGGAACGGAGGTCTCGGCACCTCCTGGTATGCAGATCCAAAGGACGGCCTGACAACGATTCTGTTGACGCAGCGCGCCTGGAGTTCCTCAAACCCGCCGAATGTCTGTCTGGACTTCTGGACCTCGGCGGCCCTGGCAATCGAAGACTGAGGTCGGTCCGCTGCCAAAAACTTTTTGCCACCAACAGCGTATGATTACCAAGGACATTGTTAAAGAATTGTGATTAGTACGGTGAACCCTGAATACAGCATCGTCATTCCCGCGTACAACGAAAGTGCGCGTATCGGAGAGACTCTGGAGTTGGTCCTCGAATGCGTTCACAGCCATGGCTGGAATGCCGAAGTAATCGTCGTCAACGACGGCTCCAAGGACAACACCGCCGCCATCGTCGAAGGATTTGCAGCCAAAGATCCCATCGTTCGCCTCATCAGCAACCCCGGCAACCGCGGCAAGGGATACAGCGTCCGAAATGGCATGCTGCAGGCCTCCGGAGACATCGTCATGTTCACCGACGCCGATCTATCCTCACCGATGGAAGAGGCGGAACTCCTCTTCGCAGCCATCCGCGACGGCGCGGACATCGCCATCGGTTCCCGCTGGCTTGAAATCAAGCGGCAGACGCTCAGGCAGCCATTCTATCGGCGCTTTTTCGGCCGTTGCTTCAACGCAGTCACCCGTATGATCATGGCTTTGCCATTCGCCGACACGCAGTGCGGTTTCAAGGCATTCACGCGGCAGGCGGCCCAGACCGTCTTTCAGCTGCAGCACATCGAGCGCTGGGGCTTCGATCCTGAAATCCTCTTCATCGCCATCAAGCGCGGCTATTCCATCCGCGAAGTGGCCGTCAC
>DATGAD010000509.1:0-2002 GCA_035313725.1 Alloacidobacterium sp. | reverse complement strand
TCATCGTATTTTCTGCAGACATCATTGAAAATTGATGTTCCGCGGCTTTTTGCGCTGTTGAAAGAAGCGGGTCTCACCATCTCGCTGGATACGAATGACGATCCTTATGAGAGTTGGGACTCTTCGATCACGGAAGTTCTGAGTCACACCGATGTTCTGCTCCCCAACGAGCAGGAGGCATGCAAGCTTGCTCATGCAACAAACCTGGATGATGCGATCGCGTGGATTCTCCAATATGTCCCGTTGGTCGTTGTAAAGCGCGGTGCGGTTGGAGCAATTGCGTGCACTCGTCAGAATCGCATTGCCGCATCGGCTGTCCCCATGCAGGTAACCGATGCTGTCGGTGCAGGCGACAGCTTTAACGCTGGCTTCCTCCACGGATATCTGCGGGGCTGGTCCATCGAGCAATGCCTGCACTATGGAAATCTCGCCGGAGCATATTCCACAACCGCGATCGGCGGAGTAGCAGCTTTTCAGGATCGCAAAGCGATGCAGCAGTTTCTGGCTGATCATTCTCTGCAGGTAAAGTAATGCTGTGCGTCTTTTTGTGGCCATTCGTCTTCCGACTGAAGAGCAGCAGGCAATCGCGACGTGGACGCGCGAATTGCGCGAAGCCTTCCTTCATTTGCGTTGGTCTTCCCCGGAGCAATGGCATGTGACTCTGCAATTCCTCGGTGAGACAGATGAAACAAGATTTTCCTGCGTCGCAGAACGCCTGGGGCAAATCCGCTCAGATACCGCCGACATCCAACTGGAGGAGCCGGGATTTTTTGAGCGCGCCGGTGTCTTTCATATCTCTGTGCGCCTGACACCGTCGCTCCTGACGCTGCATCACGCAATCGAACAGGCATTGCTGCCCTGCGGGTTTGAGCCGGAGGCTCGTCCCTTCGCGCCGCATATTACGCTGGCGCGTAGAAAGGGACGCGTGCCGTCACCAGACTTTGCGCGGCTGCAAAAAGCCGTGCAGTTGGGGCGCGCCGCCAGACTGCCTTCGTTTCAGGCAAAGGAATTTCTTCTGTATCAGAGCTTCACCGATCCGACTGGATCGCGATACGAGGTGCGCGAACGCTTTCCGCTGATATAAGCTGCAACTTAGCCCCCAGATTATTTTGATGACCACGAATCATTTTTCTGCTGCTGCAAGCTCTCTTGGAAAGATTGGCCTTCCGGCGCCGATCAAGGACCTCGCTCAACGCAATTGGGACGCCATCATCGTCGGCGCGGGGCATAATGGGCTTGCTTGTGCTGCTTATCTGGCGCGCGCAGGCAAGCGCGTTCTTGTGCTTGAAAGTCGCGAGCGCATTGGTGGAGCCTGCACGATTGAAGAGCCGTTTCCCGGCGTGCGCATGTCGCCCTGTGCCTATCTGGCGGGCTTGCTGCATCCGCTTGTGGTGGAAGAGTTGCAGCTGCCGCAGCGCGGATTTGACTGGACGCCCGCAGTGAACGGCCTTTTTGTGCCTTTTCTTGATGGCAGCAGTATTCAGCTCTGGGATGATGACGCGCAGTGCGAAGATGAGATTCTCCGCTTCAGCAGCGGCGATGTTGAGGGCTGGCGCGCGATGAGCGATGTCATCCGGCGGCTGCGCGACGCGCTGCGTCCTGCAGGCGAAGGCGATGCATGGATTGGCGACGCGCCCACGCGAGAGCAGATCGAAGACAGACTCGGCAATGATGCTGATGCCGCGAAAGTGCTCTTCGACTGGTCGATGTCGGAATTCGTCGAGCACTATCTTCAGGACGAGCGCTTGCAGATCGCCTATCTAGGACAAGGCGTGATCGGCACCAACGCCAGCCCGTTCGACGTCGGTACGGCGTCGATTCGCTTTCATCACTCTTCCGGACGGCTCGGCGGAATGCCCGGCATGTGGGGATACGTAAAAGGCGGAATGGGAATGGTCTCGTTCTACTTTTGCGACGCCGCTCGCGAAGCCGGAGCAGTCGTAGCCGCTGGAGTTCCCGTCGCAGCCATCCTCCCCGGTGAAGGCGTGCTGCTCGAAGGCGG
>DATGAD010000508.1:0-4525 GCA_035313725.1 Alloacidobacterium sp. | reverse complement strand
CTTGGAGTCGTTGCCTCATGTGCGCACTTGAAGCTCCTCGCTACCTCCTGCAAATTTTCAATTGGGGTAAGGCACACGCAGCAGAGTGCCGGTGGTTGACGGCAAAACGTAGCGGACGCCGGCGTAGACCATGCTGAGATGTGCGTTCTTGGGCTCATCCAGAGCCACGAACCAGGGAGCGCGAGTGAGATAGGAATACTGCGTGTAGTACTGCAGCGCGCCATGCCTCTCGCTCTTCCAGAAAGTCAGCAGCCAATCGAAAGTGATCTGCTGGATGGCGCGATTGTTTGTATTCGGTGAACTGGGACCGCCGTAACCGATAATCGAGTTGGGGTTGGTGGTGTTCGTCGTATCGGAAAAGAAATTGCGTCCGTAATAGTCTGCGCCGTAATAAACCGCGAACGCCTGCTTTGGGCTTGCTCTCCACTCGAGACCGGCGGAACCCGCGCCAGCATGCACCATGGAAAGGCTGATGTTGTTACCAGCAACGTCAGGGCGAACCACGAGTTCCGGTCCCGTTCCTACCAAGTAGTGAGCGCCACCGTCACTCCAATAAACGTTGGCGAGGACAACCAGCTTATTGCGCACCAATTCGTAGTTCGTGGCGAACTCGCCTCCACCGCCGTACGCGGAGTGCGAATTGAACACTGTGGATCCAGTGGGAATCGCCGTGGCGTGCGCGCCGGTAACAAAACCCGTAAGTTCCGCATGAAAGTGTCTGCCGGAAAGTTCTGTGTCGTACGTAGTTTTGGCAATAATGTCCGGCATAAGATTCGCCGCTCCCGCGTTGGCGTTGTTATCGAACTGCGTGCCAATCGCGCTGAATCCTGCCGGGAGGGCGACATAGTTGCCGATATATTGGTTGGAGTCTTCAATGCCTAATCCAATCGCCCAATGCTCGTTCAGGTGGTAAGCGACACGGAACTCGGCCGCACGCGTATAAGGCACTCCGACGGCCAAGTTCTGGTCCTCGTTGTAGGAGATGGCCAGATCGGACGGCATGGGGCCGATTCCAGTACGGTTTGGCGTCAGCCAGCTCCATGTTTGCCCTCCTAAAATTTCCCACTTGCCGTGCCTTGCGTAGCCAAAGTAAAGCCGCAAGCGATTTGTAAGGCCGTTCACGCTTTGATACACGTTGGGAGCGCTGTTGCCGCTGAAATCGCCCTCGACGTAGCCAACGAGGTCAACGCCTCTGAAATTGTCTTCGAGCTTCATGCTGAGGCGGGAGAACTGCGCCGTGCTACGGAGTTCAGAAACATTTCCTTGAGGAGTGTTGCTGAAAGGTATGCCGGCGAAATTGGTGGCGATATTACTCTGCGTGTTCGTGGTTCGATATATGTTCTCGAAGTCAACGAATCCGCCTGGAGTCAGAGTAGCATCGCCGAGTTTGATGGACCCTGCCGCAGCTTTCTGGTCAGTCTGCTGCGCCTGCTGGTCAGCTGAGCGGGTCACGGAGCTAACAACGTCAGGGTGGATCTCCGGAAAAGGGTCTGACGGATTCGCGCTGGGCGGCGTCGGATTGGGCCGAACCACCTCGGCAGCGGTGATGAGTGCGCCACCAGCGGTGCCAGATTGGCCGACTTTCAATTGCGTCTTGAGGACTTGAATTTCTTGCTGTTGTGCCGCTACTTGCTGCTGAGTTCGCAAAAGTGCTTCGCGCAGAGCGTCCAGCTGAGTCGCAACGTCTGAGGTATTCGTAGCAGAATCGGCCGGGTGCGGGGCCGCCTGGCCATGCGCAATACCAGGTACCATTAATAAGAGACACATTGTTCGCAAAAAGATGCGCATCGTAAACCTCAATGAAATACGGTGGGTGACACTCGCCTGAAGCGGTCACCCACACCAATCCGCCGTTAATTGCAGTCCGACGAAGATTGCGTCGGCTAGGGCGGCCTCAATCGTCTCGAATGTCGGCCTAGAGCGACTCCAATGACTCGCCGACATGTCGAACATTTCCCTCGATTGTGGCCACCACTTCCTCGATGTTCCCGGAGAGAATCATCTTTCCCATGGCCAGCGCGAAGCCTACGGCTTGCGACCGGTCGGCATGGGAAGGAATCGAAAGAGCGTTTGGATCGGTCACCACATCAATGAGCGCGGGCCCCGGATGCGCCAGCGCCTTCTTGAGGCCCGAATTCAAATCAGCGGGGTTTTCGATTCTCACGCCCATCATTCCAACGGCTTCGGCAAGCTTCGCGAAGTTCGGGTTCTTCAGGTCGGTTTGATAGTCCGGCCATCCCCCGGTTTCCATCTCGAGTTTCACCATTCCTAGAGCGCCGTTGTCGAAGACGAGTAGCTTGATCGGGAGGTCGTACTGCGTGATTGTCAGCAAGTCACCCATAAGCATCGCAAAACCGCCGTCTCCGCACATGGCGACTACCTGGCGTCCGGGATAGGCGCATTGAGCGCCAATGGCCTGCGGGAGCGCGTTCGCCATGGAGCCGTGGTTAAAGGAGCCGATGAGCCGGCGGTCCTTGGTGGACTTGATATAGCGGGCGGACCAGACGTTGCACATGCCAGTGTCTGCAGTGAAGATCGCGTCGGGCGCTGCAAGCTCGCTCAGCGCCGCTGCCACGGGCTCCGGGTGCATGGGCAAGCGCTTTCCCACGTGGTCAATGTACACATTCATTTTTCGAAGCTTCTCTTTGTGCTTGCGAACCGTGGAATCCAGGTATTCCCTGTCAGCCTTGGCATTCAACATCGGCAGCAGCGCTTGTAGCGTCTCGCGCACATCGCCCCAAAGTCCCAGATCGAGTTTGCTTCGCCGTCCCAAACACTCAACGCGGATGTCGATTTGCGCGATCTTGGTCTTTGTCGGCAGGAATTTGTCGTAGGGAAAATCAGTGCCCAGGAGCAGCAGAAGATCGCATTCGTGGATCGCCTCGTAGGCCATCCCGAAACCAATCATGCCGGTCATCCCCACGTCATACGGATTGTTGTATTCGACGAACGGCTTTCCTCGATAGGAATGCGCAACCGGAGATTTCACTTTTTCGGCGAGAGCTACTACCTCATCGTGAGCGTTCTCGCATCCAATGCCGCAGAAGAGCGCTACTTTCTTCGCGGAATTGATCAGGTCCGCCAGACGCGCCAGATCCTTTTGGCTGGGACGGATGCTCGGTCGTTGTGATACCAGGGAACGCGAGCCGGTCTGCGCCGGTACCTCCACTCCGCACAGGTCGCCGGGCAATACGATCACACCTACTCCACTTTTCCCAATGGCATTCTGCATGGCGATGTGCAGAACCCGCTCAAACTGAGCCGGGTTCGTGATCATCTCGCAATAGTGGCTGCATTCCTGAAAGAGATTTTGCGGATGCGTTTCCTGAAAATATGACGTTCCGATTTCGCTGGTGGGAATATGCGATGCGATCGCCAGCACCGGAGCATTGCTGCGATGAGCATCGAAAAGACCGTTGATCAAGTGAAGGTTGCCAGGGCCGCAGCTCCCCGCGCAGGCGGCGAGCTTGCCGGTGAGCTGTGCCTCCGCGCCTGCCGCAAATGCGCCGGCTTCTTCATTGCGCACATGAATCCATTTAACTTTGTTGTTCAGGCGCAGTGCATCCGTCAGCGGATTCAAGCTGTCGCCCACTACACCGTAAACTCTTTCGACGCCCGCTTCGGCAAGTCTCGCCACCAACTGATCCGCCAGTCGCTGTGCCATTTTTTCTGCCTCCCTTATTTGTACCTGTGCTCTTGAAACGAGATAAGTTTTGCTGCGAGCGGCAAAGCCAGCCACAGGCCCTGCCGCAATTTACAGCGATTTCGATTGCAGCTGCGCCTGCGCGGCTGGTCCGGTCTCGCGCAGGAAGAAACTCACCACGATCGCGGCCGCACAACAAGCAATCCAAAAATATGCGCCATGCTGAAAATGCAAGTGCAGGTTCAGCGAGTTTCCGATGCCTTTACCGATGTGCTTGGCATAAACCGGGCCAAGGAAGGCGGTGATCCCGAAGACGAGAAAATTGATCCCGCCGGTCGCGCTGCCCTTCACGTTGTCTGGATTCACTTCTTTGATGACGCTGTAAGGAATCATCGCCGCGCCGGATGCGACGCCGAATATAAACATCGCAACGTGCACCGGAATTGGCAATGGTTTGAGCGCGATCTGCGCGGCAGCCAGGATCATGACCGTGGCGCTGCCGACGATCACCGGCTTGCGCCTTCCGATGCGGTCCGAAAGCCATCCAAGCAACGGGCATCCGAAAACCCAGCCGAGGGGAACCATGGATGCGATTAGCACCGCGCTGTGATAGGAAAGTTGCAGGTCTTTTTGAAATGAGGCTACGCCCCAAATCATGTCCCCAATGGTGGTGGGTGCGAACAGCAGTCCAGCAATTAATCCGCAGAGATACGACTGGGGATTCGAGAAAACAATCTTGTACGGCTTCAGGACCGAAGCAAAGCCTCCTCCTTCTTGCGTGCGGGGTGCAGACTGTTCCTTAGGAGTGGCGAAGTACAAGAGCGCGGAGTTGGCGAGGACCATGACTCCGAGACCGATCCAGATCGCGTGCACTTCTATTCC
>DATGAD010000507.1:0-15024 GCA_035313725.1 Alloacidobacterium sp. | reverse complement strand
CGGCTTGAGGCGTGGCGTCAATTAGGATCACGTGAGTTGAATGACTGTAAGTCGTTCCATGAAGCAATCAAGGAATACAGATTGCATCGAGAAGGCAAACTCGTGCCAACTTGGAGATCATTGATATTACTTTTAATGACTTTCCTCGAAAAACCGAATGATAGAGAGAGTTTACGAAGCTACCAACGTAGTCACTGGGGAAGTTCAAGCGGGGAAACTTGCGTCATCGAGCTATCTGGACTTGCTGCGCGTAACCTCAATGCGCCTAGAGATCGCGAATCCTTTCGAGAGGAACGTATCACCAAGATCCGCGAGCGACTCAACGAAAATAATTCCACTGTAAAGCTGGTCGTTATGTATGGAAGAACTCGAAAAGAAAGTTGGGAGAAAATAGCCGGGCGCACCTTTCCACCTGACGGGATTTTGACTTCTGGAACGACGATCATCGCGCATACACCCGCGCCAGTAGCCTTTGGCCTAACCAACGAATATTGGGAAGAACTCGGGTTGCTTTTAAGGAATAAAGCCAAGAGCTTTGGGACACGGTCTTAGCTCACCATTTGTTTTGAGAAGCCAGACACCCACATCGGTACTTCTACCTCTAGCCTGATTGAGGCTCTTGCTTTCCCACCCTATCGCAAAGTACGCGACAGGATGGGGCACCCTTCACTTGCTCCTGCGTGGAAAAAGCAGATCCTTCGCTCCGCTCAGGATGACAAATCTTCGGGGCCGTCAGTTTTCTTGTGGAAAATGAGATACTAGAAGAACCGGGTGCCCCAGGTTCGCGAAGCTAACCTGGGTCTTTTCTGAACCATGTCCGAGACCTTCAACAACACGTTAGCTGTAGCCATGTCCGGCGGAGTCGACTCATCGACCGTCGCCGCCATGCTCAAGGACGAGGGCTATGAGCTCGTCGGCCTCACGCTCCAGCTCTGGAACCAGCGCCGCCTCGCCGGTAAGGAGGGCATGCCCGAGGAAGTACAGGGCCGCTGCTGCTCTATTGATGACGTGTATGACGCGCGCCGTGTCGCCGAGTCGCTCGGGATTCCGTATTACCTGCTCAACGAGCAGGAGCGCTTCGAGGAGCATGTCGTCCGCCCCTTCGTCAAGGAGTATCTCGCCGGACGCACGCCCATTCCCTGCTCCCTTTGCAACAACTACCTCAAGTTCGACCAGTTGCTCATCCGCGCCCGCCAGATTGGCGCCGACCGCATCGCCACCGGCCACTATGCCCGCAACGAGTACGACCCCGAGCGCAACCGCTGGATCCTCAAGCGGCCTGCCGATACATCGAAGGACCAGACCTACTTCCTCTTCGGCCTCACGCAGGACCAGCTCTCGCGCACGCTCTTCCCCCTCGGCACCTACACCAAGCCCGAGGTCCGCGAGATCGCCCGCCAGCACGCGCTGGCCCTCGCCGCCAAGCCCGACTCGCAGGAGATCTGCTTCATCCCCGGCGGCGACTACAAGCGCTTCATCGATGCCTACCTCGACGAGCAGGGCGAGGCGATGCCCGACTCCTCGGGCGAGCTCGTGTCTACGTCGGGAGAGGTGATCGGCCACCACCACGGCATCCACAACTTCACCGTAGGACAGCGCAAGGGACTGGGGCTCTCCTCGCCTACGCCGCTCTATGTCATCCAGATCGACAACGCGACCAACAAGGTCACCGTAGGCAGCGAGTCGGAGACGACCATCCGCACCCTCCGCGCCCGCGACCTGAACTGGATCTCCATCCCCGCGCTCGACGCGCCAATGCGCGTCAAGGCAAAGATTCGCCACCGCCACGACCCGGCCTGGGCCACCATCGAAATGTCAGGAGCTGGTGAAGTTCTAGCCACCTTTGACGACCCGCAGCGCGCTGTAACGCCTGGCCAGTCTGCCGTCTTCTACGACGGCGACGAAGTAGTAGGCGGCGGCTGGATCGTCTAGATCAGACTTTCAACTGGCTTCCTCTCGGCAAAAGACCTATAAAAGTTCCACCGCATGCTTGGAATCCGACAACCCAGCCGTCCGCCTGCGTGGTCTGAAATACGATCCCGGCACCACGCAACCTGGACGCTCCCCTTCCACAAGCTCGAATGGTATTTGCAATGGATCGCGTGGGCGCTCGGCAACTGGGCGCTGCTCGAAGTGCTCGAGTATCTCGGAACCTTCTCCGTGCTCATCGCCGTCATCTTCTACTTCGCCGAGAGCGGCGACCGAACGCGCCAGCGGCACTACACCGCCTGGACCGTCATCAACACGGCGCAGGGTAAAGGCGGCAGCGGTGGGCGTATCGAAGCGCTGGAGGAACTGAATGGCGATCGCGTCGCTCTCACCGGGCTTGATGCTTCGCTCGCGTTTCTGCGCGGAGTCAACCTTTCTCATGCAATGTTGAGCCGCTGCTCTCTTGAAGCCGCCGACCTGCGCATGAGCGTTCTTCACGATGCCGATCTAAGCTTCTGCAATTTGAAGTCGGCCAATTTCCGCGACACCGACTTCGAACGCGCAAAGCTGAGCGATGCCGATCTAAGCAGCGCAGACTTGAACGGCGCAAACCTCGCCTCCTCCGATCTGTCGCGTACCGACCTATCCAACGCTGATCTGCGCAATACCGATCTCAAAAACATTCGCTGGGATGACATAACGTCGATGCGTTTGGCCAATGTCTACGGAGTGCGCAACGCTCCCGCTGGTTTCGTCGCTTATGCGCTCGCTCACGGAGCCGTCTCCGCCGCATCCGACGACGAATGGTCGAAGCTGCAGAACACAGTGCGTCCGTAAGCTCGCCAGGAAGCGAACTCATCGCTTCGGGTTGCCTCGCAGCGTGCAAATACAGCATGCAACGCGTCTCGCAGAACTCTTCATCGTAATAAGGGTCTGACAAGGACGAGTGGCAAATTGATCGCCACTCGATAGCAGAACGGAGAACCCCACAATTATGAAGAAAATTATCCCAGGTCTATCGTTAGCAGCATTCGCAGCGGCGGCACTCTTGAGCATTCCGGCAGCACAGGCACAGCAAGGTCCGCCTCCGGATTACGGCCACGAAGTATGGGCTGCTCCACCCGCCGAGGTTCAGGGAGCGCAGGCGCAGGGCTTCCACGACGGCATTGAAGGCGCGCGCAAGGATTACGAGAATCACCGCCAGCCCAGCGTGGAGAATCGCGAAGAGTTCCGCCATCCGCCGGTTTCCCATCACGACCGTGAAGCCTATCGTGACGGATTCCGCCGCGGATATCAAACCGGCGTGGATCACCTGATGCACGGCTACCCGCACTCCTACTAACTGCACCCACGAACGTCCTTCCCCGGCGGGTTTGCCTTCGCCGGGGAAGGAAAACTATACAGCACGGTCGAATAGGAATCGCTGATCCGTTTCCAGGCACTTGGCGACGATCAGCGTAATGTCATCCTGCTGTTCCTCGGGACTGAAGCGCTGCACTTCTTCCACAATGGCAGCAAGCAGTCCGCTGGCAGGAAGACTCCGGTGCCGGCATAGCGCGTCGGCCAGCCGTTCCTCACCAAACTCTTCGCCCTCATCGTTGCAGGCCTCGGTCACACCGTCCGTATAAAGCGCCAACGTGTCGCCAGGAAGAAGGCACGTCTCGCTCGCCTGGCACTCCCAATCATTGAAGAGGCCAACCACGGTGCACGTCGAATTCAGGCGATGCATCTCGCCCTCTCGTCGCAGCAGCAGAGCCGGCAGATGCCCGCAGTTGGCATAGCGCAACATCTGCAGGTTGTCGTCGTACTCGGCAAAGATGAGCGTCGCGTAGGCATTCTCTGCCGTGTTCTCAAAGAAGAGCTGGTTCACCGATTGCAGCAGGCGATGCGGCTCATCAAGCACCCGCGCAAGCTGCCCGCGCAGGCTGGCCTGCAGATTGGCCATTAGCAGAGCGCCGGCAATTCCCTTCCCGGCGATGTCGCCGATTACCAGCCCAAGCCGCTGCGCGCCAAGGTCGAGAAAGTCGTAGTAGTCTCCACCCACCTTGCGTGCCTGAATGCAGATGCCCGCGTAGTCAAGCGACTGGCTGGGAGGAAGCCGTTGCGGAAAGAGCCGCGCCTGTACCTGTCGCGCAATCTCCATCTCCTGAACAGCACGACGCTCGGCCTCCTGTCTGGCCGCATAGGCAAGGCGCGCCGCTTCGATCTCGCGGTTGACCTCATCGCGAAACTCCTCTGCGGAAATCTTCCACGCCGCTTCGAGATTGAAGTTGGGAGGACGCGCGCTCGGCTCATCCAGCAGCTTCGCGTCTTCCATACGCGAGACGCGGTACGTCCGATTGCCGCGATCGGTGCCCGCATACAGATACCACGTGCTGCCCTTGGCAATCAGCCCCAGCGGATCGACCGTGCGCTCGACGCGCTCGCGCCCCGCGCGCCAATACCAAAACTGCAATTTTCTGTCCTGCGCAACAGCATCCTGCACAATGGCGAGCATCGACATATTCTCCGTCGTACCGCGCCAGCCGGTTACGTCAATGTAGAGTCGGTCGCGGATCGAAGCCGCACTCGCGCGCAGTGACTGCGGCAGCGCCGCCATCAGCTTGCCGATGGCGCGGTCCGCGGCTGCGGCCATGCGCTTGTCTCCCAGCACACGCGGCTGCGCCATCAGCAGAGCGCGCAGCTCCGCTTCATCCAGACCCGGCACCTGCGTGCGCCAGTCCTCGTCGATCTGCCATCCGCCATGCGCACCCCTCATGGCAAAGACGGGAACCCCGGCGACGCTAAGCGCTTCCATGTCGCGATGCACGGTTCGCTCTGAAACTTCGAGTTTTTCCGCCAGCTCGCGACCAGTCATCTGCCCACGCGCTTGCAGCAACAGCAGGGCGGACATCAGGCGATCGGCTCTCATGGAAGTTTGTCTTTTTGGAAGGCTCGGAAAAATTTATGAAAGTGTCGCCGCAATTATGACACAAGATGTCATATATAGAAGATTACGGTCTAGTAACCAGGCTACCGGCCTGTTCAGGAGAATGCGAACCGTGAGGATAACCGATTTGTTTCTGGCCGATCTGGAACGCGAAGCTGCTTCGACGCGTCGCGCGCTGGAGCGAGTTCCCGAAGGGCGCAATGACTGGAAGCCGCATGAAAAGTCCATGCCGCTGGGGTACCTGGCGACCTTAGTCGCAACGATGTTTGGCTGGATTGATCTTATGGTGAATCAGGACGAACTCGACATGGCGCCAAAGGACGCTCCCAGGTTCAGGCCGAAGGAATTGCAGACCAACGGCGAACTGCTGACGGCCTTTGATGAGTCGGTAGCGAAGGCACGCAAGGCGCTGGAAAACACGACCGACGAACACCTGCTCACAGCGTGGAAATTCCTGGTCGGCGGGCACGTGGCCAGCGAAAATCTGCGCCACATTATGATTCGCGATTCAGTCTTCAGCCACCTCGCGCATCATCGCGGCCAGTTGACCGTATATCTGCGTTTGAATGGGGCGACGGTGCCTGCCATTTATGGACCGTCGGCGGATGAGAGGCCGTTTTGAAACCTTGTCAAGAGGCTCAGGGTCGCACGTCCGGCATAAACGATTCATTTTAATCGATTTACGGCCGTGCACGCGTTGCAGGGAATTATCGCTGATTTTGCTATACTGGGAATAGGCATAGCCATACGTGGCTGTGCCTTCCTATTTGTAGCCATAACTCGTTTAAAACGGGTAATTTACCGCCTGTTTTCCACTTAACCATTTGAGAATCAGGAATTTACGTAAAACATACCCGGGGGGCCCCGCTCAGGTATCCTTCGCACGATGCGCATCATTGACATATCCCAATTCGGAGGCCCGGAAATCCTTACCGTCGCCGAGGCACCCGTGCCTATGCCGGGGCAGGGCGACGTCCTGATCCGGGTAGCCGCTGCCGGTATCAATCGCGCCGACCTACTGCAGCGGCAAGGCCACTACCCGCCACCACCGGGAGCGTCGCCGATCCTTGGCATGGAGGTATCGGGACATATTGCCGAAGTCGGCCCGGGAACAGAATCCAGGTGGAAGGTAGGCGATGCCGTCTGCGCGCTCATTCCGGGAGGGGGATACGCGGAGTACAGCGTGGCCAGCGCCGGATGCTGTCTGCCCGTGCCCAAAAATGTCTCCTTGACGGATGCCGCAGCCTTGCCTGAGGCAGTATTCACAGTCTGGGCAAATCTCTTCGCGCAGCCGTACCTGCGCGAGGGCGAACGATTCCTGGTGCATGGCGGCACCAGCGGCATTGGGACGACCGCCATGCAGATGGCGAAGGCATTCGGCGCCCGCGTCGTGACGACTGCCGGGTCGGCCGAGAAATGCAGCTTCTGCCTCTCGCTGGGAGCGGAGCGTGCCTTCAACTATCGCGACGAAGACTGGTTCGCCGGCGCGCTGGAGTGGTCGGAACAGAGTGGTATCGATGTCATTCTCGACATGGTGGGCGGCGACTATTTCCCGAAGCATCTCAGGCTGCTTGCGCAGAAGGGCCGCTTGATTCACATTGCGACAACGGGCGGCTCGGAGGTGCAGGCGGATCTACGCGCCATCATGCTGAAGCGCCTGGTTGTAACCGGCTCGACACTGCGTCCGCGTTCGGTTGCGGAGAAGACGGCACTCCGCGACCAGATTGAGCAGCATGTCTGGCCGCTGATCGAAGCGGGCAAGCTGAGGCCGATTGTGGATCGTGTCTTCGCCTTCGATCAGGCAGCGGAGGCCCATCGCCGAATGCATTCGAGTACGCATATCGGCAAAATACTGTTGCAGGTAGATGCGGGAAAAGGCTGATAACTCGTTCTTATATCGCAAAGAAGGTATATGAATACCGGCAATAACGTAGGTTCCGGGCTTGTTCCGGCGTGTTCATGGCGCTACAGTTGCTGTATCCACAATTCAGGAGATAGCTATGTGTCCTGTCGAACTTGACGAAATAGGCACTCTCGCTCGTGTTTCCCGCCGCTCGTTTCTCCGCTACTCCGCAGCCGCTTCCGTAGCCGCCTCAATCCCGATCCTCACCGAAGCTCATCTGGCACACGCCCAGCGCAAACGGGTCGCGAAGAATATTCCGCCGGATGCCGTGCGCATCGACGCGAATGAAAATCCGCTCGGCCCATGCTCCGGAGCGTGCGCGTCCATCTCCAGCCTGATCCCGGAAGGCGGCCGCTACGACTTCGATTTGACGCTGAAGCTGGTGAGTACCTTCAGCGACCTTGAAGGCCTCAAGCCAGAATATGTGATGCCCTATGCGGGGTCGAGCGAGCCGCTGCACTACACCGTGCTCGCCTTCACCTCCAAAGACAAGCCGTATGTAACCGGCGATCCGGGCTATGAAGCGGGCATGTATGCCGCCAAGATGAGTGGCGCGAAGATTTTGCAGGTTCCGCTAACGAAAGATTACGCGCATGATGTGAAGGCGATGGTGGCCGCCGACCCGAACGCTGGCGTGCTGTACATCTGCAACCCCAACAACCCGACCGGCACCATCACCAGTCACGAAGACATTGCATACGCAGTCGCCAACAAGCCCAAAGGCTCGGTCATACTGATCGATGAAGCCTACATCCACTTCTCCGATGCCACACCGTCACTCGACTTCGTGAAAGCCGATCAGGACGTCATCGTTCTGCGGACATTCTCGAAACTCTACGGCATGGCAGGCGTGCGTTGCGGCTTGGCGATTGGGCGTCCCGACCTGCTGGCGAAGCTGCAGTTCTACGGGATGAATTCCCTGCCCATCATGGCCGTGGCTGCGGCTACGACCAGCATTCAGGACAAGGACCTCATTCCGCAGCGCAAGAAGATCAACGCGGACATTCGTCAGGAAACCTTCGAGTGGCTCGCTGCGAGCAACTACAAGTTCACGCCATCGCAAAGCAACTGCTTCATGCTCGACACCGGACGGCCGGGCAAAGAAGTGCTTGCAGCCATGCAGAAGAAGAATGTCTATATCGGACGCGTATGGCCTTCGTGGCCGACCTATGTGCGCATCACTGTCGGCACGCACACTGACATGGAGAAATTCCGCATAGCCTACAAGGAAGTCATGGCTTCATCGACTGCCGGCCTGGAACCGCTTCCGTTGCCGGAGCGGCTGAGGAATAGCCCGCACACCCATCTCTCCTAACGTGTAGCCAAAAAGAAAAAGCCCCGAGCAACGGGGCTTTTCTTTTGTCCGATTGCAGACTACTTCGGACGAACGGCGATCACTTCGATCTCGACGAGACCGGTTGGTGCGGCAAGCGCGGCCACCTGCATCGCGCTGCGCGCCGGTTTGTTGGGTTGATCTTTGGTTCCAAAGAATTGGGTGTATCCGGCCATGAATCCGGCAAAGTCCATCTTGCCGCCCTTCGCCGGATCGCCCGCAAGATAAACGTGCATCATCACCACATCCCCCAGCGTCAGCTTCTGGGCTTCGAGTGCTTTCTGAATCTGCTGGATCGCGCTGACGCTCTGGTCTTTTGTATCGCCAGGTGTCGGCAAACTCAATGTTGAGGCCATCATGCCGCTGAGGTAAAGCGTGTCGCCAACCCAGACTCCCTGCGAAATCGGGAAGTTCGAGTTCGGCAGCGGAATGCGCGTCGTCTGCGCCTGTGAACCGATCGCGCATAAAAGCACTATGACGGTTACAAATACGAGTTGTGCTTTCGATCTGATTGCTGGATTAAGCTGCACTCGATCCTCCCTGTTGGACGGCGACTCCGATCTGGTTGATGGTGCGATGCGCGGAGAGCGCCGCGCCCTCCTGCCAGCCGATGATGTGGCTGGTGTGATCGCCTGCAAAGTAGACGCGGCGGTCGGGAAGGATGATGCGCTTGTAGGTCTTCGCATATTCGCTGCCGTAGCCGTGAATCCAAGAGCCGAGGTTGAACGGAATCTCGCCCCAGTTGACATAAATTGGATTCGCCAGTTCTTTGGAGTATCCGGGATGTAGTTTCTCAATCGAAGCGCGAGAGGCGTCAAGCTTCGCCTGCATATTGGGCAGGCGTCCGAAGGCTGTGCCGTTCTCGATGGAATAGCCGCCGACGATGATGCCTTTTTCCGAGAAGAACTGGGCACTGGGATACCACACAACATCAACCGTCTGCCGCAGGTAGGAGAGGCCGCCATAGATTTTGTAATCCTGCTCCCAGAATCGTCGCGACTCCCACGCGACTTTGTAGCCGGAGTCGTAGGTGCTGTCGCTGATCAGTTCCTTCACGTCCGGTGAGAAGTCGGCGTCAATGGTCTTCACCACGCTGAAAGGCATGGCGCAGATGCAGTAATCGGCTGCAACCGTCTCCGACTTTCCAGTCTTGCGGTCGCGGTATGTAATGGTGACGCCCGTTGGCGACTGGCGAATTTGCTTCACCTCAGCACCATAGCGGACGACGCTGCCGAGTTTCTTTTCAAACGCCGCAGGAATGCGATCCATGCCACCCACTGGCTGAAACATTGTGGCTTGCCAGTCGATGACATCTTCGGCGAGAAGGCCCTGCCAGAGGTCCGCGCTGAGAAGCGCATGCATCGGCATCGGATCTTTTGCTTCCGGCGCCAATGGGCCCGCGTCAGGATAGACCTTGAAACCTGAACGTTGAGTGCCTTTGAAAACATAGTCCGGTGAGAGATCGCCATACTCGCGCAGGAAGGCAAGCATGCGCTCCTTGTCCTCACTGCTTAAGTCCTCGTCAAGCGCGCCTTTCTTGATGGACTTCGCCAGCAACTCGGAGACGTGGCCGCGCGTGTCATTGACCATCTGCCGCTGCTCGACCGGCTTGCCATCGTTCATGCTGTCGCATTGCAGCAGGGTACCGCGCGAGGTGTTGACTTCTACTTCGAGGGGAACGCCCAACTCACGACAGTAGCCAAGCATGGTTGTGTGGATGGAAGGCAGACGAGCCGGACCCGCGTTGAAATACCGGCCTTCTTCAAAGTTACATGTCTGCTGCGTGCCGTCAGCGAATTGGACCTGAGTGCCGCGACGAATGCTCCAGTTGCGGCCCCCTACGCGTTCACGCGCTTCGAGCACCGTACATCGGTATCCGGCTTTGCCGAGCTCGTAAGCCGAAACAAGGCCGGCAATGCCTCCACCCAGAATCACTACACGCGTGCCTTTGCCGGCTACAGGCTTCAGCGCATCCTGTGCAAGAGCACCTGGTGCTGGCAGCAGTCCTAGCGACTGCATCATGATGAAAGTTGCGCCGTAGCCACCTGCCTGGCCTACACGCGTCAGGAATTCACGTCGACTTAATCCCATGTGCTGAATTCACTCCAAAAAATTATCGCAAGTGAGACAACCTGCCCGGATGCGATGATCCGGGCAGGTCGATTAAGAGGTGTGGGGTGCGAATATATGCACCCCCATGTTTTGTCAGGCGAGCTAGAAGATGATCTTCAAAGCAAGCTGCGTGTTGAACGGCTCACCTGCGCCGATGCCAGGAGCACCGTTGTAGTCGCCGATGGTGTCGTAAAGGGTGCCCAACTGCGAGCCAACGGTGTTTCTCGGCGGCGCGAAGTTGGATTTGTTGGTGAGGTTAAACATCTCCACGCGGAACTGCGTGGAGATGCGCTCTGTGATTGGCGTGTTCTTGAAGAATGAGAGATCCCACGAACCGTATCCGGGGCCGAAGTATTGATTGCGACGTGAATCGCCGAAAGTGTACTGCGCGGGATTCACGAAGGCAGCCGCATTCAGCCACGACTGCGTGGTGCTGGAATTGTGACTTACTCCACTGAAAGGATTTCCAACCACGTCGGCGCGCTGCACGCCTTCATTTGTGCCGGTCGTGTCACTGGATGACAGGACAGGGAATGGCTGGCCGCCATGCAGCGTTATCAACGTATTTGCCTGCCATCCGGAACTAAGTAGCTTCAGATGGCTGGAGCCGGGGATCTCATAGGAGAAGAAGCCTACGAAGGTGTTGTGCACGTCGAAGTCGCTGTTGCCGTAATCGCCTTTGAAGTTGTGACTGTCCTGAGGCAGCTGACCACGATAGGCAGTGACTTCATCCAGGCTGTGGCTCCATGTGTAGGCCACGGCTGAAGTGAGACGGTGCCAGCTTTGTGTCCTCAACGTAGCCTGCAGTGCGTTGTAGTTCGAAGTTCCGATACTTTCAATTTGATTGATTGGGTTTGTGCCAACCAGAGGATTGGCGCTGACGGATGTTTGCACGAAGGCCGAGTAAGTTCCCGGAGTCACTCCGACGCCTGGATCTACAAAGGCCTGATTGATATCGAGCAGGCTCAAGAGGCGTCGGGCCTCGGCACCAACATATCCAAGCTGTACCACCACTTTACTGTTGAGGCTTTGCTCGAGCTGAAAGTTGTAATTCATGTTGTAAGGCGTGCTGAAGTTTTTGTTAACAGAGAACAGCGCGCAAGGGCAGTCTGCGGTGCTGCTTGACGGAAATACCGGAACTCCACTCTGAATCGGATTTGCTGAACCGATGTTGTTTGGCTGCACCGTGAGCACAGGGCTCGGACCACTTGGATTGCCTTCCACACCGTTCGGAGCTCCGTTGCCCGGACGATTGTCGAGGAATGGATTCAGGTTTGGAGTATCAAAGTAGAGCCCGTATCCGCCGCGAATGACGGTATTGCTCGCAGCCTGATAGGAAAACCCGATACGCGGGCTAAAGTTCGTCCAGCTCTGTTTGTAGAGCGAGCTGATCTGGTCGCCCTGGAAAACAATGCCACCGAGGTCGGGACGGAAGACAGATAGATCCTTGACGCCGTTGTGGAGCGGTCCTTCATAGTCGTAGCGGATGCCATAGTTGAAGGACAGCTTCGGAAAGATCTGCCATGTGTCCTGGGCAAAGATGTCGAAGGTGTTGACGAATACCTGGCGCTCAGGGTCTCCAATCGCGATAGAAGAGCCCGTTGCGGATACATATCCAGCCATGAAATCGGCAAGAGGCAGCAGGTTGGTGTCACCACCATAGGGAGCGAGATCAGCAGATGTCCACGGTCCCTGCGCGCCATCGTAGGTGAGTGCACCCAACGCGTGGCGGTGATAGAACTCATTCAATTGAGCCTGACGGTATTCTCCGCCGAACTTGAATTGATGCCTCCCGATGGTCCAGGAGACGTCGTCAGTAAGATGACCGGTAATGTCGTTGCGGCCCTCGGGCGGAGTTAGGCCGGTCGGATCGAACTCCCCATTTGCACCGATATTGATATTGGGGGAGCCGGGAAATGGCGCTCCTGTCACAAGACCAAGTGCCGCCGGATCGAAGTCCGTCTCAAAGTCGCTAAAGACCTGGTTAAAATAGTTCACGCCGGCCAGGACCTGGTTGGCCAAAGTGGGCGTAAATACGTGGTTATAGACCAACGCATAATTTTGCACATGAATCGGAGCTACTTCGTAATAGGGCTTGAGGACTGAGCCTACAGGAGCGACCTGATTTCCTTGTCCGCCAAACCAATGCGCGGTAAGACTGTTGCGTTCGTTGATGGTGTAGTCGACTTTGATGAGCCCGTTGTAGCTGTAGCCATATTCGGGATCGGCGCTGGTATAGTTGTTCGTCGACGCAGGACCGTTGAGAGCGTACGTAGGCCAGAGGCCCTTGGTAGAACCGTTTCCATTGATCAAAGCAGTAGAAACCGGATTGACAGCAATTCCGTGATTGGCGAGAATCGCGGTTGCCTCGGTTTGATATGCAGCAGACGGCTCGGTCGCCGAAGCAGGAACGCCGATGGTGAAGTTCTGCTTTTCAAACGTCGTGAACCAGAAGAGCTTGTCCTTGATGAAAGGACCACCTGCGGAGAAACCCCAGTTTTGATTTCGCACTTCCTGCTTCGTGGCAGTAAACGGGTTCTTGGCTCCGAGAGCTTCGTTTCTATTGAAGTAATAAGCAGTGCCGTGAATACCGTTTGAGCCCGAGCGTAAGCTTAGGTTGACAGTGCCGCCCGGGTTTCTGCCTGACTCAGGTGGCGCTTGCGTCTGCGCGGAGAATTGTTCGACCGCGTCGATTGGCAGCACAATTCCAGCGATACCCGAAACGCCGCCCTGATTGACTGCCGGGATGTTATGCCACAGATCATTGTTGTCGATTCCGTCGATCTGCCAGTTCATCTGGTTGGCGCGTGTGCCGTTTAACGACCCATAGCCGCCACCAACATATCCGGCAAAGCCAGGAGTCAGAGCAATCAACTGCGTGAAGTCGCGCCCGTTCAGCGGAATATCCTGCACGGTCTTGCTTTGCAGCACTGTTGTTTGCGTCGTTGAAGTGGTATCCAATGCCAGAGCTGCGGCGGAGACCTCGACCGTTGTTGCTTGAGAAGCCACGGTGAGCTTAATCGGCAGGGTGTAAATCGTGCCGGCGGTTACGCCAACATTGCCAACCTTGATTGTCTGGAAGCTGGGAGCAGTTGCTGTGACGGTATAAGCGCCAAGCGGTAGATCCTGAAACGAGAACTCACCGCCGCTCGAAGTGATCGTTGTGTGCGCGACTTGTGTGGCGTCCGCCGTAGCGACAACTTGCGCGCCAGATATAACTGCACCGGCCTGATCGGTAACTACTCCGTTAATGCCGCCGCGGAACGTCTGCGCTTGCGAATGTGAAGCTATCAGGCATGCGGCAAACAGAACCATGGCTGTGACAAATTTAGATCGAGAGGGACTACTTCGGAACGACATAGCAAAGACCTCCAAAGGAAAACGGTGTGGACTTGTCTGTTTTATGAATGGTTTTTACAGCTCTACGAAAGCAGTGACGAAGTGCTGTGTGACATGTTCCTTGGGATAGCGGGAAGGGTGGAACGTCTGTCGGATTACTTCCATGTCCAAACTTAGTTTGAACAAATTGATCATTTCAACAACAAACTTGAGGTATCAGCTAAATCAAATACTGCGGATAAAAGGACTTTATCCGATCTCGCTCGATCGCTGGAGAGCTGAGTAACTGCCGATGGACTGACAAATAGCTTCTGCTCTAAGAGAACAGGCTACTTACGAGACGATCTCATAACGATAGACCTCTGCTTCACATAACAATTGCTTATTCGGAATTTATTTATGCTTTGGACTCTTTGCCATCCGATCGATTTCTGAACCAGCCAGCAGAAAGCCACCCACTCCGAAAATGAAGCTCGATGTCGGCTTGTAGAAAGCTGGAGCCGCACCCACTTGCTGGATACAGCCGAGACGACCATCTGCATAAACGTATGACAGAAGGCCCTTCCATGCGTGTTTCACCGCCGGAGCGTAGACCTTAGGATCAAGAATACCTTCATTGATGCCGTAAGCAAGGCCATAGGCAATCAGAGCTGAACCTGAGTTTTCCGGTAAGCCGTAGTAACCGGGATCGAGCAGACCGGAACGCCATAGACCATCCTTGCCCTGCAGAGTGACCAGTTTGGCGGCCATCTCCCTGTACTGCTGAACATATTTCTCGCGCCTCGGGTCGTCTTTCGGGAAGTACTGCAGAAGGCGCGCAAAGCCAGCCAGCACCCAACCGTTGCCGCGTGACCAGAACATTTTCTGCCCATTCGGCTCGGTCTTGTTCAAGTATGTTGCGTCGCGGAAGTAAAGATGTTCGTGCTGGTCGTAAAGCAGGTCGGAGGTCTTCCACCATTCGCGGTCAATGTAGTCGAGATACTTCCCGTCATGCGTGATCGCATTCATTCGCGACCACAAGGGAGGCGCCATGAACAATGCATCGCACCACCACCACGGGATCCGGGGCGCCGGATCGTTCTCGTGCGCGATCAGATCGTCGAGTTCAGTTCTTGTTCCCGCGATCATCTGCGGATCCTGCTTCTGCATGTAAAGCTCGGTGTAGGTTTGCCCTATGCTCTGGTCGTCGGCATTGGGGAGATGCGAACGCAGTTGCCAGTTGAATTTCTTGCCGACCTCCAGCATGGCATCGCTGTACTTGCTGTCGCCGGTAGCATACGATGCCGCCATAAAGCCGGTATAGAGCACGCTCCAGGTCCATTCGTTGCCGAAGTAGGGCTGGGACCGCTGCAGTTCCCAATCCCCTACCTTACGGATAGCTGCTTCGATTGCTTTTGGCGTCAATTTGGGCGACAGGTGTTTAGCCAACGGTCCAGCATTGTCGGGAATATCACCGATATGGTTCGCTATCGCTTCATC
>DATGAD010000506.1:0-23665 GCA_035313725.1 Alloacidobacterium sp. | reverse complement strand
CTGATTGCGTATGCTGAATCGCAGCGCCGCGTAATGACTTACCGGCTCCATTAGCGGGGAATTTACCGCTTTCTCGATGTAGCGTCGATCATCGTGAAACCCGGACTGTCAATATTTGACACAAAGACCTTGCCCAAATCCGCGTCAACGACGACTGCATACGGATTCTTGCCTGCATTCAAAGTGGCTATGACCTTATTCGTTGCCCCGTCGATAACACTTACAGTGTCACCGTGCGTATTTGCGGTATAAATCAGGTTAGCTTTGGGGTCCACGGCAATGGCTTGAGGGTGTTTGCCGACAGGCACGGTAGAGATTGCTGTCCCCTTCGCGCCATCAATGATGGTCACGCTGTCATCTCCATAATTCGCCACATACGCGATATTATTCGAGGAATTCACCGCAACCGCACAGGGCATTGCACCTGTGGCGATCGTCGTGACGGTTCCTGTTTTTGCGTCGACAGCCGCCAGACTTGCGACACCTATCCGAGTGACATACAGAGTCTGCGAGGCTTCATTCAGCGCCATGCCCCAGAGGTGCGAGCCAATGTGTACTTTCGTCGGCGCTTCGCTTGTTCCATCCAGGATATTGATATTGACGTCCTCATAGCCCAGCAAATAAAGCCGGTTCATCTTCGGGCTGACGACCATGGCATCTTTCGAACCTAGTTTCATCTTTGTGGTGGCGTTGGATGCTCCGTCGATAATCGTCAAGATATCGCTGAAAGTGTTCGAGATGTAGATTTTGTTGGTCGCCTCATCGACGGCAAGCACGTAAGGACGTGCGCCTACGTCTACAGTCGAAACAACTGAATCATTCTGTCCATCGAGAACGCTTACCGTGCCGCTGCCATTGTTAACGACATAAACGCGGCCCGAAACAGAATTAACGGAAATCGCAACCGGCTCTTCGCCAACCTTTACGCTTCCAATGTGGTTGTTCATGGCGTTGATCACCGATACTGCACTGTGATCTTTATCAACCGCATACACCTTGTGGTTCAACGGATTTATGGCTATAGCCTGCCTGCTGAGCAAAGTGCCTGATGGCGGCACAACCTGTGCCAGGACGAGAGACAGCGGGGTGAGAATCATGGCGGCAGCCAGCGGGAAACCAAGCATGAAGCTGGGAAAGCGAAAGAATGTCGTTCGACGCGCAAGGCGCATACAGCCTCCGGGCTGAGTCCAATGAAGCTTTGTTATAAATGATAACTAAGTATCCGCACGCGACGAGACCGCGAAGTGATTATCGAATCTGGAAAGAGAACCAGGAGCAAGGATTTGCCTATGCCGCGCCAGCAACACTCGTGGAGATTGATCTTCCGAAGATTTCTGATTGTCATGTGCCTCGCATTTGCCTGGACCCGAGTTCTGCCCGCCCAGAATCAGTTGCCGAAGTTCAGAGTCGTGGCCATTGCTGAAAAAGGCGGCATCCACAAGCCCTTTGTCGACGCGGCGAGAGTCTGGCTGCAACAGGAAGCGGCTGCCGATGGCTTCTCGATTGACTACATCGAAGACACGCAAAAGATCGATGACAAATTTCTCTCGCAGTACCAGCTCTTCATTCAACTCAACTACCCTCCGTATGCGTGGACACCCACAGCCATGGCGGCCTTTGAAAAATATATTGAGCAGGGGAAGGGTGGCTGGATCGGCTTTCATCATGCAACTCTTCTTGGGGAATTCGATGGTTATCCGATGTGGCCATGGTTTTCAACTTTCATGGGCGGCATCCGCTTCAAGACATATATTCCCGATTTTGCGACGGGAACTGTCCATGTTGAAGATCCCGGTCATCCGGCCATGAAGGGCCTTGGCTCCTCATTTCAGATTGAAAATGAGGAGTGGTACACCTACGACAAATCGCCCAGGCCAAATGTTCATGTGCTGGCCAGCGTTGATGAGAAGTCCTACGCACCCCCAAGATCGATCACCATGGGCGATCATCCGGTCGTGTGGACGAATGAAAATTACAAGGCGAGAAATATTTATATTTTCATGGGACATCATCCGGAACTCTTCCAGAACAGCGCCTTCACGACGCTCTTTCACAACTCCATTTTGTGGGCGGCACACCAATGATCCGTCGATTTGTCTTTGTCGTCGTGGCCTTTCTTGCCTTTTCATCCGGCACGGCACCTGCGCAGGAGGCATCGTTTAAAGTTCTTGCTTTTTATTCAACAAATGTCGAGTCAGATCACGTCGATTTTGCAAAACAGGCACTTCAGTTCTTTGCCGAGAGCGCCAAGAAGAACCACTTCGATTTCGAATCGACCACTCGCTGGGATGATCTGACAGCCTCGCTCACGCAATATCAGGTCATTTTGTGGTTGGATGACTTCCCTCATACCCCGGCACAACGCGCGGCATTTGAGAAGTACATGACGCATGGCGGCGGCTGGCTTGGTTTTCACATAGCCGCATATAACGACAAAGACACTCATTGGCCTTGGTTTGTCGATTTCCTGGGCGGTGGCGTCTTCTATGGCAACAACTGGCCTCCGCTTCCGGCTGCGCTGATCGTTGATGAGCCGTCGCATCCGATTGCGAAAGGAATTCCAGAAAGATTCACAGCGCCGACGAATGAGTGGTACAGCTGGAAACCGAGTCCGCGTCTCAACAAAGAAGTCAAAGTACTGCTCACGCTCGATCCTGTGAACTATCCGCTGGGACTGAAGGACACACTTACGGCAGGCGATATTCCGGTTGTGTGGACGAACACGCACTACCGTATGCTCTACATGAACATGGGGCATGGCGACAAGATCTTTACGAATACAACCCAAAACCAGTTGTTCGAGAATGCAATTCTGTGGCTCGGCCATTGGCCCCGATAACGCGACCATCTTCTCTCGCGTTCTCGATCATGAAATAGCTCCGATCTGATAGTTGAGTGTCGCCAATGCAGGGCGGATATCGCCGGCCGCTGCCTGTTTCAGTCTGGTGTAGTCTGCATGATGGGCAAGGTGCTCAGACTGAGCACGGTCTTCTGTCGCGGCTCAGGAGTAAGAACGCTGAAAGCGACAATCCGTGCTGCCAGCTACAATTGAGCCACCTCCGGCGTGGCTGCCCTCGCCTACCCGAGGTAGGAGCTGTTGAAATGGGTCTCCTGGCGAATTTCAAAATTCGGACCAAGGTTCTCGTCGCGCTGCTTCCGCTGGTCGTCATGGTAATTGCTGCTGCACTGTACGCGTCGATTGAGATGGACAACATCGACAGCCGGTATAGTGACCTGATCACCAAAGATGCCAAGGCCCTCCACAATCTGACGGTCGCACGGGTAATGAACAACCGATTCGGCCAACTCCTCTATCAGGAGATTGCTGAACCCGACGCTGACAGAATGCGAGCGATCGACGTGGAGCTCGACGAGACGGTCACGGAATTCCACTCATCCGTCGCAGACGCGATGGCCGAAACCCCGGGCCTGGCTCCCAAGATCAACGCAGTCACCGTCCTTTTCGACGAAGCGGTTTCCGACGCCCGCCCGGTTCGAGCTGCAGCCTTGGCCAACAACAACGACCTGGCCATAAAGCTGACACATGACGCCTTTGCTCCCGCATTGCACAAGGGTCGACAAGCTTTGATTGACCTGGCTGACGAATTGCACGCGACAGTTGACCAACGGTCGGGTGAACTCAGTGTCAGGACGCACCGCACGATTCTGATCACATGGATCGTGATCACACTCGGCCTGATAGCATCTTTCAGCATTGCGCTCTTCATCGTGCAGGTTGAGGTTGTAAAGGTCGTTCTGTCGTTTCGGGGCCGGATTCTGGACGTGGCACAAGGGAGACTGGACCAACCCATCACGAATCTCCATCGTCCCAATGAGATTGGTGAGATGAGCCGCGCGTTGCAGGCCTTGCAGGCTGCTGCCCGCGAGCGGGAGACTCAGGGATGGGTTAAGGCTGAGGTCGCGGCTACCGTCGAGAAGCTGCAATCGGCGGATGACTCCGCGGAATTCGCCGCGATCCTGCTCTCACGTATTTCAGAATCATTCAATCTGCTGTACGGTGCGTTCTATCTCGCTGATCAAGATCAGACGCATTTCAGTCGCGTGGGCGCCTTCGCAACAGACGTCTCGGTGGAGCCGCGAGAGTTTGCGCTTGGCGAGGCCCTGGTAGGGCAAGCCGCCGTTGAACGGCGTAGCCTTCAGATTTCCTCTACGACAGACAAGCCACTCCAGGTTTCCGCAGGTATCGGAACGGTTGCTCCAGCGTGCGTTCTTTTTGTTCCTGTGATCAATCAGGACGCCGTTTTGGCAGTGATCGAATTGGCGCCGTCGGCTCCAGTGTCAACGCGCCAGCAGGCGCTGCTCGACGCGCTGCTCCCGACTGTGGCTCTCAATACCAAGATTCTCCTGAGCAAGCTTGAGACCAGGAAGCTGTTACAACAGACGCAGGCGCAGGCGGCGGAGCTGGCAGTAGCAAAGGAAGCCGCCGAAGCCGCCACGAAAGCCAAGTCTGATTTTCTGGCCAACATGAGCCATGAAATCCGTACACCGATGAACGCCATCATCGGGATGACACATCTGGCGTTGAAGACTGAGCTGTCTCCCAAGCAGGAAGATTATCTGACTAAGGTGAAATCAGCGGCTCAGTCACTGCTCGGGATCATCAACGACATCCTCGACTTCTCCAAGATCGAAGCAGGCAAGCTCGATATCGAGAAGACAGATTTCAGGCTGGAGGACGTCCTCGACAATCTATCGACGATTGTCGGTCAGAAGGCTCACGACAAGAACATCGAATTTTTGATTGCGGCTCAGCACGACATCCCACCGAATCTAGTCGGGGACTCCCTGCGCCTCGGGCAAATACTGATCAACCTGGTGAATAACGCGGTCAAGTTCACTGAACGCGGCGAGGTGGTGGTGACGGTTGCGCTGGAAGAGCAGTTGGCAGACCGGGTCAAGTTGAGGTTCTCTGTCCGCGACAGCGGCATCGGCATGACACCCGAACAGAGCGCCCGACTCTTCCAGGCGTTCTCGCAGGCAGACACTTCGACGACACGAAAGTATGGCGGCACCGGGCTCGGACTCTCCATTTCCAAGCGCCTGGTTGAGATGATGGAGGGTAACATCTGGGCCGAGAGTGAGGCCGGCGCAGGCAGCACCTTCCACTTCAATGCGTGGTTCGGCATTGGGACCGGGGAGAAACAGAAACGCTTCATTCCTGATCTCGCGGGTGTCCGGGCTCTGGTTGTTGATGACAATGCGCAGGCGTGCGAGATACTGACCGATGCACTCCGGGTATTTGCGCTCAGGGCCGAGTCGGTCTCGTCCGGAGAGGACGCTGTGCGCGATATTGCTGCCGCCGATTCCAAAGACCCTTATCGCCTTGTATTGATGGATTGGCACATGCCTGGGATGGATGGCCTTGAGGCGAGCCGTATCATCAAGCGCAACGATCGTCTGCAGCACATTCCCAAAATCGTAATGGTCACGGCATTCGGGCGAGAGGATGTCAGGGCCAAGGCGGAGGAGATTGGGATCGACAGTTATTTGTTGAAGCCCGTCAATTCGTCGCTGCTCTATGACACTCTGGTGGATCTCTTTGGCGTTGCCGGAGTTGAGCATAGCCGTTCCCGTGCTAAGAAAGACGACCAGGTGCATGACGCCACGGGAATCCGGATCCTGCTGGTCGAAGACAACGAGATGAACCAGCAGGTTGCGACGGAACTGCTGGAGAGCGCCGGGGCGATCGTCACCGTCGCTAACCATGGCGGTGAAGCAGTGAAAATTCTGACTGAAGGTGATCAGGCTCCGCCTTTCGATTTGGTGTTTATGGACCTGCAGATGCCCGAGATGGACGGCATCACGGCAACCAAGTTACTGCGGCGCGATCCGCGATTGCAGAAGTTTCCCATTATCGCGATGACGGCTCATGCACTGGTTGAAGAGCGCCAGCGCTGCCTGGATGCAGGCATGAACGATCACGTGTCGAAACCGATTGATCCTGACGCTCTGTTTTCCACCTTGCTTCGCTGGGCGAAGCCGCGGCCAAAGCAAACAACAGAGACGCAGACTCAGCCTGTAAGAACCGGAGATGAGGTGACCCTGCCGGAGATTGCGGGCATTCACATTTCTGATGGCCTAAAGCGCGTTGCCGGTAACAAGCGGCTCTACCGCGACCTGTTGAGGCAGTTTGCGGCGAAACAAGGCAATGCTGCCGCTGAGATTTCAGCTGCAATCACGAGCGGAGACGTCAAGCTGGCCGAACGCATTGCGCACACAGTGAAAGGCGTTGCCGGCAATATCGGAATTACTGAAGTGCAATCTAGTGCTCAGAAATTGGAGAAGGCAATCCGCGAGGGGCATGATTCCGTTTCTTCGTTGCTCCCCGAGTTCGCAGCTTTGTTGAGCATGCAATCCGACGCAATCAGGCAAGCTCTGCACGAGGAGACCCCTCTCAAGCCGGAAAAGGTGCGGACCTCGCCTGTCAATGGAGAAGCAGCGTCGGATGCGATCTCGCGACTGCGAAGCTTTCTCGAGGCAAGCGATGGTGCCGCAGAAGAAGCATTTCGTAACCTGCAGAACGTAGTAGAAGGCGCCATTGAGAAACCGCAATTGGACGCGTTGGGTGCTTCCATCAACGACTTTGATTTTGAGGCTGCGTTAGTGAAGCTGGATGAGATCGCCAAAATTTGTGGACGAAACGGAAGCGAGTGAAATGAACCAGTCGGATCAGAAGAAAACGATTCTCCTAGTAGACGATGCTCCCGCCAACATTCAAGTAGCAAACGCAATACTGAAGGACACGTACAAAATCCGCATCGCGACCAATGGCGCGAAAGCATTGGAACTGGCCAATGCAACACCACCTCCCGACCTGATTCTGCTCGACGTCATGATGCCAGAGATGGACGGATACGAAGTATGCTCGCGATTGAAACTGGAGTCACAGACGCGCGACATACCGGTCATCTTTCTAACAGGACAGACGGAAACTGAAGACGAAACAAGAGGCTTCGAAGTCGGCGCAGTGGATTACATTCACAAGCCTTTTTCTCCCGCAGTCGTCATGGCGCGCGTCCAAACGCACCTGGTACTTCGCGGCATACGGGAGCAGCTCGCACAGCAATTGCAGACGATTCAGAAAGAATTGGAAACAGCGCGGCAAATCCAGTTGTCCATTCTTCCATCGGAGCTTCCGCAAATCGCAGGGCTTGATATCGCCGCGCGTTATATCCCCATGACCTCGGTTGCAGGTGATTTCTACGACTTCATCATTGTTGATGAGAAACACCTCGGGATTCTTATGGCCGATGTATCAGGGCACGGCATGCCTGCCGCTTTGATTGCGTCGATGCTGAAGATTGCACTGGCTGCCCAGATTCCTAATGCCGCCGATCCCGCGCAGGTGCTTTCGGGATTGAATCAAGCGTTATGCGGGAAGTTCCAGCATCATTACGTCACGGCAGCATACCTGTTCCTGGACATGGAGAAGATGTTGTTGAAGTACGCCGGCGCAGGCCATCCCCCAATGTTGTTCTGGGGCGGGTCATCCGCTGGTGTGCGTGATGTGGAGGAAAATGGATTGTTTCTCGGGAAATTTCCGTGGGCGACCTATTCTTCCGTTGAGTTGCCGCTCAGTGCAGGTGATTGGTGTTTGCTCTACACCGATGGAATTCCGGAAACCACAAATCATTCGGAAGTCGAGTTTGGCACAGACCGCTTCAGGCAAGTCGTCACGACCGACCAAAGCACGACTGCCGATCACTTCGCTGATCACCTGCTTGCGGAATTATCGAGCTGGGCCGCTCGCGGTCCGGGTGAAGATCTGGACGACGACGTCACGGTCGTGGCTATCCACCTTAAGTGAAAGGGCCAATTCCTCCAGCTCCATAACCCTCCTAGTGATGGAATCCGGCCCCAAGCATGGTCGCCTTCAAACCCGGTTGTGACGCGAACCAGTCCAGGTGCCTGCGAATGTCGCGAACCAGCATGCTAGCCAGATCGTGTGTAAATCCGTTTCGCACGACTGCCCGCTGAACCACTACATCCTGCCGGTTGGCGGGCATTCTGTAGGCTGGCACTTGCCATCCTCGATCACGCAGCCTGTCGGACAGATCATAGAGCGACCAGTTTGCCTGCTCCTTTAGGGTCCACGCCAGCACCGGCAGATCCCGCCCCTCACTAAGAATTTCGAAAGGCCCGATCTCGTTTATCTGCCGTGCCAACTCAACCGCAACCTCCTGGCAGGCCTCATGGATCGCACGATACCCTGACTTGCCCAGCCGGATCAGGTTGTAATATTGCGCCACAATCTGGCTGGCGGGCCGCGAAAAATTAATGGCCAGCGTTGGCATCGTCCCGCCTAGATAATCCACATTGAAGATCAGCTCCGGATGGAGGTCCGACAGTTCACGCCACACGACCCAGCCCACTCCCGGATACACCAGTCCATATTTGTGCCCTGAGGTATTGATGGACTTTACTCGCGGCAGCTGAAAGTCCCATACCAGCTCGGGCTGTAGAAAGGGTGCGACAAACCCTCCACTTGCTCCATCGACATGGATCGGAATGTTGAGACCTGTCCGCTCTTCCAGCCGGTCCAGCGCTGCGCTCAGTGCGATGATGTCCTCGTAGTGGCCGGTAAAGGTGCTGCCCAGCACCGCGACGACTCCAATCGTATTCTCGTCGCAGGCCGCCGCAGCGCGTTCCGGATCAGTCACAAACTCGCTCCCTTCAAGCGGGACGGATCGATCTTCCACATCCCAGTATTTTACGAACTTGTGCCAGCACACCTGTGTATTCGTGCCCATCACCAGGTTGGGCCGGTCGGTGGATTTGCCGAGGCTCCGCATCTTTTCCCGCCAGCGCCATTTCAGCGCCAGTCCGCCCAGCATGCATGCCTCGCTCGAACCTATCGTCGAACATCCAATCGTATTCCCCGGCTCCGGAGCATGCCACAACTCCGCCAGCATGTGAACGCACCGCAGCTCCAGTTCTGCCGTCTGCGGATATTCATCCTTGTCGATCATGTTCTTGTCGAAGCTCTCGGTCATCAGCTTGTGCGCCTCTGGCTCCATCCATGTACTGCAGAAGGTGGCCAGATTGAACCGCGAGCTGCCATCTGCCATCAGTTCATCGTGAATGAGGTGATACGCCGTGCTTGGCGACATGCCTGCCTCGGGAACGGCGTGCCGCGGCGTCGGCCCGAGCAACCAGTGCCTTGCGTACATCGGACGCACAGCCCCAGTCCAATGCTGTTTCAGACCATCCGTCCCAATCGCGCCAGCAATAACAGAGTCCCGCTTCATATCAAGCCTCCTCCAGGAGCCCCATCATAGCCCCACGTTTCCAACAACGGATGTCAATACTTAGCGAATCCTGACATCCACCGGATAGGATGGTGAGCAGAAGTATGACACCACTTCATCGACCTGCGATCCTTGTTCCGCTCGCTGTTGGCTCAATCGCCGTCCTCTGCACAATCGTCATCCACGCGATAGCGCTAGGCGCCACAGTAAACTTCTTTCGCCGTGAGAGAAGGCTCGGCCGCACGGGCACAAGCTTCGGGCTCGATCTCGTCATCGTTGTGCTGGCAATATCTTTCGCGTTTGTGGCGCACCTGATTGAGATAGCCTTGTGGGCCTGGTTATTCAATATCTGCGGCGAATTCCAGGACTTTGCAACCGCCTACTACCACTCAGCTGTCAACTACACAACCCTGGGCTATGGTGATCTGATCATGACAGCGTCATGGAAACTGCTGGGACCGATCGAGGCTGCAGATGGAGCGTTGATGTTCGGTGTGTCGACCGCTATGATTTTTGCCGTCACGCAACGGCTGATTCTCGCCAGGTTTGTAGATCTCAGAGAGTGAGTAGGTGTCGAAGCATATGAATTCCGCGAACGGTTTCGAGGGCCAATTTCTGGTAATTGAATCGTGATCTGAGCGATTTATGGCATTTTCTTCAAAGCCATGAAGGTAATCTTACCCGGCTTCATCACGAGCATCAGCAACAGATAAGCGAACACCACCCACACAATCAGGATGAATCCATCGGACGTCGCCAGTGTGTAGGCCTGTGCTCGCACTTGCTGACTTAGAATCGCGACTGCCCGATGCTGCGCCTCCTCTGGGCCACTCGAATGAGACAGCATTCCCGCGGTCAGCATACGTACGCGCTTGTCGGTGAGCGATTCGTTCATCTGGACCAACATGTTCGAGTGAAACTTCTCCCGCACCGAAAGGAGGTGGGTCATCGCAACCACACCGACCTGACCGCCGAAGATACGCATAAGGTGCATGAACCCGGAAAATGTGGCCGCATTGGCAGCGCTTGTCAACGCGCCCACTTCGAGTCCCTCAAGCACAATGCTGCTCACCAGTCCAATGTAGGAGCAGGCCAACGCACCGGACATCACAAGTTCTACGATTTCGAAGCTGTTTCCCGCCCATGAAGTATCGAGATGTGACCAAAGCCAACAGCACACACCACCCACGCCCAGTCCCACCGCCAGCACGAGCCGCGAGTCGAGATAGACAACGAGGAAGGCGACCAGCCAAACCAAAAGGAACATCGGGAGCGCCACCCAGGCAAGTGTGTGGCCGGTCTCAAGAGGCCGGTAGCGTTGAATGTTGCCCAGAAATCCGGGGACAAGGACGATTGCGGCCAGGTGCATGAACTTGAACACAAAGATCGATAGCGCCAGAACGATGATGTTCCGAGTGTTGAGGAACTTTAGATTCAGGACCGGGTTTGGCTGGGAGATCCGCCTGGCGAGTGCCGCCCCCACGAGAAAAATGCCCGCGGCGGACATCGCGACGATTGTCCCCGAATGAACCCAGTCAAGCCGCTCCCCTTGATCCATAGCGGCGTACAGCAGGGCCAGTCCCAGACTGAAGTAAATGAACCCTTGCCAGCTCGGTTTCGGTTCCGTTGAAGCAGCCCGGCGCGGGATCCCGTAATAGATGCAGACCATCATCACCGGCGAGAAGAACGCGGCGATCCAGAAGATCCAGTGCCAGGACAGGTGCTCGATAAACCACCCTTCCAGCAACGACGCGATATTGCTGATGAAGACAATGTCCGCCGCATAAGCTGCGATTCCGAAGATGATCAGCCGCTTCGGAAGCGTGGTCAGCACAAAGGTCATCGTAAGCGAGTAAAAGGTTCCGGAGGATATACCTGCGATGACCACGAGGAGCATCATTGCCAGATAGCCCGGCGCAAAAGGCAGCAGCAGCGAAGCGGCCATAAACACTGCGGCCATTGGCAGAAGGATTCGGCGCGGACCCCAGAAAGCGTTCAGGAAGACGACGAAGACGCCGCTGAACATCATAGCCATGTTGAGCGCGGTCGGAAGCCAGGAGGCGTCATCAAAACTGAGGCCGAGAGCGCCCCGCAGGTCCGGCAGGCCAATGCTGAGCAATCGGCTGTTCAGCGTGGCAAGTGCCGCTCCGAGAAAGACCGCCAGGATCCCTACGTATGGGTTGGTGGCCGAAGTTGACGGCTGTTGCGGGGCTTTCGCTGTATCGTTCATCCACTCTCCAAACGCGACGGCTGATCAATCTATAGATAGATCAATCTCATAGATAGATTAAGTTAAAAGTGCGAGCTTGAGTTCGGCGGGAGACTATGATGCTCGGGCTGGGGATTCCGCGATGGTGGCGAGTACCTCAATCAGAGGATGATTATCGACGGTCAGAATTCGATTGGAGCTGAAGTAGCCGCCTCGCCTTGCTCTTGAATCCGATATTGCCGAATTTGCCGGCTCAGGCAGCGTCGAATATCCGTCCGAGGCCAGTCGGAGGTGCAAAGGCAATCTGGCCCGGTATATACAGAAGAACTTCGGTACCTGCCGTGGCCCGGCTCAGCAACTTGAGTTTTGCACCAATACCTTCCGCCAGCTTTTTTATCCAGGAAAGACCATTGCAGCCCACATGCAGCAATTCAGCGGAGATGCCTTTTCCATTGTCGCGAACGACAATCCGCAGCCCAGTTGGTGTGGTCTCAAGGCATAGCTCGATTTGACTGGCTTCAGCATGGCGAAAGGCATTGAGCAGCGCTTCGCGCCCGATCTGGTAGGCATGCTCTCTGATCAGCGGATGCAGCGGCTGTGGGCGACCTTCCAGCACGATCCGGAACTTTATCTGCGATCCTTCGGGTATTTCTTGTCTGATGCGTGAGAATTTGACTGCCAGATCGTCAGTAGTGAGCGAGCGATTGGAGCTTTCCTCAACCTGCGGCAGGGCTCCCGGAAAACTAACAGCCAGTTGCGTATCGACTTGGAGGACACTTTCGGAATGCATTGCTATCTTCCTCACTTACCAGTGGCCGTTGCAGGCCAGTTGATACTGCCTACGTTCGTTTCTTTTCCCGGTCAATCCACTCACGTATGTAAGGTGGACATTTTTCGAGTGCAATGCCAGCTGCCTCGCATTGCGACAGGAACCTCACCGCGTCACGGTTTACCAGTGTTACGTCCTTCAAGTCGAAAGCTACGCCACGATCAGCTTCTTCCAGACCAAGAAGTCGCTGCAATTCCACGACGTGTTCGATCTCGATTTGGCCAATCAAGGTGAAGATCACTCCTCCATTTGATGAGCGCTGGATCTTCAGCATGGCTCTCGCTTCTCACGTTAGAGATGGAGCAATAGCAATGCCATATTTATTTTATTGAAAATAAACAAGTTACAAGAATGAATGCGCTCGCTAATTTCGCGAATTCGCGGAGCTTCGTGAATTCGTGAATGATACGAATTTCTTTAGGCGGTCTTGAACTGGTGCTTGTTAATTTTCAAAGCCCGAATTTTGGATTCCAGGGTGGAAGCAGGCATACCAAGCTGAGCCGCCGCGCCGGCCGGGCCGGATATACGGCCTCGAGTCTCGGCCAAGGCGGCCTCTATGATCTTTCTCTCGTGCTCGGCAGACAACCTGCCTAGAGCATGGTTTGGCTTCTCCTCCTGCCGGCATGGCGATGCCACGGTGAGCCAGCCTTGTTCTACGGAAAAAATGTCCGTTTCGCAGAGGACGACTGAACGCTCGATGACGTTCTGCAGTTCACGGATGTTTCCCGGCCAGAAATAGGATTGCAACATTTCCAGCGTCCTCTTCTCGATCGTCCGTATATTCTTGCCGGCTTTTCTTGCGTAGCGATCAATGAAGTATTCAATGAGCAGGGGAATGTCCTCTTTCCGTTCCCGCAGTGGAGGAATCTGAATGGGAATTACGTTCAGCCGATAAAACAGGTCTCGCCTGAAGGCGCCGGATTCGATGGCAGACTGCAAGTCGCGATTTGTCGCCGCAATCACCCGCACGTCCGCGCGGATCGTCTGAGTTCCTCCAACCCGTTCGAATTCACGCTCCTGCAAGACTCGCAGAAGAGCGAGTTGCGTTTCCATGGGGAGCTCGCCAACTTCGTCGAGGAAGAGTGTGCCGCCTTCAGCGAATTCAAACCGCCCTAAACGTCGCTGTAGCGCCCCGGTAAAGGCGCCTTTTTCGTGGCCAAAGAGCTCAGAAGCAATCAAGGATGTGGGGACTGCCGCGCAATTTACGCTCACAAAAGCTCGAGAGGAACGTTTGGACCGTTTGTGAATGGCACGGGCGATGAGTTCTTTTCCCGTACCTGTTTCACCGGTGATAAGAACGGTAGAATCCGTGGGCGCAACCTTGGCAATGTTCGCAAGCACCGTCTGCAAAGACGACGACTCACCCACGATTTCTTCAAACATGGATGCTTTGTCGATTTCTTCCCGTAACGCGATGTTTTCTTTGTAGAGCCGGTCCTGCAGTTTCCGGATTTCATCCAGAGCATTCCGCAGATCCGCCTCCGCTCGTTTGCGCTCGGTGACATCGATGACTGCCCCGACGAATTCCAGATCATCTGAATCAGGTTGAGTTGATGGGTGACCGACAACGTGAATGTGCTTTACAGTGCCATCCGCCGTCTGAAGACGATGTTCAAAATCAAATTCCTTTTTTTCCTGGGCAGCCGACTCCATCACCAGCCGGACACGCTCCCTGTCCAGCGGATGAGTTCGTTCCAGTATTAGTTCCCGCGTAGGCTGGCCGGTCCGTTCGAGTTCGAAGATCCGAAATGTCTCCTCTGACCAGTAAATATGTCCGGTCGCTACCCGCCAGCCAAAACTACCTGTACGGCTTAGCCTCTGCGCCTCGGCCAGGTAGGCCTCGCTTCTCTGTAACGCCAGTTCAGCCAGCCTGCGCTGCATCCGCTCCTGGGTTTCGCTCAATGCACGATGGACCGAAGGCACGATCCTCGACAGGCGTGTCTTCGAGACATAGTCCGTTGCACCCTGCTTGAGTGCTTCAATGCCCACCTCTTCGACCAGAGTCCCGGAGACGAAGATGAATGGCACCTCTGGACGTATCTCCTTCGCAATTCTTAAAGCAGAAATGCCATCAAACGAGGGGAGAGTGTAGTCCGCGAGGATAAGGTCGAATCCACCCTGCTTGATGGATTTCAGGAAGTCACCTTCGGTGTCGACGCGCATCAAGTCGCAGGCAACACCTTCAGCTTCCAAGGTTGCCTGTACAAGCTCGCCATCCTTCGGGTCGTCTTCAAGATAAAGAATTCGCAAGCGAGAGATCCGAGTTGATTTCAATCCAGTCCAGCGCGCATCGTTTCAGGCGATTGGCGCCAATTGCCTGATAGGACATGCTATTTCTTTCTTACGCTTCCTGGAGGAGGCTCGTTGATGATCGCCCAAAATACTCCGAGTTCCTTGATGGCGTTCACAAACTCGTGGAAGTCCACCGGCTTCACTACATAGGCATTCACGCCAAGTTTGTAGCTGGCCACCATGTCACGCTCCTCGCGCGAAGAGGTGAGCACGACCACAGGAATCATTCTCAGCTTTTCATCCGACTTGATCGCTTCCAGTACTTCCAGCCCATCTACTTTTGGCAGCTTCAGATCAAGCAGCAGAACTGCAGGATTTTCACCACTGCGCCGTTGGAATTTTCCCCGAAAGTAGAGGTAGTCCAGTGCTTCCTCGCCGTCGCTGGCAACCACGACTTCATTGCTGAGGTTATATTCCTCAAGCGCCGTCATGGTGAGCTCCACGTCTTTCGGGTCGTCCTCCACCAGCAAAATACGGCCTATATCGCTCATGATCTCGTGCTCCTACGGCTTCGGTAATGAAAGATAAAAAGTTGCGCCGGCGCCAACCTGCCCCTCAGCCCAGACCTGGCCGCCATGACGATGAATGATACGCTGAACCGTCGCCAGTCCGATCCCTGTCCCTTCAAATTCATCTGCCCGGTGAAGGCGCTGGAATACGCCGAATAGTTTGTTGACGTACTTCATGTCGAAACCTACACCATTGTCTTTGATAAACACTACCACCCCATCTGTTCGTTTATTGGTGCATCCGATCTCAATCTCGGGCTGCTGGCATTTACGAGTGAATTTGATCGCATTGGAGATCAGATTCACCAGAGCCAGTTTCAACATCGACCTGTCCCCATACAGATCGGGAAGTGGCCCAATCTTCCAGGTCACATTGCGTCCTTCTGTCTCCTGCCATACTTCGTTCTGAGCTTCTTTCACCAGCTGTTCGAGGCTCACCATGGTTTCGCGGGTCTCAGCACGGCCGATGCGTGAAAACGCCAGAAGATCATCGATCAGCGTGCCCATCCGCTGCGCCGCTTCGAGGATCATCGTCATATATCGACGGCCCTTATCGTCCACGACGGACGCAGCATTCTTTTGCAGCAGTTCCGTATAGCCGACCATGTGGCGAAGCGGAGCGCGCAGATCATGGGAAATGGAATATGCGAAGGCTTCCAGCTCTTTATTCGTGGCTTCGAGTTCCGTGGAGCGTCTCCCAAGTTGCAGGTTCAGGCCGCGGATTTCGTCCTCGCGGCGCCTGCGCTCAGAGATGTCGTTTTCACTTTCGAGGATCGCGACTGGGTTCCCGTTTTCATCGCGCTCCAGCGACCATCGGCTTGCCACCAAAACATCGGTTCCATCGGACTTCTTCTTTTCGAGTTCTCCTTCCCAACGGGCGGTGCGGAGCAACTCCTCATGAATCTCTTCGAATGGTCTCGGAAAGACAGTCTTCAACAGATCCTGAGTACGCCTCCCGACTGCCTCGTCGGCTTTCCACCCGTACAACTCTTCGGCACCCCGATTCCAATAGGTAATGGTGCCATTCGCATCGCGGACAAAGATGGAATCATGGGTCAGATTGAGCAGGCTCGCCTGCTGGGTTCGAATCGCCACTTCGCGTTGGAGTTCGTCACGCGATTGCAGAAGGTTAAGCTCAACCCGGCGCCGGAGGGCGCTGAACCAGGCGATCAGCAGAGAAAACAAGATGAACACGACATAATATGGGGCTTCTGCGAGCGTGACGTAGAGGCTGTAACGGGGGTCCGTGAAGTAATAATTGAAAGCTAACGCTGCCAGTACCAGCGAAACGATAGCTGGCCCAGTTCCTGCGTACCAGGGGGTTATGGCGACAGCCAACAGGAAGATCGGAAACTCTACCCCTTGCACGTGGAAGTAGTACAGAAGATTAGCTACGCCGGTCGCAATTGCGACCGACAAAACTGCGAGACCGTAGCGTTGCACCACCGCTGGGATGCGCCACGATAATGGATTTTCTCGCGGCATGGCTGACCCACAATAAAGCCTTCCGAATCGCTACTGTCACAATCAGCCAACCATCATAACGCAGGGAAACGACCCACGCTTGGCGGTTCTGGCGTCAAAGCAAAACTATGGGTGGTGCCGGGAGGGGGGGTCGAACCCCCACGACCTTGCGATCGGCGGATTTTGAGTTTCCCATGAATACCGTAAGTCTATGATAAATAAGCGAAATTGAGCATAACGTCGAATATCCGCAAGTGACTGCCTATCAGCAATTTAGTGCAATTATCCGTAATCAAGCCAAACTGATGTCTGTACCCGAACTTGTACCCGACAATTGAGTGCTGTCCCTCGCTGTCGAGATGAGCTTGATGCTGTCGCAACTCATTGCTGTTCACTCCAGTGAAGACTCGGAGTCCAGTAGTGGGCAGTTGATTCAGCCGCCGATACCGAAGAGATGCACGGCAGAAGGAATGCCCGGAGTAAAATGCCGACCTCTTCGAGCGATGGCGAGTCGCTGCCCGGATACAGCCGACTGAGGAACGCGTTCCATTGCCGTGTCTTCTGCGGATCGCCGAGGAATTCCTCAGTCAGAGCGAAAGGAACATCCTGCGGGATTCCGACTCCGCGCCGCTCAAAAGATGCGCGGATAGCGTCGCGCAAGGTGGCTATTTCAAAGGTCCAGGTGTTGGCCATGAACCAGATGTCGTAGAAGTCCTTCATGCGGCTATTGCGAATATCCAACACAACCATTGCATTGAGTTTTTCCGCAATGGCGCCTTCGCGTGGATATGCACGGATGACCGGCGGCTCCATAGGGAGCAACACTGGAAACGAAGCAAATTCCGGCTCTGGATAAACGGCGTCGCCAAATCCAATATCGACCTGCATCGGAATCCGCGCGCCGGCCAGGACGGCGTGGAATTTCACTCGCACACCCTCGTATTCGTCCTCTTCTTTGATCCTTGTTCCCTCGACTGATTCGCCATCGAAGAAGATGCCGTCATTCCCTTCGACCTTGCAGATGGCCCGAATTGTTTCCTCGACTTCACGAATGGCCGATGATCCCCATCCGAGGAGGTCCAAGTCCTTCGTAGGCCGGAGAGTATCACCCGTCCAGAGCGTAAACAGCGTCGCTCCCTTGATTGCGAATCTGTCGCGGTAGGTTGAGCTGCCCAGCCGATACAGGAACCGTTCGATCGCATATCTGCCCAAGACTCGCTGATAATCTTGGCCCTTGCTCTGGGCCAGAGCAAGCAAACGTGCGCGAATTGAGGCTGCGGGGTTCTTCGCCGGTTCGCGGGTCATAGCGACTCCATGTAGGGTCGGATGACGTTGCTCACGCGGCAGATCTTGGCATAACGGTAGATGTCGTTGATGGTAGCCTTCTTTTGGCGAAGGCAGTCCTTCAGTGCCTCGATTGCGATGTCCAGGCCGATCTTGTTGCGAAATTTGAAGCAATCTGCCACGGTCTTTGCGGCTGAGTAAACGCGCACGGGCACGCCCTCAACCGTATGCTTTTCGACGCCTTCGGAGAGCGAAGGTTCCGTGAGACGAACCACCCGGAGTGAAGGCGACAGGATGGCAGGCTTTCTTGCCCCTTTGCCTAGAGCAATCCAGACCGCGGCCGGACTTTGGGTAGTAAATTCGTGAAAGGCCAGCGCAGAAAGCAGGCACAGGACCGCTTCTGGCACCCGTTTTGCTACTTCAGCGTAGGAGTGGCGTTCCGTGACCGCCGCGTCTGGCAGAGTATAGATCCCGCGCCCGGTCCGGATCAGCTTTCCTTGACGGTGGAGACGTAGCAGGTACTCGCGCGGAATGCCGAGAGCTTCCAAGTCGCGGGGCCTCACAATTCGCTTCCGGCGGACGTACTGCATGGTTCTCTCAATTGGCTTTGTCGTGTTCATTGTGTCAAACCATCATCATTTAATAACTTGTAATGACATAATGCAACATCCTGCAAAGCGTACCGTATCTGCAACACGACTACAAACGATTATCCAGCGCCAACTGAACCATTCCCAGCCTTCGATGCTCGGGACCCATCCCAGCCCCAATTTTCCCTGACACTCAAGGCTGTGCCGGTGAAGCCCATAGCGCTTCCCGGCAACGTGCGATCATTTTGGTGTGTGTCACCATCCAAGAATATTCGAATGGAGCCCAGCATGAACTCAGTCGATCAAAACCTATCGAGTTCAGCTGCTTCTGCGGTGGAAGTTCGTCGGCTGCTGCAAGAGAACGCACGTTTGCGAAGCCTGTTGATCGCGCATAGCATACCAATTCCAGAAGCCGCACAACCAACTTTGCATCTTCCTCAAACGTTGAATACTGCGCTTGAGGTCAGGAAGCCTGGAGTAGCCACGGCGGAGCAGCGAATCGCTTTGTTTCGCAGCCTCTTCCATGGCCGTGAAGATATCTATGCCATTCGTTGGGAGAATAATGACGGGCGATCTGGATACATGCCCAAAGCGGATCGCGACTGGAAATCCTATCTGTGTGCGAAAGATGAAGACCGCAAGAAGGTCGATCGCCTGACGCGAACATATTGGCCGCTCACTGATGATGTTATTCACGGGCATCTTGTCGGTGAACAGACGGTTGGGATCTATCCGCTTCTGCAGGATGAGACATGCTGGCTGCTAGCAGTTGATTTCGACAAGAAGGCATGGCAGGAAGACACCGCTGCGTTTCTAACCGCCTGCAGCGAACTGAGCGTGCCAGCAGCATTGGAACGCTCACGATCAGGGAAGGGTGGCCATGTTTGGATATTCTTTGAACGAGCAATCCCCGCTTCAACCGCGAGAAAACTTGGTTGCGTAATCCTCACTCGAACGATGGAATCTCGCCACCAGCTAGGGCTAGATTCTTATGATCGCTTGTTTCCCAACCAGGACACCATGCCCAAAGGCGGGTTTGGCAACCTGATCGCTCTTCCGCTGCAAAAGATTCCACGAGCAAACAAAAACAGCGTTTTTGTTGATGCAGGGTTCCGACCATATCCAGATCAATGGGAGTTCTTGACGAGCGTCAAGAGAATGTCTGCTGACGCCGTTGACGCTGTAGTGCTGGATGCACAAAAGCGCGGAGACCTCCTCGGTGTCAGAATCAATAATGCCGAAGATGAGGACGTTGATCCTTGGGCGTTGCCTCCGTCAAAGGCAAGGGCGGAACATGAAATCCCTGGACCTTTCCCAGCGCTGGTACAGATTGTCCGTTCGAATCTAGTATATATAGAGAAAAATGGACTACCTTCCGCGATGTTGAATCGGCTCCTACGCTTGGCGGCTTTTCAGAATCCTGAATTCTACAAAGCCCAGGCTATGCGGCTTCCAACATTCAATAAGCCACGAGTCATCGCATGTGGCGAAGATATTGCCAACCACATCGCGTTGCCGCGCGGTTGTATTGCTGAGGTCAAGCAGCTATTTGAAGCACACCATATCAAACCAGTCATCCGTGATGAGCGGTTCGCTGGCCGTCCGATAGACGTGAAGTTCTCAGGACAACTGCGCCCGGCGCAACTCGATGCTGCCACTGCGATCGCCGAGTACGACGACGGGATTCTCTGCGCTCCTACTGCTTTTGGAAAGACCGCTTTGGCAGCTTGGATGATTGCTCAACGGAAAGTGAACGCTCTCGTACTGGTCCATCGGCAGCAATTGCTCGATCAGTGGCAGGCACGATTAGCGATGTTCCTCAATCTTCCGGCGAAATCGATAGGACAAATTGGCGGCGGCAAGAACGATCCGAGTGGATGCGTAGACGTTGCCATCATCCAGAGCAGTCACGACAAAGCCGGAGTGAAAGACTTCGTCGCTGAATACGGTCAGGTCATTGTGGATGAGTGCCACCACCTGTCCGCCTTTACCTTTGAGCAAGTGCTGAAGCAAGTGAAAGCGAAATATGTGCTTGGCCTGACAGCGACTCCTGAGCGCAAAGACGGGCATCATCCCATCATCTATATGCAGTGCGGTCCGATACGATACAAGCTCAGCGCCCGTTCAATGACTGCTTCCTCACCATTTGAGCATGAGGTAATCCCGCGCCTGACAGAGTTTTGCGTTCCTCCCGAACAGGCTGACACGACGATTCAGGAATTGTACGCTGGTCTTGTCGATGACACAGCCCGCAATGAACTGATCGTCGGCGATCTGCTGCGCGCCGTACAAGATGGATGCTCGCCGCTGCTACTGACCGCCAGAACCGAACATCTCAAGTTTTTTGAGACAGCGCTCGATGGAAGGGTTGAAAACGTATTTGTACTGAAAGGTGGAATGGGGAAAAAGCAGCGGCGGTCAATCGCGGATGCAATTGCGGCAGTTCCAGAGGGCAATCCAAGAGTCATCCTGGCAACGGGAAGTTACATCGGAGAGGGCTTTGACGATGCTCGCCTTGATTCCCTGTTTCTGGCAATGCCCATTTCATGGAAGGGTACGTTGCAGCAGTATGTCGGGCGCCTTCATCGGCTTCACGATGCGAAGCGCGTTGTCCGGGTTTACGACTATGTCGATTCCAAGGTCCTCATGCTGGCAAGGATGTATGCGCGCCGACTAAAAGGTTACAGCGTTATCGGCTACCGGATTTGCAACTCGCCCTATGAGGTGTTGGGAGCAGAGCGGCAAACGACCGGGCTGGATAGACCAGACACGGATACTCTCGAAGCGCCTGGAGGAATATGACGCAGAAGCAAGGCAAGCGCTCGGTGGTTCAGTTGGATATTTGCAAGCTGAAACGGAAGCCGGAAGCCAACCTTCTGTCCCTCAGCAAGGCGAGACTAGAGGCGCTGATCGAGGAAGCCGTGGTCGATGCTTACGGTGACGAAGAACAGACTGGCGGCTTCTTTACGATGATTGAGGAGCATCTTGCGCTGCCCTTCTCTGTAAGCATCCTTGGCGTTGAGGCAGTTGTGGAAAAGGTGGACATGACGCGCGATGGTCAAATTGTTGCGGTCTGCAAGCGAGACGGAGTCAAGCAGAGGATTGAAATCCTCGATCTTCCCTTGCGCAAGCCAATACCGGCGGGCGCGGAATGGATTGTGGCATACAGCCATTGGCGCAGAGGGTTTTAAGTGAGCGAATACCAGTATTACGACTTCAAATCAATTGACCACGCGCTGACCAAGGCCGAGATGGCAGCCCTTCGCTCTATCTCCACGCGCGCCGTAATTACCACGACGAGTTTTACGAATCACTACGAGTGGGGCGACTTGAAAGCCGACCCACTCAACTCAAACTCTTGGAAAAGTATTTCGACGCGTTTGTTTATGTGACAAATTGGGGGACGCGAGAGTTTCATCTTCGCTTGACGCAGGAGTTGGTCGACTTCAAACATCTCAAGTCGATTCTGCCAGGCAAGTCCACGCGTGTACGAAGTGCCGGACAGTTCGTGGTTGTCAGCTTTGAAAGTGAAGTCGAGTCCGACGACGATTGGGATGATGGCACTGGCTAGATGAGTTCGTTGATGTCTTTACGCTCCGATCTCCTTCGAGGTGATCTGCGTTGCCTTTATCTCGGATGGCTTATGTGCGCACAAGATGAGGAATTCTCCGGGGAGGTCTTGGAACCTCCAGTGCCTGCCGGCCTGCGACAATTGTCAGCGCCCCTTGATTCGTTGATCGAATTTCTTGGCATCAACGAGGACCTCATCGAAGTTGCCGCCGCTGCTTCAGCGCCGCTCAAAGCCGGGCCATCGCGCAAGGAGCTTGGGAGCTGGATTCAGGGCTTGCGTGTGAATGAAAAGGATGACCTGCTCGTCGACTTTTTGTCGGAGTCAGGTGAACGGTGGAGGGTCGAACTTCTGCAGCGCTTTCAACGAGAGAATGCCGTCGCAACAAAGCTTGACGCAATCGAACGGCGTACAGTGAAAGATCTCGTGACAGCGGCTCGTGTCCGCGCAGATGAGCGGGCAAGACAATTGAGTGCGAAGCGAGCGGCGGATGCAGCACGGAAGAAAGCGAAGGACAAGGCGGATCGCGCGGTATACCTGGAAGGTCTGGCGAAGCGCGAGAAGGCGGTCTGGAAACAAGTGGAGGCGAATATCGAGAAGCGGCAGCCGAAGGATTATGATCGGGCCGTGGTTCTGTTAGTGGATCTCCATGACCTGGCTGTTCGCCAAGAAGATGAAACTGGCTTCCAGTTGACAATGGAGGAGCTTCGTAAAACTCATGCCGCCAAGGGCGCCTTCCTGCGGCGACTGGCAAAGGCGAATCTATGGAGGAAGCCAGCAGCTCATCGTTAACCGTCAAGAAACACTTGCACTAAAACCGAAAGCAAACTCTTTGCTCTCGGCCCCAGCTTCGCGGCTAAAACTTACTAAAAATATTCTACTCAAATCCGATGCCGCGGAAGTTGGGCTAGCCGTCGAAAGCTTGATGGACAATGATCTCAATGGATGCCACTTCATCTTCTGTCAGCTTCTCAAATTCACCTTCGCGTGACTTGCGGCTCAGCTTACCTTCTTTGAGCGGATGAACCTGACGAGATTTTCCGCCATTCTGTCCGGCATCTCGACCATTTTCATGATGCGGCGAAGCGCTTCGTCATTGCGGCGGCTTGAGCGGACCGAATATCCGCTGCGAACACAGTAGTCGAGCGTAAATAGGAGAAACTGAACGCATCTCCGCGACGCCATGAAAGTGTCGTAATCCTCTAAATCATTCAAAGTGAATGGGATGCGCACTGTACCCAAATTTGTACCCGAAATCGGGACGCGATCACTCTGCGGCGCATTCAAGGCGGACGTAAGTCATTAATAGGAAATGGCTTAGGGGGAGACTAGATGGTGCCGGGAGGGGGAGTTGAACCCCCATGGAGTTGCCTCCGACGGATTTTGAGTTTCCGTGCATCGCAGTAAGTCTATGAAAACAAACCATATGAGAGCGCAATTGAGCGTAGCCCTAAGTAGTTGAGCGACCGTAGCTTAGCGAAATTTAGCGTAGACCAATAGAGCTGACGAGTGTACCGCCACTGTACTCGAAATGAGGCTACAAGCATTCTGTTTTCTGCCCTATGCAGCTGCCCCGTGCATCCATCGCATCTTTGTGGATGCGTGCGCTCAGATTATGGAAGAGACGCTCGGGAATCTGTCGTCGTCGAAG
>DATGAD010000505.1:0-3918 GCA_035313725.1 Alloacidobacterium sp. | reverse complement strand
CGACTGGAGGAAGGCAGGAATCATTCTTCTCGTCGGACTACTGGCGGTGGGGGTGATCTGGAAGAGCGGTAAGGTGTTGAAGCCGTACCAGAAAGCGCGCTTGACCAGCTTTATGAATCCGGATAATGACCCGCAGGGCACAGGGTATCAGATTCGGCAGTCGCTGATAGCCGTGGGCGACGGCGGCGTTACCGGCCGGGGTGCCACGAAGGGCACGCAGACGCAAGGCGACTTCTTGCCGATTCCATACACAGACTTTATTTTCGCGGCATTTTGCGAGGAACACGGCTTTGTCGGCGCGATGGTCGTGTTGCTGCTATACTTTCTGATATTGATGCGTTTGATTCAAAACGCTCAAACAGCCGCGGACCTGTCCGGAACGCTCATTGTAATGGGCGTGGTGGCCGTTTTGATCTTTCAGATCGCGGTCAACATCGGTATGGTGATCGGGCTGATGCCAGTCACCGGAATTCCTTTACCGTTAATGAGTTACGGCGGATCTTCGGTGCTGTTCACATTTCTGGCTCTGGGCATGGTAATGAACGTCCGGATGAACCGATTCGTGAACTGAAGGCGAAAAGTTTTGCAGGTTGTTCCGCCTGGAGTGCGGAACGGATTTAGGAAGTTTAAGAAAGTTAACTATTTAGCCGGCCGTGGTGGGTCACCGGGCCGGTCAGGATCAGGAATGAGCGCGCTGAGACGGGTAACGACCCCGCCGATTGTTTTGGTTGAAGCGGTCACAAACTCTTTGCGCCCAGATAGCCTCCCGAAAATATCCCATCCCTTTCATGGATCCCCGCCCCGGTGTGGGCGAATCTCTGGACTCTTGCGGATACCGGCCATCTCTTTGTCATCTCTGGTCTCGTCCGGTATTCCGGTTTGATCTGTCTCGTCCGCTGCCCAAGGCTCTGGTAAGAGCTGCCGGGCAAGAGAGGCAGCATGTCGAAGGAAATATGCATTTCAAGCACGCCGCATGAGACGCGGCTTGCGATTTTAGAAGACGATCAGCTCGCGGAAATCTACTACGAGCGCGAAAACGAATATACCCTCGCGGGTTCCATTTACAAAGGCCGTGTCACGCGCGTCCTGCCAGGCATGCAGTCGGCATTTGTCGACCTAGGCCTCGAGCGCGACGCGTTTCTCTACGTCACCGATTTTCTCGAAGAGCAGGGCGACGCGGCGGATTTCGAGCACATTGGCGGAGGTTCGCATCCCCAGCCAGCTCGGGAACCGCGCCGCGAGGCTCAGCCTGTTCACCAAGAAGAAGCCGAGGTCACGGGCGAAGCGCATGAGCACGACTCCGGCGAGCAAGCTCCGGAGGGGACTCGCCGCTGGCGTGGCCGCCGTGGCCGCCGTGGGCGGGATGGACGGCCGCAGCATCCGCGGGAAGGCAACGGACACATTGAATCGCCGGAGGCGGTCGAGGAGAGCATCTCGGCTGAACCGGTTGCACTGCCTGAGCACGGCGCGCCGGGCGGGATTCCGGCATCGAGTTTTACCGCTTCGCCTGCACCTGCAAGCACACCGATCATTCTGCCCGGCGAGTCGCTGTCAAAGTACGGCGGCCAGCCAGCGGCGACTGAGCCGAAGGCATCCGCTACGGCGGCTGCTCCGGCAAAGGCAAATTTCACATCGAGGCCCTCCACTCTGATCGAAGGGCCGATTGACTGGGATGGCGGCTCGCTGCTTCCCGGTGAGTCGCGGTCGCGCCGGAGCAATCGCCGAGACGAAGCTGGTGTACCCGCCGGCGAAGCAGCGGCTTTCGTGCCGCCCTTGCCTGCTGTGGAAGAGGCGGAAGCGCGCGAAGCCTTTCCCGAGGCAGTTGAACCTGAGCACGTCATCGAATCCGCAGTAAGCGAACACATTCACGAAGAGGCGTATGAGCCTATTGCGCAAACGATCGTTGAGCCAGAGCACGAAGCTGTGCCGGAGACGGCGGTTGCTCCTGAAATAATTGCTGAGCCAGTGCCGCCGGTGCATGAAGAGGAAGAGCTTCACCAGATAGTCGAGACCGTCGAGGAAGTGCACGAGTATGAACCGGAGCACGCCTCGGCGTCACATCGCGTGGATGCAGCGGCTCCCAGCGAATACCGCATTTCGAGTGTTGTTGAAGAAGCTGAAGAAGTGGAACATGCCGCGCCTGTTGAGGAAACGGCGCATGTTGCAGAGCCTGTTCATGAGACGCACAGCGAACCGATATATGTAACTGAGACGGTTGCAGAAGAGTCGGTGGCCGTTCCAGTGGCTGTGGAGCCTGCTTTTTCTGTGGAGTATGAAGAAGAGGAAGAAGCTGCGCAGCCGGCAGAGGTGATTGCTTCCGAGGTTGTCGAAGTTGAAGCAGACTCTGAAAATGACCGCATGTTCGCTCCGGGTGCGGGGCTTCTTGAAGAAGAGGTCATTGACGAAGAGGAATATGACTTCGAGCCGATCCACGCCCATGCCGACGAGCACGATCTGGAAGATCTGGAAGAGCAGACGCTTGATCAAGCGATCAACGGCGCCGATCTTGGCGCGATGGTACGGGATCTGCACATCAATCAGCGGCTGAACTTTGGCCCTGAAGGCGCGCTCGCCCAGAAGGCCGAAGAAGAAGAACAGGGCTACATAGAGGAACTCGACGAGGACGAAGAAGAACTGGACGAAGAAACAGGCGAAGAGGAAGTCTCCGCGGATGCGCAGGCTTCGCCTGAGCAGGCCGGGCAGACGGACAGCCGTCGCCAGGACTCCCGCGAGCGCCGACGCGGTGGTGGTGGGGGACGCGGACGTCATGGACGCCGCCGTCAGGGTGGTGGAGGCCCGCGTCGCGCTTCGGCGCAGGTCACCGATCTTCCGGTAATCACCGAGTTGCTGAAGCCGGGGCAGGAAATTCTCGTCCAGATTGCCAAGGAGCCGATTGCCAAGAAGGGCGCGCGTATCACCAGTCACATTGCGCTGCCTGGACGCTTCCTGGTCTTTATGCCGACGGTGAACCACGTTGGAGTTTCGCGGAAAATTTCGTCCGATGAAGAGCGCCAGCGCCTGAAGCGGATTCTGATCAGCGAGAAGGGAACAGCTTCCGGCGGCTTTATTGTCCGCACGGCTGCTGCTTCAGCGAGCGAAGACGAACTTCGCGCCGACCTCCGGTTCCTGATCAGCTTGTGGAACGACATCAAGCAGCGGTCGGATGACGGGAAGGCTCCGGCGCTGATCTATCACGATCTCAACCTTGTGGAGCGCGTGCTGCGCGACCAGGTGAGCGACAACTTCTCGACGATCTGGGTCGACAGCGAGACAGAATACGAGCGCGTGGTGCGCTTCCTGAACCGCTTCCAGCCTTCGCTGGTGCGGCGCGTAAAGCTCTACACCAAAGATACGCCGCTCTTCGAGCAATTCGGCATTCAGGACGAAATCACCAAGGCCCTGCGGTCAAAGGTCTGGCTCAAGTCCGGTGGATCGATCGTGATCAACCAAACGGAAGCGCTGGTTGCCATCGACATCAACACTGGCAAATATGTCGGTAAGACGGCGCGCCTGGAAGACACGATTCTGAAGACGAACCTCGACGCGATTCCGGAAATTGTTCGCCAGATTCGCCTGCGCGATCTGGGCGGCATCATCGTGATCGACTTTATCGACATGGATGAGCGCAAGAACCGGCATAAAGTCATGCAGGCTCTGGAAGAAGCGCTGAAGGCTGACCGTGCGCCGTCAAAGGTGCTGCAGTTTAACGACTTCGGTCTGGTGGCGATTACACGCAAGCGCGTGAAGCAGTCGCTGGAGCGGACATTGAGCGTTCCGTGCGAAATCTGCCAGGGTACGGGCATGGTGAAAAGCCCGATGACCGTCTGCAACGAGATTTACACCGAGATGCGCAAGATGCAGAAGCATCTGGAGCGCAACGATGTACTGCTGCGTGTGCATCCTGAGGTAGTCAAAACT
>DATGAD010000504.1:0-2353 GCA_035313725.1 Alloacidobacterium sp. | reverse complement strand
AACGAACATTTTGTGGCGGTGAAGGTCGATCGCGATGAGCGGCCCGATGTGGACAGCCGCTATCAGGCGGCGGTGCAGGCGATGAGCGGGCAGGGCGGATGGCCGCTGACTGCGATTCTGACGCCGGATGGTAAGCCGTTCTTCGGAGGAACCTATTTCCCGCGCGATGACCGTTACGGTCGTCCTGGTTTTGAGCGCGTGTTGCGAACGCTCGCTGATGTCTGGGAGACGAAACGCGGCGATGCTCTGGAAACGGCTGGCAGTGTGTTGGCCGCGATTGAGCATGGTGAAAGCTTCTCCGGGCGTAGCAGTTCGCTAAGCCTGGAGCTGGCTGACAAACTGGTGGCGAGCGCGCTACAGCAGTTCGACCATCGGCATGGCGGATTCGGCACACAGCCGAAATTTCCGCATCCAGCAGCGCTCGACATGCTGATCGACGTGGCTGCTCGCACGGGGAATGAAGGTGCGAAGCAGGCTGCGACGGTGACGCTCAAGAAGATGGCTGCCGGTGGCATCTACGATCACCTCGGCGGCGGGTTCCATCGCTATTCCGTGGACGAGCGCTGGGTGGTGCCGCATTTCGAAAAGATGCTCTACGACAATGCGGAACTGCTGAAGAACTATGTGCATGCCTTTCAGACGTTTGTCGATCCGGAGTTTACGCGTGTTGCCAAAGACATGATGCGGTGGATGGACGAGTGGCTCACCGACCGCGAACGCGGAGGGTTCTATGCCTCGCAGGATGCCGATGTTTCACTCGATGACGACGGCGATTACTTTACCTGGACACGGGAAGAAGCGGCTGCGGTGCTGACGGAGAGTGAACTGGCAGTTGCTGGCTTGTACTTCGATATCGGCGAGATGGGCGACATGCACCACAATCCGAAGAAGAATGTGCTGCACGTGAAGTACACAGTCGAAGATGTGGCGCAAAGACTGTCGCGTGGTGTCGATGAGGTGCGGAGCGATCTGGAGTCGGCACAGAAAAAGCTCTACGCAGCGCGCCTAGAGCGGCCTACTCCATTTGTCGATAAGACCGTTTACACCAGCTGGAACGGGCTCGCAGTGTCGGCGTATCTGGAGGCGTCGGGCGTGCTGCAGTTGGATGCTCCGCGCGCTTTTGCCCTCAAGACGCTGGATCGGATTCTGCAAGAGGGCTGGAGCAAAGACACGGGGCTAGCGCACGTCATTGCATATTCAGATCAGAATGAAGCTCGGCAGCGTGTATCCGGAGTGCTGGATGACTATGCTTTCCTGACGCACGCATGCGTGGATGCGTGGCAGGCAACAGGCGATATTGGTTACTACAGCGCCGCGATGGAGATTGGCGAAGCGATGGTCGAGCGTTTCTATGACTCGTCGGGCGGTGGCTTTTTCGATACGGAGACGCCCAAAGGGGAAGTGCTGGGCGCGCTGGCCGCGCGTCGCAAGCCATTGCAGGACACACCGACGCCCGCGGGCAATCCCGCGGCTGCGGCTGCTCTGCTGCGCCTGGAAGGTCTGAGCGGGCGCGCCGATTTCCGCGAAAAAGCTGAAGATACGCTGGAGCACTTTGGAGGCGTCGTCGAGCATTTTGGCCTATACGCTGGCACCTACGGGCTTGCGCTGGAGCGCCTGCTGCTGCCCGCGGTACAGGTCGTTGTCATTGGGGGCGATGAACAGGCACAACAGCTGGTCGCGATGGCAACTGCGCGCTATGCGGTGAATAAGGCTGTCATCACGTTGCGGCACGAGCAGGTGACGCGGGAAAATCTTCCTCCGGTATTGGCAGAGACTTTGCCTGCGCTTCCGACGCTCGGGGAACAGACCAGTTTTGCTGTTGTGTGCAAGGAAAACACCTGTCAACCGCCGACTAGCGATGGCGAGGCATTATTGAAGGAATTGAGCGAGGTTTAGGACTGTGCTCTCCCACCCTTTGCTGCGCAAAGGATGGGGCACCCGATGTTTTCGGCTGTTCCTACATCCCCTCGCCGGTGAAGGGATTCACTTGATTTGGCTTTGACGTGGTTGGGTCCACTGCGACGGGGGCCGCGCCGGCGTCGCTATTGCGCGAGCCTACCAGCTGAATATTCGACCCATAGACGCGCAGCGGATCTCCCGGCAGCATTCCGTTTTCTGCAAGCGCAATGCGGATGCGTCGCTGGGTTTCGCGCATGGCGGTCCATTGTTTGTCCGCTTGCGTCTTCAGCTGCACGGGGTAGATAACCTGCGATCCCTTGATGGTGTCGACGCCGAGTAGGACGGGGTCGCTGATGAATACGTCGCTGTATGCGGGATCGTTGCGCACACCCATCGCGACTTCTTTCAGCAGGGCCAGCACCTTGTCCGGATCGGCGGAGAAATCAACCGACAC
>DATGAD010000503.1:0-7779 GCA_035313725.1 Alloacidobacterium sp. | reverse complement strand
GCAGATGGAGTATGCCAAGTTCTATCCGAAGGATTCCGGATATACGGCAGAGTTTGTTCCCATCGAGCACGAACTGACGCATGCCGCGCGTCCCACGTTCCTGACCTTGCTGGGCGCATCCGGACTCGTGCTCTTGCTGGCATGCGCGAACCTGGCGAACTTCGCATTTTCGCGGCATCTGAGCCGCTCGCGTGAGATCGCGATTCGGATCGCGACCGGCGCCAGCCGCGCTCAGGTTTTTCGCCAACTGATGACTGAAAGCCTGCTGCTGGCATTTGCCGGAGGGTTGCTGGGTGTGCTAATCGCGGCTGCTGGGTCGCGGCTACTGATTGAATATGCAGCTCGCATGACTCCGCTATCGGGTGAGATTCACCTCGACGGAACAGTGCTGTTGTTCGCAACAGGCACTGCTTTGCTGGCCGGAATATTCTTTGGCGTGCTGCCCAGTATGGTCGCAAGCCGCACTCGTCTCGAATCGCTGAATGATTCTGGCGAACGTGCGACGGGCAACGAGGGCAGCATGCGCACGCGCAACCTGCTGGTGGTGTTGCAGGTGACGCTGTCTTTTCTGTTGCTGACAGGCGCAGGGCTGATGATGCGCAGCCTTTACAACCTGCTCACCGTCGATCCCGGCTTCAAAACGCAGAATGTGCTGTCGATGGCGATCAATCTGAACTGGACGAAGTATAAAAACCCGGAAGCGGGAACTGAGTTCTACCGTCAGGCATTAGAGCGCGTGCAGAGCTTGCCTTCAATCATGGAGGCTGCTGTGAGCATGTCCGTCCCCCTCAATGGCGACATGGGATCGATGTGGAGCAGCATACAGATCGAGGGCCAGCCAGTCCATCCCGGTGAACCGGTGCCGCACGCCGATTACCGAGTCGTGAGCGCAGATTATTTTCGCGCACTCGGCATACCCGAATTAAGCGGACGTTCATTTACTGTCCGGGATACGAAACAGGCCCCAGGCGTGGCCATCGTGAACGATCTCATGGCGCGCCATTACTGGCCAAATCAAAACCCCATCGGCCACCGCATTTCCATCAATGGAGAAAAGACACCGAGCTGGATTACGGTCGTAGGCGTTATCAGCAACGTGCATCAATATGGACTGGATAAAGATTCCGTTTACGAAGTCTATCTTCCTCTGGAGCAGGCTCCGCTGAACGCAGCGCACCTGCTGGTGCGGACGCGTGGCGACCCAGACCGACTAACAAACCAGATTGTTCGGATTATTCACGAAATCGATCCGCAACAGCCGGTGACAGACATCAAGACGCTGGCGCAGATACGAGAATCGTTGCTGGGCACGCCGCGGGTGACGGCTGTGCTGCTGGGATTGTTCGCCGCAGTGGCGCTGTTCATCACCATCGTCGGCGTAAGCGGCACCCTGGCCCTCTTCGTCGCGCACAGGACAAAAGAGATCGGCATCCGCATGGCGCTCGGCGCAACGCGGGAAGCGATCCTGCGCCATATTCTTTATCGCGGCATGGCTCCCGTTCTGGCCGGCATGGTCATCGGCATCGTCGCTGCAATCTTCTGCACGCGCGCGGTGGCAGGAATGCTCTTCGCCGTCAAAGCCACCGACCCGATCACATTTGCTGCGATCGCTTTCGTTCTCGCGCTGGTGGCGCTTGCCGCCTGCTGCATTCCCGGACGGCGTGCTACGCGTATTGATCCCATGAAAGCCTTGCGTATGGATTGAGGGGGAAAAAGCGCCTGTCCCCGCACGGTCACAGGTTTGACCCGTCGAAACCACGCTGCTAGACTTAAAATATCTAAGCAGACAGCACAATTTTCCTGCCTGCCAGTTCCCCTTCCTCAAAAGGATCTTGAAGGAAACTCGTGGATACACAAACACGTCACGCGCTTAAGCAGGACAGCTTCGTTCAGGCGACCGCCTCCAGCATCAACTGGGTGGATGCTCATCGCTCCACCATCATCAAGACTTCGATTGCCGTAGTCGCCGTCATCGCCGTTGTTCTTGCTGGCGTTATCGCCTACAACAACCGCTCCGAGCGCGCCGAAAATCTCTTCGGCCAGGCCATGGATATCTACAACACCCCGCTGACGCAGCCCGGCCAACCCACCGAGCCCGGGGCCAAGACCTATGCCAGCGCGGCTGATCGCGCCAAGGAAGCGCATCCGCTCTTTGAGCAGGTGGCCAACAGTTATGGCTGGTTCAAGGCAGGCGCCAATGCCCGCTATCTGGCAGGAATGACGGCCATCGATATGGGCCAGACTGCCGCCGGGGAAAATGAGTTGAAGCAGGCCGCCGATTCGCACGACAGTTCGGTAGCCGCGCTCGCCAAGCTCTCCCTTGCCGGCCTCTATCATCAGACGGGACGCGACTCGCAGGCCATCGAACTCTACCAGCAGCTCATTGCCAAGCCGACGCTCACGGTGCCGGCCAGCATGGCGAAGCTCCAACTCGCCGGTCTCTATGAGACCACCAAGCCGGCGGAAGCAAAGCGCCTCTACGCCGAGATTAAAGATCAGGATAAAACTACGGCAGCCGGCCAGATTGCCGCGCAGAAGTTGCAGGGCGCGACTGCTCAACCGCAGCCGCAGCCGTAAAAGTTGCCCACCCCAAAAAACAATAGGCCCGCAACTGCGGGCCTTTGTTATTTCCCTGCAAGCTCGGCGGACACCAGATGTTCGTCGTTTACGAAATGCTTGAGCGGCCTGCCGATCAGGTAAGTGATTCCGATTCTTCCGCCGCTTTGCTCGCCGATTTCCCATCGATAATCGTCGCCGCCGAGGCCCTCGGTCAGCTCCCGCAAGTCTTCGAGCGAATATGCCCGCACACATGACAGGATTCCGTCGACAAACAAGGTAATGGGAACAATCGGCAGCAGATAGGTCCAAAGAATGCGCGACCAGCGGAAGGGCCGAATTTGCGGCGTTACGCGCCAGCACAGAAACGGCACCGCCGCCGTCGCAAACATCCTGCGAAAGCTGCGCTTCGCCGCCTCGAAGACGGCAATTCCCTGATGCCGGTTCACCGCGTCCGTCAGCATGGCGCGCGCCGCTTCTGGATTGAAATGATGAAAGGTCGAGAAGATCGTGCGGAAACCTTCAAGGTCAATCGGAATCTGCCGCGCATCCACCGGAGCCGAATAAAACTCGACTCCGGTTGCAAACCTTGATCGCGTCCATGTCCTTTCATTCGGATACTTATCGGTCAGCGAGACGCTTATCGGAAAACCTTCCGTCGTCGCAAACTGCTTGCGCAAGCGGATCCATGGGCCGCCTCCGCCTGAGCACAAGTCCACGACCCGGTGTGTTCCGGCATCTTCCATCGCCGCTCGCAGGCGCGGCACAATGACGCGATAGCTGTTCGTGTAGTTCCAGATGGCCTCGAGCGCGTCCGTCACAAGGTCGCGCAGAAAGCCCGGAAACAACCGGTGATCGTGCAGCTCAAACCATTCTCGGCGTCGCATCGCAATCGCAGCCAGCATAGCAGGATGGGCCAGCGATCGTACCCTCCCGCCTTTCGGTTTTTCATGAGCGCAAAAGCCTTGTTTGCCGTCTGTCCCAGTAGAGAGATGAGTTCCTTCGAAGCACAAGTTGGCGACTGGTTTTACACTCAACCTGTCTTGAAGACCCGGGAAGATGTGAGCGAAATCATCACCGCGCTCGTCGCCGAATATTCGACGACGCTCTATCGCGTCGCCTATTCGGTCACGCGCAACTCTGCCGAAGCAGAAGACATCGTGCAGGAAACATTCCTCCGCGTCCTCAAACACCAGGGCAAGCTGGATGAAATTCGCGACGCGCGCGTATGGCTCGTCCGCATTGCCTGGAACCTTTCTCTCGATCGCAAGCGCCGCAGCAAAGCGCGCCCCGAAACCGAAGACATCGCCGACCTCGTGCGCACGCTGCCCTCAGGGGAACGCCGCGCCGACGACGAAGTCATCTCGTCGCAAGAGCATGCCCGTGTCCTCGCACTGATCGATCAGTTGCCAGCGAAAGAGCGCCAGGCGCTGCTGCTTTCGGCGCTCGAAGAGCTTTCGACCGCCGAGATCGCGAGTATCTGTTCCACCACCGAATCGTCCATCCGCTCCCGCATCTTTCGCGCACGCCGCGAACTTGCCGAGCTGCTCACCAAGCAGAGGAGTAGCCGATGAGCACACATCAAAATTCAGCAAACACCGATAAGAGAATAGACGCCACGTTGCGCCTTTTCGCGCACGCGCAACCGCCTGCAAACCTCGAACAGCGCATCCATGCGCGCCTGCATCGCGAAACGGCGCACGCTCATGCGAATCTTGTGAACAGGCTCGGCAACTTCTTCTTTGCGCAGCGAATGATCTTCGCCTCAGCCGCGGCAGCGCTGGCCTGCTGCGCCATCGTCATCGGCAGCGTCCAGCACTCGCGCCAACGCTCGTTTCCTGCTACTGGAATCCATGTGTCATCTCCCGGCAGCGGGCTTGGCGCAGCCTCGGGCACGCACATTGCTCCGCAGCCGGTACCAGTGCCGGAGAACGCGCACTCCCGATCTGAACGAAAGGCTACAGGCGGCCGCGCCACCATCTCGCGCGACACGCACAAGCCCAAAGGCGTAGCCGTGCCCGAATCGACACAACCTGAAAAGCCTTAGTCCCCCAAGGCGGCAAACAGCATGTGCAGAAGCGCCAGCACAACCGCGCCGATAAACGCAGCGCCAAATGTATTTACATAGAATCCCGGAACAACACCGCTGGCCAGTTTCAGAATCAACGCGTTAATCACCAGGAAGAACAACCCGAGCGTCAGAATCCCCAGCGGCAACGTTATCAGTTTCAGCAGAAACCCAAGCGTTACATTCAGCAGGCCGATCACGATCACTGCAATCAACGCCGACGGCAGACTCGCTACCTTGAATCCCGGCACGAGCCAGGCAACAATCAACAGCGCAATCGCATCAAGAATCCATCGCAAAAGCAGATGCAGCATATCTCTTTCTGTGACCTCTCTTTTTTCAATCGCCGAACGTCATTTAACAGGGAACAACTCTAACCGTACCAGCGTACCCTGAGTTAGACGTTTTATGAAGCTGCGCCTTCTGATTCTCCCGGCCTTTATAGCAGGCAGCTCCTTCGCGCAGGCGACACAGCCGCCCTTGCCCGACGTTCCCACGCTCATGAAGCAGGTCGAAGAGCATCAACACAAGCTGGATGAGGTGCGCGAAAACTACACCTACCACGAAACCGTCATCACGCATGAACTCGACAAGAACGGGAACATCAAGAAAAACGAGAGCGAAGAGAACGATGTCTTTTTCGTCAACGGTCACGAAATCAATCGGCGAGTGAAGAAGAACGGAAAAGAGTTGGACGCCGACGAGCAGAAAAAAGAACAGGAGCGCGTTGAGAAAGAAGTCGACAAGGCTTCAAAGACACCTCCCGGACAATCGATGGACAAGAACGAAGTCAGCGTCACTCGCCTGCTGCAGATCATGAAGGTCTCAAACCCGCGCCGTGAGCAGATGGACAATCGCAGCGTCATCGCCTTCGATTTCGTCGGCGATCCGCACGCGAAGACACATGGCATGGCCGAAGATGCGTCGAAAAAACTCTCCGGCACTATCTGGGTTGACGAGAACGACCGCCAGGTGCGCCGCATGATCGCGCGCTTCGACGACAACTTCCATCTCGGTTTCGGGCTATTTTCCGTTGGCAAAGGAAGCACCTTTACCTTCGACCAGAAGCTCATCAACAACGAGCTCTGGCTGCCGACTGACGCTCAGGCCCACGTCATCGCTCACGCCATCGGCATCATCGGCTGGCGCGGCGACATCGCGGTCACCGACAACGACTACCAGAAGTTTCACGCTGATGCGGTGCAGCAACCCGGCGCGACAGTCGTCAAGTAAGAAACGGATTTTTCTATTGCACTCGTTCGCCATAGAGCTATACTCCCATCCATTCGACTAAGAGTCTTATGGGCAAGTACATCATTCCAACCGCTGAAACCTGTATCGATCTTCAACTGAAGAATCTCGATGCCGTGCTGGCGTTTTTCGATCAGGAGGTGCGGGAAAGGTTAAACCTCGAAGCCGACAGTGTTCGCTTGCTTGCGGATCGCTTCGATCGTCATCTGGATCATGTCATCGAGCAATGCGCAGCGGCAAAAGAACCAGAAGAAATCGGAAAGATATTTCGCAAAGCGCGCGGCGATGTGATCGAGTTTCTCTATTCCACCACTCTTACGATCAGTGTTCTCCGCCTCGCCGTAAAGACCAGGATGGCTGAAGCGCATGCACGCGGATATAGATCCGCTGGCGATTTCCTTTCTATCGAGCAGAGCAGACTCACTATCGAAGATGCCGTCAACACAACCAGGCCGGAGAACGAGCGTCCCACGCTAAGCCTCCGCGAAGTGCTGGCGCTCTCCCGAAAAACCTTTCTCGTCCCATTGCGCACCTCCGAAACAGTGGAGACATGGTCTGCCGTTTCTCTCAATTACGCGCGCGCGCAGAAGAAGCTTTTTTCAGCGTCTACCAGCAGACTTCGGCTTCTTTTGCTGGGCAGGTTATGGCGTGTCCTCTGGGGTCTCGTGCAGCAATACTGGGGAATCGCCTTCGCACTGGCTTGTGCAGTCCTGCTCGGGGTGATCGCCTGGGCATTAGGGCTGGCTATTCCCGGAGTTATATTTGCCGCTGTCGCCGCTCTGCTGTGTTATCCGCTCCAATGGCTTTTGGAACGAGTCTTCAAACGATGGCATCTGCGCCGTTACGGCAGAATATGTGTCCATACACTACTTGATCTGTACCTGGCGCAGATCATAGCCCGTGCATCCGTAATTGGATTGCAGCAGATTGCCGAAAAGGAGCCGGCGAAAGCGATCACGGCGACGCAGAAAACCGTCAACACAAGTCCATAGCCTACGATCACCCGTACGATTTACGGCAAACAAATGACCGCCTGATCTCAGGCGGTCATTTGCAACACAATCAGGCACAAATTACTGGGGCTGTGCCTGCGGGGCCTGCGGCTGCGCTCCGCCACCCTGCATTCTTTCCTGCATGTGTTCCTGCATCTTTGCCTGCATGGCTTCGTATTTCTGCTTCTGATCAGGGGTCAGCACACCTTCGATCTTGCTCGTCGTGTCTGCGTGCAGGCTCTTTGCTTTCGCCATCTTGTCGTCGCGCGATAGCGAAGAGTCCTGATGCAACTGCATCATCTGCTGCTGCTGACTCTCGAGGATCGGCTTGATCTGGGTCTGCTGATCCGAGGTCAGGCTTAAAGTTTTCGTCAGATGCTCCAGCTGCTTATCCGGATTCATCATCTGCCCGCGTCCATGCATCGGGGGTGGGGTGGTTGTTGCCGTGGATTGGTCCTGCGCGAACGCCGTCATTCCAAGCCCGAGCAGACCAGTGAGCGCTATCGTACAAAGTGTTTTACGCATTGTTGTTGTGATTCCTCCAACACTTATTCAGAACACCGTCTGGCGTGCTGGGTTGCGCTCATTCGCTGCGGGCGCGAATGAGCGCCTCCAGTGCAGATAGACGCGCAATTCTGCAACTAAGTCCACATGGCGCACAACTTTTATCTGTGGCCGTGTTACTTGCCGGTCGAGCGCGGTGTGGCCAGCGGCGGCATCACCACCGGACCCGACCGCAGCCCGCAAGGCAACAGCCCGTCGGCATGTTCCTGAGGATGCGGCACATACGCATACGCAAAGACAGCCCGGTACTCATACTCGCCCGGATTGTTACAGATCGCGCAGCTTGGCCGATACGCAATCGCCGGGTGATCGTGCACCGTCTCCGTCCATTCATGCGAGGCGTGCGCA
>DATGAD010000502.1:0-5346 GCA_035313725.1 Alloacidobacterium sp. | reverse complement strand
CGCAAACGACCTGCTCTGCGAATCGTCGTCATGTCAGCAACGCTCGATACCGATTCGGTCGCCCGTTATCTCGATGAGTGCCCCATCGTGTGTGCCGAGGGAACGCAGTTTGAGCTTTCGATAAACTATCTGCCGTACTCTCCAGCGCCACTCGAGGTACAAGTGCGAAGTGCGCTGGAGCTTCTGATCGCCCAAGAAGGCTCCGGAGATATTCTGGCTTTCCTGCCCGGCGCGGCGGAGATTCACCGCGCCATGCGCGAGTGCCAAGTGGCTGCGCGACGCGCGGGGTTGCTGATTCTGCCACTGCATGGCAGTTTGTCGCCCGAGGAGCAGGACCGTGCAGTCGCGCCTGCGTCTCGACGGAAACTTATCCTGGCGACCAATGTCGCGGAGAGTTCGATTACTGTTGAAGGCGTAAGCGCTGTGATCGACAGTGGTCTCGCGCGACACGCAACCTGGTCGCGCTGGACCGGATTGCAGACACTTGACGTGAGCCGGGTGAGCAAGGCTTCCGCCAAGCAGCGAGCCGGACGGGCAGGGCGCACCGGGCCAGGGCGCGTGTTGCGCCTTTATACGGTGGAGGACTACCAGTTACGGCCGGAGCATGACACTCCGGAAATTCTGCGCAGTGACCTGTCCCAGCTTTGCCTGGTTTTGCGGGCCCTGCAAATTGATTTCGGTAGAGATATTGAGTGGCTGGATTCACCTCCGGAGACGGCGATCGAAAGCGCCGAGTTATTGTTGGATCGCCTCGGGGCAAGCGGAGATATGGCGCGGCAGCTGATTCGTTTTCCTCTTACTCCACGCCTCTCACGCCTTCTAGTCGAGGCGGTAGATCGCGGTGTCGGTGAGGACGGGTGCGTGGCGGCGGCGCTCCTTGCATCAGGCTTTGACTTTGGGACCAACGATCTTCTCACCGGCATGGATCAACGTGCAGATCTTCGCCTACTGCAGCCGCTGGAGCAGTTACGCAAGATTGCACGACCCTCCAAGCGGAAGCATCACGATGAGGATGCTTTGCTTAAGTCCGTCCTGGTGGGATTTTCTGACCGGGTCGCCCGGCTCCAAACAGTCAATCGGGTGATGCTCTCGACAGGCGCAACGGCTGAAGTGAAGGGCCAGTCTCCTCCGTATGAGTTCATGGTCGCCCTCGATGCTGAAGACCGCAGAGACAAGCCGTTGCCATTGGCTCGCATGACGGCGCGGATTGAGCCAGAGTGGCTGATCGATCTATTTCCGGATCGCGTGCGGGAGCAATCGACTGTTCTGTGGAATCGTGTAACAGAGCGGGTGGATGCAGTAAGTATGCTGCTCTACGACGAACTCATCATTCAGGAGTCGCGCGGCACCGTGCCTGAGCCGCAGGCGGCTGCCGCGCTGCTTGCGCAGAAGGTAATCGAAGCCGGGATTGAACGCTTTGTCGATCGAGATAAACTCGATCAATTCTTATCGCGTATCGAGTTTGCTGGTTTTGAGCCTCTCGACATTCATCAGGTACTGCGAGAGTTGTGCTTCGGACTGCTGAGCTTCGCAGAGTTGAAAGACGCAGCACGAAATTTCATTCCGATGCTGGAGCAGAAAGTCGGTGTCAGACGACTGAATCAGATTGCACCGGAATCACTTCGATTGCAAAGCGGACGGCAAACAAAGATTCACTATGAGCACGGCAAGTCGCCCTGGATTGCATCTCGGCTGCAGGACTTCTTCGGCATGCGCGAAACGCCTCGCATAGGGGCTGAGCAAATACCGGTTGTGATCCATTTGCTGGCGCCAAATCAGCGGCCTGTGCAGACTACGACTGATCTCGCAGGGTTTTGGGAGAGGCTCTATCCGCAGGTTCGTCGCGAATTGATGCGGCGCTACCCAAAGCACTCCTGGCCCGAACGGCCTTGATGTGTCGCGGTGATCTGAAGGATGGTTGATTTATAAGGACTTGGAGCCGACGACCGGACTTGAACCGGTGACCTGCCGATTACGAATCGGCTGCTCTACCAACTGAGCTACGTCGGCCTGCTCTTAGAATTTTATCGTAAAGACGGGGATGAGTACACCATGGACGGCATGCCGTCACTCCGAGGATGAAGAGTCCTGCCGCCGGAAACTGTTGATCAATAGTGCTACTGTAATCGCCACGTAGAGAACACCCGCCATCCCCTCCAGCGCCGCCACCATTCGTGCCTCGGGTTGCAGCGCGACCACGTCGCCGTAACCGACGGTTGAGAGAGTCACCAAGCTGAAGTACAGCAATTCGCTTTGATGATTTGTACGCACGTCACCGCTGCGGCCGAAGGAGCCCGGAGAAACGATATCGATCACGCAGTAGAGGGCAAACCATAGCATCCCCAATAACAGGTAAATGCTGATTGCGGTATAGAGGTGCTCGCGGACGACGGAACGTGCATTCCTGAGATAGGAGAACAGGCCGACAACTGTGAACCCGCAGAATGCCGCCAGCGTTCCCCACTTGAGGGCGAGCAAAGTCGGATTGGGAAAGAGAGTGCTCGCCAGTCCGAAGATCAGCGCGAGCCCCATCAACAGAACCGACGGCCACAACCAGCTTCTCGTCTGCGACAACCTGACGGTTGCCAAGACAATGGGTACAAACGTGAGTGCCGTAAGGATGAGTCTCCGCAAGTCACCGTGATCGAGCGCCGGATACAGCAAAATGACGACCAGCAGAGATATCAGGATCAGTAAATCTGGTCGTGATTGCGGTCTTATCTTCACGTGAAAAAGTCAGGCCGGAGATGAAAGAAGCCGCCCGGCAACAGGGCGGCTTCCTTCTTTAGGGAGAATAGTTCCAACGGAGGCAAAACCATCAGAACTTTCTGGCGAAATACTATGGGTGCACCAAAGGGGTGTCAAGGCAAAATCCGGAACAATATAAAGTCATCTGGAATCAATTACTTGTAGAATTGCCCCTGTTTTGGTCGGAAATAAACAGGGATTCGCCCTTTATTCGCAAATTGGCTGTTTTGAGACGGTAAATACTTTACTTTCTGAGGCTTAATGTCTGATTGCACCAGCTCATGTGCAATTTTGTCGTTTACGACGTTATTGGAGCTTTAAGCTGATGAACTCCTCTTCGTTGAGAGTAGAGACTGATTTGCCGCGCAGCCGGCGAAGGATGGCGCGACCGCCGCCGAAAAATAATCCGAGGATGATGGCGGTGCTGCCGAGAATTCCTGTGAGGTAGGCAATCCCTAACAACAGGCGCGCGGTCTTCGAGGCTTCACTGACATATCCTTCGGGATGATTCCAGGTGATGTCTGCTTTGTAGTTGATTGCGTTGAGAAGCTTGTGTGCTTCGTCGACGGAGAAGCTGCCGCTGGTAATGGCGACGAGGGGTCCACTGCGACGGACGAGGAGGCTCACGTTGGAACTGTCTGCCAATGGCTGCGGCCATGCCGCTTGCGGCGTGTTGCCAGCTTTGAGCAGCGACTCAATCGCCTGCTGCTGATGGATGGCCATCTGCGGCGTCGGGTACATGAGAATCGTCAATGTGCCGTCGCCGTTCTGCGTGGAGTAGTTTGCGGTGACTGCTTCGGCTTCGCGGTCGAAGTCGATGGCGTTCGGTGGAAGAACGCCGCCGCCGCGCGCGTATGCAACTGGACCGACGGCGTAGTGCACGGTGCCTGCATTGAGGGATGCCCCCGGCAGATATTTCGGAAGCGGTGGCGGGACTGCGCTGGGGCCGCCGGTCTTTGGGAGATCTGAAGCCAACTCGCGCAGTTGCGCGGCTGACATGGCGGTCAGGTGATCGAAGGTGGCGTCGACCAGAATCGTTCCCGTCCAGAAGAGTACGTGTGCCCCGTCGAAGGCTCCGTCGTTACCGATGTCTTCCTTCTGCATGCCTGCGCGTCGGTAGAAGGTGAAGGCTCCATAGGCTCCGGTTGCGTCCTGAAAACGGATAGCTCGCACATTGAGCTTGTTGTCGGACTGGGTGTAGCTCGCTGCAGCGAATTCGGTGAAACCGTATTCGTGAAGCACGGCGGCGTTGGCCTGGTCGGCTGCTTCGGGCGCGGCGCTTCTTTGTGGAGCAGAGGACTGGTGCCATCCGGCGAAGTCCGTGGGAAGAATCGGCGGCTCCGCCGGTGGAGCGGGAGCCTTCGCTGCATAGATATAGGTGGTGGAGATCGCGATAACTGCTATGGAGAGGAAACGGCGCAACATAACGGCTTGTTGTTGAGACTACCACCGCGGACGATTCGCTGCATCGACTTAGGATTCTCGCTCTCCCACCCTTTCGCAAAATGCGCGAAAGGATGGGGCACCCATTTTCGTCGCCTTGTGAAGAAACTGCAGGTCCTTCGACTCCGCTGCGCTCCGCTCAGGATGACAATCCTTCAAACATAGCGGCTGGCCAGCGGAATGTGTTGGTTCGCCCAATCCAGATCGCGTGATTTCCGGACCTGCGCAAAGATGCTTTCAAGGCACATCCGAGGAGGATACATGAAAGCCTTTCGCATATTACTTGCACTTGTATTGCTGTCGCCTCTCTACGCTGTCCATGCTCAGATCGAGGAGCGGCCGCTGATGTCCGTCAATATTCCATTTGCCTTCACTGTCGAAAATACGCATCTGCCTGCCGGGCACTATGTGATTTATTCGGAGCTTGATCATGAGTGGAAGCTGAGCTCATTCCAGCGCGGAGGCAGCGCGTTCTTCCACGTCACACAGGATGAAACACGCCATCTTCCGCCGAGGGCCAAGCTGGTTTTCCATCGCTATGAAACCGAGTATGTGCTGCGTGAAATCGAGCCGCGTGACATCGGGATCAAGGCGATGTTGCCCGTCGGAAAAAAGGAGAAAGAGCTCGCGCGCCGGGCTGCTCAGCCTGACCTCGCGATGGTGTATGCCGAGGATGGCACAAAGACCATGGCGCAGTCCGATGGTGGACGCGAATAGTCCTTCCCAAAACGCGAAGAGGGCATCGATCCAACCCCTCGATGCCCTCTTCGCTCTTTTTTCTGATGGTTACTGCAACAGCGTTCCGTTTTCCGCCTCGATTTTCGCTTCTTCCGGCGGAATGACGACTGCGGCTGCTACCTTATCTTCTTCTTCGAGATTCAATAGCTTGACGCCTTGGGTAGAGCGTCCGGCTGCGCGGATTGTCTTGGTATCGATGCGGATGATCTTTCCGTACTGGCTAATGACCATCAGCTCCGAAGTCTCATCGACTAATTGAATCGACGAAACCTTGCCATTGCGCGCCGTTGTCTTGACGTTGATGACTCCCTTGCCGCCGCGTGTCTGCAGACGATACTCGTCTACATCCGTACGCTTGCCAAAGCCGTGCTCGGTGATGCTGAGGATGAGGCAGTCGCAATTGACTCCGCCTTCATC
>DATGAD010000501.1:0-16170 GCA_035313725.1 Alloacidobacterium sp. | reverse complement strand
TAATCAATCTGCTGGATATCGCTGGTCCAGAGGAATGGCGCCCAATCGGTGATGCCCGCGCCTTCGATTGCCGCTTTGTATCGGCCGGTCTGGGTCACGGTCCATGACGTCATGAAACCCCCAGCACTCCATCCGAAGATCGCGAGTCGGGCAGGATCGGCCCAGCCCTGAGTGACCGCATAGTCAGTAGCGCTGTCCACGTCCTTGTAGGCTCGGTCTCCAAAGTGCTGATAGATCGCTGCGAGAAAATCAGCACCGTATCCAGTCGATCCCCGATATTCCGGCTGCAACACGACGTACCCCAGGCCTGCAATGATTCGGGCCAGTGGATCCAGGCCCAACTCATCATTGGCTTCCGGGCCGCCGTGGGGCAGTACCAGGAACGGATACTTCTGACCTTCAACGTATCCCGCCGGAAACGTCGCAATCCCTTCGAGAGAGATTCCTTCTTTGCTCTTCCATTGCACTGCCTTCACCGGACCCAGATCCGTTGCTGCCAGCTGTTCGTCGCCTTCATGAGTGATTTTGCGTAAGTGATCTCCGTCCGGAACCGCAACATTCCTCGCGTGCGTCGGATCGCCGACGGTGAGTGCCATCTGCTCGCCGGTTGACGGGTACTCGGCGCTTATGGGCACCCCCGAGAGGATCCCGTCCGGCCAACGATACACGGGCTTCAGCGCTCCGTTCTGAAACTCGTCCACCTCATTTCGAACGCCGCGGTCCACCAACACCCAAAGACGTCCTCGTGCATCGCCCCCAAGCTGCAGCGCTGTGCCGTCAAGCGCGGAGGTTCGATCCTCCGGAGCCCCTCCTGCTGCGGGCACAGTCCACACATGTTCCGGCGTCAGAACAGCGGATTTCGTGGAAAGAAACGCGATCTCGCGTCCGCCATCGGCCCATGCAATGCCGGTGGCCGAGTTGGGAATGTCGGAGACATGCCGCGCGCCTGTTGCGCTACATACATCGACTCCGGTGCTTACATCGTGGCGTCCGATCCTGGGCGACGGAGAAAGGAGTGCCAGCGATGTGGCATCCGCATTCCATGCTATTTCTGAAATGCCTTTGAGGTTTGCACACCACCATTGGCCGCCGGTGCCGTCCACGTTTACGACGTAAAGGCTGGTCTGGTCCGGTTCCTGCACATGCCGTACATCCTCCAGCGGGTCAGGAGATCGTGGATCAGCAACAATCGCGAAACGCTTCCCGTCCGGCGAAGGCATTGCCGACTCTATGCCTCGGGGCAACAGCACGACGGTCGAAGGCACTGCAGCTGCCTCGCCATTTTTTACCGGAAAGATCGCCAGCTGGCCCTGCTTGTTTACCTTCCAGGTGCCGTACAGGCTCTGTCCGTCGCCGGTAAATCCCTTGGGCGAAAAATCCGCCGGCAGGGTGAGCTGCTTTGCATGGCTGCCATCGGCCGCGACAGTCCACCACTCCTTGTGCGTCGGTCCCGCATCGCCGCCGAAGTTGACCTGGTACAGAATCGTCCCGTCTGAAGCGACCGCCGCTGCACCGGCGCTGCGCAGTGCCGCCCAGTCTTTCGCGGCGAAGGGGTGTTTTGCGGGGCTTTGCTGTGATGCCGAGCCATCCTGTGCTAAAGCCACTCCCGAAGCGGCGACCATGATTCCCAGCCAGCCGCACAAAAATCTTGCCAGTCGCATGTGCTTGCCTTGCTCCCTTCGTGATGAGCGCTCACTGCCTGCCAGTTCTCTAGGAGTGTAACCTCCCTGGCTTCGAGTTGCTGAAACTTGACCCGCTACAATGGTTTGCTATGAAATCGTGGACGTCCGGTGTTCCGAGGAATCGTGCATGGAAAAAGAAGCTCTGGATGCTGGCTCTTTGTATGCTTCTTAGCGGATGCCATTCTGGAAATACCGACGTCCAGCCCACCATAGAGTTCACCAAAGTCCCTCCCGGGGAAGAGGGTGGTCCGGACAAGCTTGATACCATCGAGGGCCGGGTGACCGGCGCTCGTCCCGGCCAACAACTAGTTCTCTATGCCAAGTCTGGTAGTTGGTGGATACAGCCGATGACCTTCCGGCCATTCACGACGATTCAGTCGGATTCGAGCTGGACGAATTCAACGCACCTTGGAACAGAGTATGCGGCATTTCTGGTTGATGCTGAATATCATCCTTTGGCCAAAATGGATGCACTGCCGGGACCGGGCAGCGGCGTGATTACAGTAGCAACTGTAAAAGGCGGAGCTGCGCCTCCCAGAAACTCCAAGGTCATTCAGTTCAGCGGATACGAATGGAAAGTCAGGGATACATTGGGCGAACGCAATGGTTCGCCACATGACAACGATCCGGAAAATGTCTCGATAGATTCCAGCGGGTTTCTGCATCTTCACATAGGCCGCAAGGCGGACAAATGGATCTGTTCCGAGGTGATGACGCGCAGCTTCGGGTATGGAACCTATCTCTTTACCGTGCAGGATGTCACTCATATGGAACCAGCTGCCGTCCTTGGCATCTTCACCTATGACGAACTCGGGACAAACCAGAATCACCGCGAGATGGACATCGAGATCAGCCGCTGGGGAGATCCGGATGATAAGAACGGGCAGTATGTCATTCAACCGTATTATGTTCCCGCGAATGTCTCGCGTTTTGCTGCCCCGCCAGGCGTGCTAACCTTTGCCATTCACTGGGAGCCCGGGAAGGCTACCTTTGAAACCGTTCGCGGAAAGACTCCAACTGCGGGAGCGCCTCCGGTCGCCAAACATGTGTTTATGTCCAACGTGCCAACACCGGGCGGCGAGTCAGTCAGGCTGAATCTGTGCCCCTTCAACTATTCCAAAGTTCCACTGCAAAACGAGGCAGATGTTGTCATTGAGCGAGTCGAGTATCTGCCTTGATGCAGAGGCCAGAAGCCAGGGACGCGTCTGGTGGTTGCTGACGATTCTCGTCATATTTGGTTTCGCGCATCAGGCTCGGGCAATCGATCCGAACAGAGCGATGTCACAATACATGCGCGACTCCTGGGGTACAGAGAATGGCTTCATGGGGGGACAAGTCAATGCCATCGCTCAAACTTCCGACGGCTATCTCTGGGTTGGCGCAGAAAAGGGACTATTCCGGTTCGATGGGCGAAGTTTTGTTGATGTGCGGCAATTAAATCCAACGTTGTCACACATCCCTGCGGTGATAGGACTTACCGAAGATGCAGCTGGAGACATGTGGATACGGCTGTCGGGGACAGGGGTGCTGCGCTACCATGCGGGGAGATTTGAGAATGTTCTTTCCGACAGTGCAACTCCAGCGTCAAATGTCACCGCAATGTCGAAGGCAAACAAAAGTGGGGTATTGCTTTCGTCTCTGTTGCGTCCAGCGTTTCGTTACAGTGCAGGAAGTGTCGAGACACTGAAATTCAGGAATTTGCCGCCTAATCTGCTTATCCTCGCGCTCGCCGAAACCTCAGATGGAAAAGTCTGGATGGGGACTCGGGATAATGGTCTTTTTTACTTAAGTGACGGAGAAGCTATTGCTGTAGCGGAGGGACTGCCCGACAAGAAAATCAATTGCCTCTTGCCGGCTAGCGACGGCAAGTTGTGGATCGGAACCGACAACGGCGTGGCGCGCTGGGATGGAAACAGAATTGCCGAGGACAGTATTCCTCCTTCGCTGGGGCACCCTCAGGTGCTGATGATGACGCAGGACCGTGATTCTAACCTCTGGGTCGGCACGGCACATGGATTACTGCGGCTGAATGCTCGCGGTGTTTCAACGCCGGACAAGCAGGATCATTTATTCAACAAAGAAATAACAGCGCTGTTTGAAGATCGCGAAGGAAATCTCTGGGCGGGAACTGCAGATGGCCTGGAACGTCTCCGTGACGGGGCATTCGTCACATATTCGACTGCTGAAAACTTGCCATCGGAGAGCAACGGGCCAATCTATGTCGACGCCGATGATCGAACGTGGTTCGCTCCATCGAATGGCGGCCTCTATTGGATGAAGAACGAAACTATCGAACATGTAACAAGTGGTGGAATCGGCAGCGATATTGTCTATTCACTGGCTGGCAAGGAAGATGAATTATGGGCTGGCAGGCAGCGCGGCGGGCTCACCCACCTTCGGCGTAGTGGAAGCAGCTTCACGGCGGAAACCTATACAACGGAACAAGGACTCGCGCAAAACAGTGTCTACTCTGTTCACGAGAATCGCGACGGAAGTGTGTGGGCAGGAACGCTCAGCGGCGGAGTGAGCCGGCTGAAAGACGGCAAATTCACAAAGTACACGTCTGCAGATGGTCTTGGTTCCAATACCGTTGCTTCGATTGAAGAAGACCCGGACGGCACGATGTGGTTTGCAACACCGGTTGGTCTCACTGCATTTTCAAAGGGTCAATGGCAAACATACACCCAGAAAGATGGTTTGCCATCGGACGATGTAATTTGCCTTGTGCATGATTCGCAGGGCGTTTTATGGATTGGCACGGCGAGTGGACTTGCCGCTATGAGCGGCAACCATATCTCCACCTCGCATGAAATGCCGGAATCGATGCAGGAGCCGATCTTTGGGATTGCAGAAGACAAGAGCGGCTATCTATGGATCGCAACTGCAAATCATGTGCTGCGAGTGAATCGAAGCCATTTTCTTCAAGATCGGCTTCGCGGCGACGACGTGCATGAGTATGGGCGGGTGGATGGCCTGCAGGGAAACGCGGGAGTAAGGCGGGACCGATCCGTCGTCAAGGACGCTCTTGGACGCGTTTGGTTTTCCTTGAATCGAGGCATTTCTGTAGCTGACCCCAGTCAAGCAAAAGGAAACTCGGCGCCCGCGATTGCGCATATCGAAACGGTCACTGCTGATGGAAGCCCGATCGATTTGCAGGGATCACTGCGTATCCCCTCATCTCAGCAGAGAATCGTCTTCGATTACACGGGCTTGAGTCTGACGGTGCCTGATCGTGTTCAGTATCGATACCGGCTCGATGGTTTCGACCATGACTGGAGTCAACCAGTTGCTACGCGACAGGCGATTTATACGAACCTTAATCCAGGGCCATATCGGTTTCGCGTGATCGCGTCCAACAGCTACGGCCAATGGAATGGCTCGGAAGCCACGCTGAGTTTCAGGATCCAGCCCGCGCTCTGGCAAGCATGGTGGTTTCAATGCTTGTGCCTGCTGGGGTTGACGTGCATAGGATGGATTTTCTACAGATTGCGAATACACCAGATGGCCAGGCAGTTGAATATTCGCTTTGAAGAACGGCTGGCGGAGCGGACGCGCATAGCGCAGGAACTGCATGACACGCTGTTGCAGGGCCTTCTCAGCGCCTCAATGCAGCTTCACGTTGCAGCCGACCAGGTGTCTGAGGACTCTCCTGCAAAGCCGTTGTTGAGCCGTGTTCTGCAGCTGATGGGGCAAGTGGTGGAAGAGGGAAGGGACGCACTTCGAGGTCTCCGCTCATCGACTCGAAATGCTTCCAATCTCGAACAGGCATTTTCCCATGTGCCTCAGGAATTGCCTGTCAGGAGGGAGATTGCATTCCGCGTGATTGTCGATGGACAGCGCCGCCCCCTGCATCCTGTAATCCGCGACGAGGTGTATCGCATTGGGCGCGAGGCGTTAGTGAATGCCTTCCGCCACGCACAGGCGAGCAGTATTGACGTTGAAGTACAATACTCAGCCAGTGCTCTGCGGATTCTGATTCGGGATGACGGCTGTGGGATCGATCCGCAGGTGCTGCGCTCAGGCCGGGAAGGACACTGGGGACTGCCAGGCATGCGCGAGCGGGCAGAAGGAATCGGAGCGAAGCTTAAGGTATGGAGCCGTACCGCGGCGGGAACGGACGTTGAGTTGATTGTGCCAGGAAACGTCGCCTACCCCCATCAATCTGGAAGCGGTTGGCTTGCGGGACTGTATCCGTGGAAGCACAAAACCGAAGACTCAAGAGTAAACGACAAAAATGAATGATGAAGCCCGGATTCGTGTCCTCTGTGTAGATGACCATCCCTTGCTGCGGGAAGGCATCGCCACCATCATCAGGAACCAGCCGGATATGGACCTGGTAGCCGAAGCATCCAATGGGGGAGAGGCTGTTCAGCGGTTCCGGGAACTCCGGCCCGATGTAACGCTCATGGACCTCCGTCTACCCGACGTGAGCGGGATCGATGTCCTGATTGCAATCCGCACGGAATTCCGCGATGCCCGGGTCATCATGCTGACGACATTTGAAGGCGATGTGGAAGTGCATCGTGCCCTTGAGGCGGGTGCTCGTGGGTACATGCTAAAGAGCATGCCGCCCAAGCAGTTAGTCGAGGCAATTCGGCAGGTTCACAAGGGAAAGAAGCACATTCCGCCGGAGATAGCCGCGCGCCTGGCCGAGCATCTGAGTGATGAATCGCTGAGCGAACGTGAGATTGAAGTTCTGAGACACGTCGCGGGCGGAAACCGGAATCGCGAGATCGCGGAGATGCTATTTATTTCCGAAGAGACCGTCAAAGTCCATATCAAGCACATCATGGAAAAGTTGGGCGCGAGCGATCGAACAGAGGCGGTCTCCATTGCCGTGCGCCGCGGCATCATGCACTTGTAGATGATGAAGCGTATGTCGCGTCAATACCTCGACTGTGGTATCACAATATCCCGACTCTTCGGGATGCCCTTCGCAGCAGCATTCGCTAACTTGCATCATGGTGTGTTGCAAGCATCCAGGAGGCGGCGACTCTGCGAAGGCTATTTTCCACGTTCCCGGGTGGGTGGCCTGGTCTGGGGCTGCTTCTGCTTAGACTGGCAGTCGGCTCGGCTGCAGTCATGCAGGGCGCAGGCTACCTGAGTGGGTCTGTCACTCCAACAGGGAGTGTCTGGCTGGTTGGCGCGTTGGTAATCGTAATCGGCGCTTTGCTCGTGATTGGATTTTTGACTCCGATTGCAAGCATCGCGGCCGCTTTGGCCAGCATATATTTTGACTTCACGACGATCTCCAAAGCGTCCAACCCGCTCAATATCGGATTAGGAATTGTTGACGCAGTCATTGTCACTGTGGCGCTTGCCATTCTTGGGGCTGGAGCTTTTTCGCTCGATGCGTATTTGTTTGGCCGTCGGGAAATTATCATTCCAGATATTTCCAGTCCTTTGAAGTGACGGGCAGCCGCGTCATTTATTTTCTCTGTTGTTTAGTAGCAGGCCGGGATTACCCCGATAGTGGTAACGAAAAAGCAGTCGATCTCGTGATGCGCTGCCAGCTCGAATTTCTTTAGAGTCAGTCATATCAAAGCTAGGTTGTGAACCTGAACGCTCAATAGTGACTTCTCGCCAAGGTCTGCGATCATCCAAATCCCCCGTAAGCTGACAGCTTGCGAATTGCCTACCAACACCTAACCGGAGGTCTCGCAATGACGAAATTCAAGATGAATGAAACGCTCGAAGATGCCTTTATTGCCGGGCTTCTGCTCACGGGCAGCGTGGAGAGGGCCGAGGCGGCGATTCTTGAGAGCGTCAGAATGTCATGCCCGGACGATCTGTTCAGTGAATCGTTATTTAGACGGGCTGTTCATTATTCCATCGATCAGTGCATCGAGCTGAAAAGCAAAAAGCACAACGACCTTGACCGCGCCAGGTCAATTCTTCCATTTGAGCTTTGCTGTGTACTGAATCTCTCGCAACAGCTTCGCTACTGTTATGTGCTGCGAATCCTGATTGGTCTATCCCGCGAGGTCTGCGCATGGTTGCTCCACATGGATACATCGCAAGTCGATCAGCATACCTGTGCTGCCATGGTGCAACTACCTTTGATTCAGCAGCGAGAGCGGTGCTTCGCGGATGTCAGATCCACGAAGAAGATCGCCGCAAAAACCAAAGACTCCATGCAGAACAGCCGTAAAGTCTTTCATGGCAAGCAGCTCGGCCAGCGGACTCCAGTTGCCTTTTTTACAAGCACAAAGATCATCCAGTTCAACAAGCAAGCAGAGAATTTTTGATTTCTGCGACTTAAATCTCCACTTCACACCCCCGCAAGACAGGAGCTTATCGATGCCATTCATCAGCACCTCCGACGGAACAGAGATTTATTACAAAGACTGGGGCAGTGGACAGCCGCTGTTCTTCCACCACGGCTGGCCGCTCTCGGCCGACGACTGGGATGCGCAGATGATATTCTTCCTCGATCGCGGGTACCGGGTGATCGCGCATGACCGCCGCGGACATGGGCGCTCCACCCAAACCGTCACCGGCAACGAGATGGACACATACGCTGCGGATGTCGATGCGCTGGTGAAAAAACTGGCTCTCCGCGATGCTATTCACATCGGGCATTCCACCGGTGGCGGAGAAGTTACGCGCTATGTGGCTCAATATGGCAAAGGGCTGGTCGCCAAAGCCGTGCTGATCAGTTCCGTGCCGCCGATCATGGTCAAGTCTGACAAGAACCCAGGCGGCACGCCGATCGAGGTCTTCGACCAGATCCGCGAGGGCACAGCCAAGCATCGCGCCCAGTTCTACGAGGACATCACTCTTCCGTTCTATGGTTACAACCGGCCGGGAGCGACGATCTCGCAAGGCATCAGGGACAACTGGTGGCGCCAGGGAATGATGGGTGGTATCAAGGCCCATTACGACTGCATCAAGGCATTTTCGGAGACCGACTTTACAGAGGACCTCAAAAAGATCGAGGTACCGACGCTGGTCATGCACGGCGAAGACGATCAGATCGTTCCCTTCGCAGATGCCGGGCCACTGTCAGCGAAGCTGCTGAAGAACTCAGCCACCAAGTTCTATCCCGGTTATCCCCACGGCATGCCCACCACCCACGCCGAGCAGATCAATGCGGACCTGCTGGAGTTCATCAAGGCATAAATGCGGCTTTTGTCTACAATTGGGCTCTGGGTATGCATAACTACCGAGAGTTCCATGAAGACAGCGCTGGTGCGGCAGCCGTTCGGGGCTTTCTGCATCAGCCAACCGGTTCAGGAGCAGAATGCCTCATCCTGACGCACGGCGCAGGAGCGAATTGCAACGCTCCCCTGCTGGTTGCGCTGGCTGAGGCATTCTGCGCTTCTGGCCTGCTTGTGCTGCGCTGCGATCTTCCGTTTCGCCAGACGCGGCCACACGGCCCTCCACCACGTGGAAGCGCAGAGGGTGATCAGCAGGGCCTTCGAGCTGCAATTGCGTCGATGCAACGGCAGACTTCCGGCCGCATCTTTCTAGGCGGTCATTCCTACGGAGGAAGGCAGTCATCCATGCTTGCTGCCACCGAACCGGGCCTCGTCGAGTGCCTGCTGCTGCTCTCTTATCCGCTCCATCCGCCACAAAGGCCAGGCGAGATGCGCACCGGCCATTTTTCATCGCTGCAGACAGCTGCGTTGTTCGTTCACGGGACTCGGGACGGCTTCGGTTCGATCGAAGAGATGCAGGTCGCGTTGAAGCTCATCCCGGCCAGAACTGAGCTGCTTCCTGTGACAGGTGCGGGACACGAACTGATGACGAAGCGAAATCGCGACGACGTAACGCATGGGGTGGTTGAGGACTTTCGATTATTCGCAGCAGATAAGCCTGCCTAGGCACTCAGGCACTTTCGCTCTTATTCACATCACCAGAGCGACACGCTCAAGCTCAGCCTGAACGCAGTCGACGGAACAGCCCGAGCCTTCCAGGCGCGGGAGTACGTCGGGAACCAGTGCAGAGTTGACTCCATATCCATGTGCACTGAGAAAAGCAGTGACCAGTTCGGCCGCCTGCCTTGAGTCAATTCCCGACTGCATCAACTCCTGCCTCAACCGCGAGAGCTCTGCCATGGAAAATTTTTCGATCATGTTCTTTTCCGCCATTGCGAACGCCTCAAACCTTTAGACCGCCCAGGTTGGAAGTCGGCTATCCGAGTATTGGAACACGATTTCATACCGTTGTATTGGTCTATCGGCGCTATCGATCGGAATCTTTCGTAAGTTCCGATCGATAGCAAAGAGGCGTTTCGGGGACATGAACGAGTTACCGTGCCAGAGCAGGTTCCGGCTCCTCAACTGTCTCCACAACACGTTGTTCCGGAAAATAGGCGTTGACGACATATTGTTCCAACATGCGCTGAGTATTGAAGAAGGAGCCATTTAAAGCAATCGTAGAGCGCATGATGCGCCGCCATTGTTGCGGCTGTTGATAAAAGAGAGGGAGCAGCACATGCTCCAGGTGATCGTAGAGAGAGTTCGCTTCAGCGGCCTCATCCTCATGGTCTTCGATCGCCCATCCTGTCACACCCTCGATCCAGCCTTCGATCCACCAGCCATCAAGGATGCTCAGGCTGGGCACGCCGTTCAGGGCAGCCTTCATCCCACTGGTGCCGGATGCTTCATAGGGACGCTTAGGTGTATTCAGCCACACATCGACGCCACCGGTCAGCAAAGCACCGAGAGTCCATTCGTAGTTTTCAAGATAGACGATCTGCAGAGCGTCGGAATTCAGCTTCTTTGCCAGTTCGATGACGTGACGAATCTTTGCCTTGCCCGGCTCGTCTGCCGGATGCGCTTTGCCGCTGTAAATGATCTGGAGCCCGCCGCGCTCATGCGCACAACTCACGAGCCGTTCAGGATCGGTAAAGAGCAGATCGGCGCGCTTATAGGTGGCGGCGCGGCGCGCAAAACCAATCGTAAAGACATCGGGCTTCAACGCTACTCCGGTGCGCTTGGCCACCGCATCGATCAGCAGTTGTTTGGCGGCCGAGTGTGCGCTTTCGATTTCCTCTTCCGGAATGTCGATGGCATAACGCAGGGTTACGTTGTCCTGACGCCAGCGCGGCATGTGGCGGTCATAGAGGCCCTGGAATGATGCCGCAGTCCACGTTGCTGCATGAACGCCGTTGGTGATGGCACTGATGTTGTACTCCGGAAACATCGCACGGGAGACTTTCCCATGCTGCATGGCTACACCGTTGACGAAGCGCGAGAAACACAACGCAACATACGTCATGTTCAACAAGCCTTCGTGAATGCAGCCTTTGCGTTCCAGGAAAGCAATGCGGTCCTTGCCAAGAATGCGATCACCCTGCTCGAGCGAGAAGCGGTCGTGACCCGCCGGTACTGGCGTGTGGGTCGTAAAGACGCAAAGTTCCCGAACCGCAGCCGTATCCTTATCGGTTGCTGACGCCAGCGCGGCGCCTTTCAGCTGGTCTTCCATGAGCGCAAGGGTGAGCAGCGCGGCGTGCCCTTCATTCATGTGATAGACAGTGGCTTTAAATCCAAGAGCATCGAGAATACGAACCCCGCCGATGCCGAGAATGATTTCCTGACGCAACCGGTAATCGCCATCACCGCCGTACAACTGGTCGGTAAGCTTGCGATCACGGGGATCATTCTGTTGCAGGTCTGCGTCAAGAAAATAGATCGGAATTTTGTGCCCGGTTACGCCCATCAGATCGTAACGCCACGCGCGCAGCGCGACCTGCCGGTCTTCGATCGGAATGGCAATAATCGGATCCTCGGGCGAAAGCTTTTCTTCGATCTTCCAGGGCTGCGGCTCTTCGGTCTGCATGCCGTCAGCATCGAGATGCTGCCTGAAATAGCCCTTGCGATGGGCCAGCGTTATAGCTGCAAGCGGCAGGCCCATGTCCGCGGCGGACCGCAGGGTATCACCGGCAAGTACGCCCAGTCCTCCACTGTAGGTGGGCATATCAGGAGCAACCGCGATTTCCATGGAAAAATAGGCAATGCGCGAACTCTCATTGGAGTTGCGAGTAGAAAAACCAGTTGAAAGACTCATTCAGCTCATCTCCCCGTGCACAACAGTTAACAAAGGCTGTTCATCAAAAGGCTGCACGGACATAATTTCTAGCGCCGCCTGCCATCAATCGGGGGGCGGTATAGCAGGCGATCTCGCTCTCAGATTTTACCAATCATATGTGGGCGTCATGTGGGTAAACGATGTATCAAAAGTCACCTTTCCGCAAAATCAACACATTACGGTTGTAATTGCGATGCATCCTGCCCAAGTTTGTGTGCTCCCGCCGACGCATGGCTCTGGTAAATCTCAGGATGTATACCGGTCGACTCCTCGTAACCTGTGGAAATACTCGAGGCGAATCGCTCGGCATGCTCCGACTCCACCAGGTTCACTGTGCAGCCGCCGAATCCTCCGCCCGTGAGCCGCGCACCCACGCAGCCTTCCAGCTTGTTGGCCAACTCAACCATAATATCGGCCTCGGGGCAGCTTGCTTCAAAGTCATCGCGATAGCTTGCATGGGCCTCCGCCATCAGGCGCCCCAGAGTCTTCAGATCATTCGCTTCGAGAGCATCCGCAGCCGCAACTGTGCGGGTATTTTCCGTGATGACATGACGGCACCGCTTGAGGACATTCGGCGGCATTTCATGGCCCCAGCGTTCGAGATCCTCGACGGTAGCATCGCGGAGCAGACGAATCTCCGGACGATGACGCTTCAGGATGGCTGTTCCTTCCTCAACCTCAGCCCGACGCGAACCGTACTCGCCGCCCGCGTGGGAATGTTTCACCATGGTGTTACAGATCACCAGACTCAAATGCTTCGGAATGGGCGCAAGCCGGTAGTCGAGGCTGCGACAGTCCAGCAGCAGAGCATGATCGGCAGCCCCACAACACGAAACAAACTGGTCCATAATGCCGCACGGAGCGCCGACATAGTCATTTTCTGCGCGCTGGCAGAGCAGAGCGACTTTCGGCAAAGGCAGAGACGCGTCGGCCACATGCAGCATGGCAAACATACTGGCAACTTCAATTGAAGCCGAGGAACTGAGCCCCGCACCCAGCGGAACGTCGCCATCGAGCGTCAGATGAAAACCCGGGACCTCAATTCCCTCCTGTTGGAGCATAGAAAGTACGCCGAAGGGATAGTCGCTCCAGTGATGGGAACCATGCGTACCGATTGAGTCGAGCGTGCGTGGAACGGCTTCATTGAAGTTCCTGGAGAAGACGGTTGCGTTGGCATCGCCGCTCGGAGAAATGGCCGCGATCGTAGCGAAATCAATGGCGGCCGGCATGACAAAGCCGTCGGCATAGTCGGTGTGCTCGCCGATCAGGTTCACGCGTCCGGGTGCCATAAAGACAACCGGCTCCGTGCCAAACTGCTCCTTATGTGCTTTCCTGATACCGCTTACATCTAGCATGGCTCAAGCCTTCAGGAATAGAGTAAATAACCCCCTACAATACACCACCCACGCGAAACTCGACTGACCAGCGATGCTCCGCCTTCGGAGCGACCTGTCGCGCCCTGCCTTGCCTGACCGCTGTAGCGAGCGAGTCGCCGAGGGCCGTGCACGGTTCCAGCGCGACACATTGCTGGCGGATGTTATTGTGCTCAGGCCAGCCGCCGTAACAAATCCAAAGTCCCAGATAGGGCAGATCCGCCGGATCGAAGCGTAACTCAACGCGTCGGTTGAGCCGCTTGCGTTCGATAGCGCACCACCCTTCAGAGGGGGAATCGGCGAAGAGCTTATCGCCAATTCCGTCAGTAACTTTACCGGCGAGAGTGAGATCAGCGATCTCCTGACTCATCAACGTAGCCTTTGGCCACGCCTGCATGGTCCCTAGCTTACCCAAACGACCCTGTGCAGACCCCTCGACGGTAACCTCCCGAACTGAATCGGGCAGCACAATGCGATCCCCTTGCTCTACGGCGAACAGAGGATGCGCCGACCATATATATTCAACGGACTCACTGCTGAGATTTCGCAGCGCGTACGCAACGCGGAGCCGATTCCCGTCCAGCCGCAAAGTTCTGCTGAATCGTAAGGGGAGGCTGAATCCATTGGCGGACATCTCCAACTCAATCCCACTCTGCGAGACAACTTCCCAAGGTACCTGCCAGAAATCTCCGTGATCGGGGACGGATGCAAGTCCTGAATCGGTCGGCACCTCGCAGGCGGCTACCGATGGAAGGCATTCATCCCATCCACTGGCATCGCTCGCGTCAAAACTCATGTATCGAGTGCGGAGGGCATAGGTTTGCAGCGGCTGCTGCAGCAATTCTTCTCCGTCTGGAAAAACTCGAATTGACGCAATTTTCCCGCCAAGGGAAGGCAGGATAGTTACCCGCATCGCGCTGTTTTCAAGCGCGACTTGCTCTATTGGTTCGCTGGTCCAATCACTTTCGAGACTGCGTGGCTCAACTTCTCCCATATCACGTCCACCCAGTTCAAATGTCCCGGCTTCATCAGCACCGATCGAAGGCAGGTAACTCTGCCATCGGATGGTGCTCCAGGCCATGCGCCAGGTCCGAAAAAAGTGACCGGAACCTGAGCTAGGGCCAGATGAAGATCCAGTTCCGCTGCAAGATCAAAAACCGCTGAGGCAAGCCGAGACGACTCCTCCAATGTACACGCTTTCACGGCCCATAGCAGAATATCCAATTCCGGTTCGGAGCCAGTCAACAAACGTGTGTCTTGCTTTAATTTGTTATAGACGCACAAGGCAGCATTTCGGCCGCATGCAAGTCCATTTGCGAACTGGCCGTCCGGTGCGAGAGGCAGGAGCTTCTGCGTCGCCCACAGGGCAGTAGCGGCTGCGCCGGCGCGCGAACACTCCAGGCTGATCTCCCCGAGATGCAGTTCGTTCGAAGTGAAGTAGGTATAAGGAGAGTCGTGCTTGTAGAAACGGCCAACCGAAGGATCGCGGAAGAGGATGCAGCCGCATCCGTAGGGCTGCAGGCCATGTTTGTGAGGGTCGACGACGATGGAGTCAGCCTTGTGGATGCAGGCGTAGGCCCGTGCTGCGTCTTCGGCGAGGTTCGAGACGAGCTTGAAATAGCCTCCATACGCTGCGTCGACGTGGACACGAAATTCATAGTGCCGACGCAGCTCCAGTATCCGATCCAGCGGATCGACAGCGCCCGCAGAGGTGGTTCCCAACGTAACCACGACGGTTCCAATTTCACCCGACTGCAGTGCAGCTTCAAGGGCGGTAAGATCCATGCGTCCACGCGCATCGGCCGCGATGCTTTCAAACGGCAATCCGAGGACGGCACTGATGCGATTGTGGGTGTAATGGGCATTTTCTGACGCGACAATCTTTTTCCCTGGAGTCAATCGACCTGCGATCCAGAGGGCTTCGAGATTGGCGAAGGTTCCGCCGCTGGTCAGGTGGCCCAGGTATTCCGTCCAGCCAAACATTGCCGCAATCTCGCGGACGGCTTCGACTTCGAGGCGCGAACTGGCCCGGCCTCCGTCCAGCGCGTGGTTATTGGGGTTGATCCACATCGCCAGCGCATAGGCGGCGCGGGCGATCGGGTGCGGCGGCTTGAGCATCTGCCCGGCGTAGAGCGGATGAAAATACGGGTAGTTGTCTGCGAGACGCTCGGTAAGCTGTGCCATGACCGCGCGCATGGCGTCGGTCGCGTCCTGATCAGTGTGCGGGTCGGTGGGGAGATGCGCGAAGGCCTGTTGCAGCTTTGGCAGGGCTTCGCTAAGAAGTTCCAGTGCCTGATCCTGTTTCATCGTTGTTATTGCAGATACATGTCGTCGATGTAGCACCAACTCCAGCTCTCGCCCCGTTCGGCGGACTTGATGATGGGGTGCTGGGTGGCGTGGAAGTGGGCACGCGCGTGGCGGTTCTTCGAGGAATCGCAGCAGCCGACGTGGCCGCATTCGGTGCACATGCGCAGATGCACCCAGGTGTCGCCGGTCTTCAGGCAGTCTTCGCAGCCTTTGCTGCTGGGCTTCACCTTCTTTACGTGGTCTTTGATGTGGGGACAAGCTGGCTGCGCCATTCACTCCTCCTATGTCGAGCCTCACCATTGTGCCCTGAATACTGGGGAACCGTCGAGCCCGCGTGGAAGCCCTGCAAGGCATCGAGGTTGAACCGCCTGCTTCGCTGTTCAGTCGGCTTCGATGCGAGGGCCGACTTGTTCGCCTTCGGGGGTGAGTTCAAGTTCGTGGATCTGCTGGATCGGATCGGCTAATTCTTCCTCGCCGCAGTTCTGTGAAGCCATCCGCAGGCCGGAGAGCAGGAGCCAGCCGCGGTTGGTGTCGATTTGATTGGCGGCGACGGCCCGGAGAACTTCGCTGAGTGCGATCTGGAGCGCGCTGCGGTCTTCAAGCATGGGGATGGCGATTCTTCGGGACGGGCAGCATTGTGGCGGCGAGCCTTGTTCCCAGGGAAAAGCGGGTGCAGGCGATTACGACGATGTTCAGCGGCCTGACGCTGGCGAATGTGCTGGGAGTACCGGCGGGGACGGCTCTGGGACACGTTTTCGGATGGCGATCGACTT
>DATGAD010000500.1:0-10928 GCA_035313725.1 Alloacidobacterium sp. | reverse complement strand
GGATCGCAGTTTGCGCTGCTGCCTCCCGACAATGCAACCGGCAACTTCACAAAAGTTGTTCAGCGGATCCCGGTAAAGATCGTGCTTGACCCGGGACATCCATTGCAGGACAAGCTTCGGCCGGGGTTCTCGGCAGTGGTGACAATTCATGCCACCGGCAAGAGCGGCAAGTCGGATGGTGCACAGTCTTGAGCACTCCGCCCAAAGCAGAAGCGGCCCCACCGCTGATCACCAGCATGAGAGAGCTGAAGACTAGAGGATCTTGATATGTGGATGAAGACAACAAAATATCTGCTATCACTCGGGCCGCTGTTTACGTTATGGCTGTTCGTCTTTTCTGGAATTGGGCAGGCGCAGGCTCCGATGCATCTGACTCTTCCCGAGGCCATCGATCTTGCGCTCAAGCAGAATCGAAGTCTCGGCCTGGCACGGCTTGCGGTTGTCGACAGCGAACACAAGAGAGAAGTGGCCCGTTCAGCGTATTTCCCGCATATCAAGAATGAAAGCAGCATCCTTCACATTACGGAGTTGGCTGGTGTGGCAATACCAGCGGGCGCCTTTGGCGTCACTTCGGTTACCGGACCGATTCCCGGAAATAATCTTCTCATCGATCAGGGAGCGCTCACTGGGTATACCAGCGGCACGGGGCTGGCACAGCCATTCACCCAGATGTTCAAAATTCACGAATCTAACCGCGCTGCTGCCGCGGATATCAATACCGCAAAAATCCAGGTCGATGGGGCCGAGAATGAAGTGGCACTCAAAACGCGCCAGCTTTATTACGCACTGCTCATCGCGCAACTCAAGCAACAGGCGGCAACAGAAGAGATCAATGCGAGCCAGGTAAAGGATCAGGAAGCTCAAGACGCAGTCAACAATGGACGCTCCTTAGAGATAGCAGCTCTCGAAAGCCGCGCTGGACTGCTCGAAGCGAAACAGGCGGCTCTTACACAAAGCCTGCAGATCCATTCTTTGTCGGTGGCCCTCAACGACCTGCTTGGCCTTCCGCTGAATACGCAGCTTCAGCTCGACAGCGATCCTTCTGCAGCGCCTCTATCGATACCAAGCCGTGAGGAGTGTATTCAGATTGCCGAGGAGCATAGTCCCGAGATTCGGTCGGCACAGGAGGCTGTCGAGAAAGCGAGAGCCGGCCTCGCGGCGGCAAAAGACGCATACATTCCCGATATCACCGGCCTTGCACGCTATAGCTATCAAAGCGGAATTCCATTTCTGGTCCATAACTTCGGCACGTTTGGCTTCACCTTCAGTTATGACTTGTTCGACGGCGGACGGCGCGAAGCCGAGGTCAAGGATTCGCGAACACTTCTTTCCCAGGCAGAACTCAATCTCGCCAAAGTAAAGGAAGAGGTAGCAGTGCAGGTAGAACAGTCCTACGACAATGTCGAACAATTACAGAACATGGTGGAAGTCGCAGATCAGGCGCTGAAGGTCAGGATCGAAGCCGCCCGGCTGTCCGATCGTCAATTCGAGCAGGATGCGGCACTCGCGTCGGCGCGCGCAGAAGCGCATGCGAAAGCATCCTCGACAAAAGCCTCGTATGTCGAAGCGACTTTAGGTTTGTCACTGGCGCAAGCCGATCTAAAACGAGCGATCGGACAGCTGCCGCGATAGTGCAAGAGTCATTATTTGCCCTGTCATATTTGCGTGCGGCAAATGGAGTATCCTTGCTTGCGTGCGGGTAGAGCCCTTTTCGGCCCGTTGACGAGGAGCGAGGATGAAATATCTGTCAAAGATGATGTTGTTTGCGGCTGCTCTGACGTGGAGTGTTGTGCCGGTTCTGGCGCAGAAGGCTCCCAAGCAGGTGAAGGTTGAGCTGAAGACTGCGGACGGAAAAGACGCGGGCACGGTGGAGCTGTCACAGAAGAAATCCGGCGTTGAGATCAAGGTTGCGCTCGAGAACCTGCCGCCGGGCGATCACGCGATTCACATTCACCAGAACGCCAAGTGCGATCCGCCGGATTTTAAGTCGGCTGGCGGCCATTTCAATCCTGCGGGCAAGAAGCATGGCATCAAGAATCCCGATGGACACCATAATGGCGACCTGCCGCTGAATCTGACCGTTGCCGCTGACGGCAAGGTGAAGAAGAGCTTTCTGGCCCCGGATATTTCGCTCGATCCCAGCGCCGCGAATTCCGTCTTTGCTAACGGTGGCACTTCGATCATGGTGCATGAGAAGGCTGACGACATGATGACCGATCCCACGGGAAACGCAGGCGCACGGATTGCCTGTGGGGTGATTACTCCGCCTTCGATGTAGATTTTCTGGTTTCTCAATCGTGGTACCCGCCCTGACTAGGGCGGGTACCATTTTCATCGCCCTGTTCTCCTGAGTCATTGATTTCTTCTCTAGTTTGTCATCCCGACCGGAGCGGAGGGACCTGGAGTTTGGCCCTTTTGAACTCACCGGCAATATGCCTGGCGCTTCTGACTCAGGGGACTAGCGGTGGCCTAATTCCTTGGACATATTGATGAAGTGAGCGGGCTGGGTGAAGTGCTGTCCGACTTCGACCTCAACTTCCTCTGTTCCCGTAACCTGATAGCCGAATTTCTTGTAGATAATCGGCAGCTCTTCGCGCAGGTTAACAACGCGCAGGTCCATAAATTGACACCCTGATTCGCGGGCAAACTCTTCCGCCGCTGTCGTCAGACGTGAGCCGATGCCTGAGCGCTGGCGGGCTGGATTGGTCGAGAGCAGTCCCAGATACGCGCGCTCTCCGCGCAATTCAACATAAGCACTCCCTTCAATCCTGCCGTCTTCTTCAAGCAGCATAAAACGGCCTTTCTCGAAGAGCCGCTGCACTTCGTCAATGGTGATGCGGTCACCGGCCTTGAAGAAAAGCTCCACAGAAAATGCCTGATTGATGAGTTGCGTAATGGCCGGCAGGTCTGCCGTGTCGGCGAAGCGAAGTTCCATAGCTCCAGTATCGCAAAAGGGCACGTGGGAGTTACCCGCACAGCGGAACGGAGCCACGGATGAATGCGTACCCAAGATGTGCGTGTATGTGTCGGCTGATTGATTTAGCATCGTGGTCAATCAGAGGACTGCGAGGAAACTGCGATGGACACTCTTTTGCAGGATTTGCGTTATGCGGCGCGGCAGTTGTGGAAGCATCCGGCGTTTACCGTAACGGCGGTTTTGACGCTTGCACTGGGCATTGGCGCGAACACGGCCATTTTTACTGTGGTCCAGTCGATTTTGCTGGCTTCCTTGCCTTATCCAGACGCGGGGCGGATTGTGGCTCTGAATACAAACTGGACCGACAGTGGACACACGAGCCATCGCGTTACCGGCCCGGACGCTGCCGACGTGCGCTCGCAGGCACATAGCCTGGACATAGTGAGCATGTATCAGGGCGGCAGTGAAGGGGTGCAGTTGCGCGATCATGCGGTTTTTACCGAGGTGATGGCGGTTGAGTTGAACTTCCCTCGGGTTTTCAATTTGACGCCGGTGGCCGGGCGCGTATTCGCCGATTCGGACACACACCACGAAACCCTCGTAAGCGAGCGGTTTGCCAGAGACAACTTCGGCGGCGCGCAGGCGGCGCTGGGACAGACGATGACGGTCGAGGCCCAGCCATCGCAGATTATTGGCGTATTGCCTTCCGCCTTCAATTTTCCAGAAAAGACACAGGTCTGGGTCGCCTATCCGATTCTGCAGGGGGAGGCATTGGGGAACCGGACCGCTTTCAATTACAAAGCGGTAGCCAAGCTGCGCTCCGGCGTTTCAGCGGAAGCAGCCCGAGCCGAGTTGGGTGCGATCTCGCACAGGCTGCAGGCAGCTTATCCAGGTGACAACAAGAACAAACAGCTGACCGTCGTACCGCTCCAGGAAGAACTGACAGGCCAGGCACGGCCCATGTTGCTGCTTTTATTCGCGGCGGTCGTGATGATTCTGCTGATTGCGTGCGTGAACGTGACGCATCTGGAGCTGGCACGGTCGATCGAGCGGCAGCGTGAGCTGGCGGTGCGGACGGCGCTGGGTTCGTCACGGTGGCAGTTGAGGCGACTGGTGATGGCCGAGAGCCTGCTCATTTCGCTTTGCGGCGCGGTGTTGGGGGTTCTGCTGGCTGGGCCGGCAGTGCGGCTGCTGGTGGCAATGGCCCCGGAAGGGCTTCCGCGTGCGGCTGAGATCCATCTGAATGGCTGGGTGCTCGCATTTACGCTAGGGCTTTCGCTGCTGACTACCATTGCGTCGTCACTGATTCCGGCGCGCAAGGCGGCCAAGGTTGATCCTGCTGAAGCGCTGAAGCAGGATAGCTCACGTGGCATGGCCGGCCATAGCGCATCGGCGATGCGGAACGGTCTGGTGGTTGCGGAAGTGGCGGCTACATTTGTGCTGGCTGTTGGAGCGGGGCTTTTGCTGCGTACTCTGATCACGCTGACCGCGCGCGACATGGGGTACCAGACGGCGCGCATGCTGGTAGTGGATGCGGATGCCCCGGCGCATACGACCGAAGAGGCGCAGCGCGTGGCGCAACAGTTTGACGGCTTGTTTGCCCAGTTGACCGCACTTCCGGGTGTAGAACACGTTGGGGGCATCATGGGGCTGCCGACGGGCAGTCACGGGTCGAATGGCTACTATGAGGTCAAGGATGGTTTGCCAACCGATCCCAGTCATCAGCCATATGCCGATTTCAGCGTGGCGAGCCCCGGATATTTTCAGACGATGGGGATTCCGATGAAATTGGGACGCGACTTCAACTCGCAGGACATCTACGACGGCCAGTTCGTGGCGGTGATCAGTGAATCGCTGGCGAAGCAGAGCTTCGGCGATGCCGATCCGATTGGCAAACCGATCCGTTGCGGACTGGATTCTCCGAAGTGGATGACGGTCGTCGGCGTGGTGGGCGATGTCCGGCAGGATTCACCGGCAGCGAAGCCGGGGCCAACGCTCTATATGCCCATGGCGCAGCATCCCTTCTTTGCCACCGAAATACATATTGCCTTGCGGACGAAGGTAGCACCCCTGACGCTGATGAACGCAGTCCAGGCGCAGATCATGCACACGAATTCGCAGATCGCCACCAAGTACACCACCATGGATGCGATGGTCGGCGAGTCGATCGCCGAAGAGCGCTTCCGCTCAGTGCTGATCTCGTCGTTCGCCGGAGTCGGTCTGCTGCTGGCGATGCTGGGAGTCTATGGGACGATGGCGTATTCCGTCGCGCAACGCACGTTTGAGATAGGCGTGCGCATGGCCTTTGGCGCGGAGAAGAAGTTGATTCTGAGGATGATTCTGGTGCACGCGGCGAAGTTGGCCTGCTGGGGAATTGTGCTGGGACTCGGGCTGAGCCTTGTGCTCACGCGCCTGATCACGAGCATGCTTGTCGGAGTGCGGGCTGTTGACCCAGTAAGTCTGCTCATCGCTACTGTGTTGCTATTGCTGACGGCTGCAATTGCCGCACTCGCTCCGGCATGGCGCGCCGCGCAGGTGGAACCAATGGTGGCGCTGCGGGCCGAATAGTCATCTTTCCAGCGTCCGATCTCAGGGACTTTGAGAAGAGTGCTTTCAATCAGGTATTGTTTTTGTGGCTGGAAATTGAAAACGGTTTCATCGTAAGGGCGGATATGGATAGACGCGATTTTCTTAAGACGGGCAGTGCGCTTCTTGCCGGAGCGGCTGTTGGCGGCAATGCATTTGCCGAGGAGCAGAACGCGGGCACACAGGGGCGGATGGTCCTCGCGATGAATCGGGGCTGGCGGTACAGCCCCAAGGTCGTGGATGGCGGGCACGAGGCGGCATTCGATGATTCGAAGTTTGATCGCGTGGTGGTGCCGCATACGAATATACCGCTGCCCTGGCATGGGTTCGATGACAAGGACTATGAGTTCGTTTCCCTCTACCGCAGGAAGTTTCGTCTGCCTGCTGACGCGAAAGGGAAACGCGTCTTCGTTGATTTTGAAGGCGTGATGACGGCTTCAACGGTATGGATCAATGGGCAGCGGCTGGGTGAGTACAAGGGCGGATATACGCCATTTTCATTTGAGCTGACTCCGCACTTGAATTTCGGCGGCGACAACGTACTGGCCGTTGATGTGGATTCGACGGAGCGGCCGGATATCCCTCCATTTGGATACCAGATCGACTACCTGACCTTCGGCGGGATCTATCGCGAGGTGTCGTTGCGCGTGGTGCCTGCGACGTTTATTGAAAATATTTTTGCGCAGCCGAAGGATGTGATGAGCGGGAGTCCTTCGCTGGACGTGCTTTGCTATGTGCAGAATCTGGAGGCATCGCGCGATGCGTTGACGCTGGAGGCTACGCTGCTCGATGGCGATAAGCAGGTCGCGAAGGCCACGCAGAAGGTCCCGGCTGCGGGAGCGGCAGAGGAGCCGGTGAGCCACACGGTTGCGTTTGGGAAACTGAACGGCATTGCGCTGTGGGATTTAAAGAATCCAAAGCTCTATACGGTGAAGGCGCGTCTGCTTCGCGGTTCGCAGGTCGTGGATGAAGATACACGTCGCATCGGTTTTCGCGAGGCGACGTTTACAGATCACGGCTTTGAGCTGAATGGCAAGGTCATTAAGCTGCGCGGGCTTGATCGGCACCAGACCTTTCCGTTTGTAGGCCAGGCGATGCCGGGCCGCGTACAGAAGCGCGATGCTTACATCCTGCGCAAGCAATATCACTGTAATATCGTGCGCACGTCGCATTATCCGCAGTCGCGGCACTTTCTCGATGCATGCGATGAGTATGGACTGCTGGTGCTTGAGGAGATTCCGGGCTGGCAGCATATCGGCGACGGCAGGTGGCAGGATATTTCTGTTGACAATGTAACCCGCATGATCCGGCGCGACTGGAACCATCCATCGATTGTGTTGTGGGGCGTGCGCATCAACGAGTCGCGAGATAATCATGGGTTTTATTCGCGCACGAATGCGATGGCGCACAAGCTCGATCCGACGCGGCAGACAGGTGGCATCCGGTATTTCCAGGAGTCGGAGTTTCTGGAAGATGTGTTCACGATGAACGATTTCGGCTGGCCGCTGAAGCCCCCGAACCATCCGCGATATCTGAACACGGAGTTCGTGGGTCATACATTTCCGACGAAGACGATCGATGACGATGCGCGGCACCGCGAGCATACGATCCGCCATGCGCGCGTGCATGATCAGCTTGCTTCGGATCCGCAGTATGCCGGCGGTATTGCGTGGTGTGCTTTTGACTACAACACCCATTACGACTTCGGCGCGGGCGACCGCATCTGCTATCACGGCGTCATTGACATCTTCCGCGAGCCGAAACCTGCGGCCGGGTTCTACAAGTCTCAGTGCGATCCGGACGAGGAGGTTGTGCTGGAGCCGGCGTTTCACTGGGCTTCGAGCGACGAGGCAACGCGATTCACGATCGCAATGATCTGCTCGAACTGCGATCATCTGAAGCTCTTCGTAAAAAACAAAGGTGAGTGGAAGCAGTTTGCTGAAGTCGATCCGGACCGCGAGCAGTTCAAGCACTTGAAATACGCACCGTTCAGCGTGGATTTGACGAAGTATGATGACGCGAAATTTGGCGATCTGCGCATCGATGGCTACCTGAATGGCAAGCAGGTGGCATCGAAGACTCTCTCCGGGCTGGGCGTCGATCAGAAGTTTTCCATTCTTGCCGACGATCATGAACTGGACGCCGACGGGGCCGATACAACACGCGTCGTTCTGCGGGTTACGGACGAGTTCGATGCGATTCGTCCGTATGCGAATGATCCCATCGTGCTCACGCTTGAAGGTCCCGCGGAATTGATCGGGGACAATCCCTTTGGTCTAATTGGCGGCACTGGCGCGGTGTGGGTTCGAGCAAAGGAAGAAGCGGGTACTTTGCGACTGACGGCGAAGCATCCCAGGCTCGGAAGCCAGACGGTAGAGATCGCGATTCGGCCTGCGAAGGCTGAGATGGTCTAGTTTCCAGGGATGTCCTGAAAGGAATTGGGTGCGGGTGCTATGCTTTGTGATTCACAAGCACCACGATTCTTCTAAGGATGTATCGCTTTGGCTGGGCGCAAGCAGGCAGGTAACCGGGTAACGATTGTCGATGTAGCTCGCAAGAGCGGCTTCTCTGCCTCTACGGTTTCGATTGTGCTGAATGAAGCGCCGCTTTCAAGATACGTTGCAGCCAGCACGAAAGAGCATATTCGCAAGACCGCGCAGGAACTCGGCTACCGGCCTGATGCGTTCGCGCGTTCCCTGCGGAGCCGGCGCAGCCACACTGTCGGCGTCATGATCTTCGATATCTCCGACCCCTTCTGCACCCTGATTCTACGCGGCATTGAGAAGACGCTGCATCCGACCCCATACCTGCCGATCATCATGGATGCACACAATGAGCGGAAGATGTTCGAGGGGTATCTCGAAATGCTTCTCGACCGGCGTGTGGAAGGGCTGATCGTCGTCGCCAACTGGCTTTTCGCAGACACGGACCTGCTGGCCGACATGGAGAAGCACAAAATTCCAACCGTGGTAATAGGGCGCGATCTTACGCCGAACCGCATCAGCTCGGTTCTGGTGGATAACGCTACCGGGGCCTACGCCGCGCTCGACCATCTGTATCAGCTGGGGCACAGGAACATTGCCTTCATTCGAGGGCCGGCGAGCCTGCACGACAGCGTGAACCGCTGGCGGGGAATCGAGAAGTTCGCCGCGGAACACAGCCTCGATATAGATTCGAGACTGATACGCGAGCTGCCTGAGATGCTGGATGCGAATTCAGGATTTGATGGAGGCGTGGAGCTGACAGCAGAACTGCTCCGCTCGCGCCAGAAGTTTACCGCATTGATGGCCTTTGACGATCTCACAGCACTCGGAGCGCTGCGCACGCTCACGCATGCGGGCGTGCGCGTGCCGGAAGATTGCTCCGTGATCGGCTTTGATGGTGTGCCGCCCGCTGCATTCAGCACACCGGCAATTACGACGATCTGCCAGCCAATGGAAGAGATGGGGATGATTGGAACGGAGTGGGTGCTGAAGTCGATCGAGAAGGACGAAGATAGTCACCTAATCGCGCCCGTTTTGAAGCTTCTGCCGCCGTCGGTGGTCGTTCGCGATTCAACGAGGGCCATATAGATGCTCTTTTGGTTTTCATTTTCCACTTGACAATGGTGGTCGATGCGCTATATCTGCAATATTCAAACGTTTCAATATGTCGAGGCTTCTTGAGAAGAAAATGGGGTCGCGGCGAGTCTTATTACCTCGCCTATTGGGGAGAGATTCAACTTTTAGCCAGGACAATTGCTGGGGGGAACGTACTGCATGCCGCAAAAGCTGGCACATTTTATTTCTGCTCTGGTGCTCGGTTCAATGCTGCCGCTCTTAGCACATGCGGCTGCTTCTCCTGCGATCTCCCTTCACGAAGGCTGGACGGTGCAGTCAGCGTGCAAGCTGCAGGCTGCTGGCGAGACGATTTCGACGACGGCTTATCATCCCGAGGGCTGGTATCAGACCTCGGTCCCGGCAACCGTAGTGGCGGTACAGGTGGCTGCGGGCACCTTCAAAGACCCATACTTTGGGACGAATCTGCGCGACCTTCCGGGAATGACGTATCCGGTTGGAGGCATCTTTGCGCGGCTCCCCATGTCGGACGACAGTCCGTACCACTGCGCATGGTGGTATCGCAAGGAGTTTGTGGCGCCTGCATCGGAGAAGGGGCGCACGCTCTGGCTGCGATTCACAGGCATCAACTATCGTGCCAACATCTGGATCAACGGCAAGCGTATTGCCGATTCGTCGCAGGTAGCCGGCGCGTATCGCACCTATGAGTTCGATGTTACCGGCAACGTTGTTCCAGGCAAGCCGAATGTGGTGGCCGTCGAAACCTTCGCGCCGACAGAGACGGATCTCGGCATCAACTGGGTGGACTGGAACCCGTGTCCACCGGATAAGAATACGGGCTTATGGGGCCCCGTCGATCTTGTCGCGAGCGGTCCCGTCGCTTTGCGATCCCCGTTAGCAGTAACGCACTTTACCGATGCGTCCCTGAAGCAGGCGAACTTAACGGTCTATGCGGAATTGCATAATGCAAGCGACAAAGGAGTGCATGGAACTGTAACCGGCACTGTTGCAGGAATTCGTATCGAGCAGTCCGTCGAGCTTGCAGCGCATGAAGACAAGACAGTTGTTTTCGATCCGGAAAGCTACAAACAACTGCAAATCAAAGAGCCCACCGTCTGGTGGCCTTATCAGATGGGAACGCCACACCTTGAAACGCTGACTCTCCGATTCTCTGAGGGCAGTCAGGTTTCCGACGAGCAGTCTGTGCGGTTTGGCATTCGCGAGATCACGTCTGAGTATACGGATAAAGGCTACCGGCTCTTTCGTGTGAACGGCAAGCCCATTCTGATTCGCGGCGCCGGTTGGTCGCAGGATATGCTGCTACGCGAAGAGCCAAAGCGGCTGCGCGATCAATTCATGCTCGTGCGCGACATGCACCTGAATACGATTCGTCTGGAAGGCAAGCTGGAGACAGAAGACTTTTTCCAGCTTGCCGATGAGCAGGGAATTCTCGTGATGCTGGGCTGGTGCTGTTGCGATCAGTGGGAGCGCTGGGCCAAGTGGACGCCGGAGAATTACAACGTAGCGCAGGCATCCCTACGCTCGCAGATGCTGCGCATCCGCCATCACGCCAGTCTGCTCGTGTGGCTCAATGGCAGTGACAATCCGCCACCAGCCGACGTGGAGCAAATGTATCTCAACGTCGAAGCCGAGACGCACTGGCCTAATCCGACATTGTCTTCCGCGTCTGCGACGCCAACCACAGTAAGCGGAAAGAGCGGCGTGAAGATGAGCGGGCCGTACGACTTTGTGGCTCCGTCGTATTGGTACGTGGACAAGGACAAGCACGGCGGCGGGTATGGCTTCAACACCGAGACCAGTCCGGGGCCGGCAATCCCAAACATCAGCAGTCTGCGTAAATATATTCC
>DATGAD010000499.1:0-19534 GCA_035313725.1 Alloacidobacterium sp. | reverse complement strand
GCTTCTGAAGCGGGCATGGAAAAAGCATTGACACGTTACTCAGACATCTATATATAGTTGTCTGAGTATGGCAAAACAGGATTCCCTGCAAGGTTCTCTCGATCTGCTTGTGCTGAAGATTCTTTCGCGCAGGCCACGTCTACATGGCTACGCCATTATGTCGGCGATTGGCGAGATGTCTGACGATGTGCTGCGCGCTGAAGAAGGCTCGCTTTACCCGGCGCTGCACCGGATGGAAGAGGCGGGATGGATTCGCGCCGAGTGGGTGACGAAAGATACAGGGCGACGTGCGCGGATCTATGAGCTGACGGCTGCGGGCAAGAAACAACTGGCTGCCGAGGAGTCGCGCTGGGTGATGGTGACTTCGGCGGTGAATCGCATTTTGAGGACGGTGTGATATGTCGTTCTGGTCGCGTATCTCGAATGTCTTTCGCGGCGAACGCCTGAACCGCGATATCGAGGAAGAATTTGAAGCGCACGTTGCCGAGGCGGTTGTGCAGGGGCGCGATCCGGAAGAAGCGCGGCGGGCACTGGGCGCGGCAATGCGGCAGCGGCAGGAAAGCCATGACGTTCGCGTGATTGGCTGGCTGGATTCTCTGCGCGCTGATCTTGTCTTCGGATGGCGGCAGCTTAAGCGCAACAAAGTGACTTCGATTGCGGCGATTCTTTCGCTTGCGCTGGCGATTGGGGCCTGCACTTCGGCGTTTCGGTTGATTGATGCTTTGCTGTGGCGGCCTTTGCCGGTGGATCATCCGGAACGGCTCTATGCAATGTCGCGCCAGGGGATCGGATTTACTGGCAAGTTCGGCTCTTTCGACGGGTGGGCGTATCCGGATTTTCAACTGATGCGCGCCGCGGTGAAGGGCCATGCAGAACTGATTGCCATTTCGTATGCGGATCGAGCCGACATAACTTTCAAGACCGATCAGGAGATGGAAAAAGCGAATGTGCAGCATGTTTCCGGTTGGATGTTTCCTGTCTTTGGAATTGAACCTGCTGACGGCCGCTTGTTTACGGAGAACGATGATCTGAAGCCGGGTGCGGCTCCGTATGCGGTGCTGTCATACGACTACTGGAGCCGTCGCTTTGGGCGCGACCCCAATGTGGTTGGGCAGACATTTCATTTCGGTGACGGCATTTATCAAATCATTGGCGTGAGCGAGAAAAAGTTCACCGGCACGGAGCCGGGGACGATCATCGATATCTTCATTCCGACGATGATGAATCAACGCGTCACACGGCAAGACTCCACATGGGTCCGCATGCTGGTTGTGGTGCCGCCTGGGGCCGCTGTGGAACCATTGCGCGCGAAGCTGGCGGCAGTGAGTCATGCGTTTGAAGCGAAGCGCTTGAGCGGCGAGACTGGCTTATCGCCGGAAACACTGAAAAATGTGCTCAACAACGAGACGCTGCTGAAGCCTGCGCCTACGGGCGTTTCCTGGATGCAGGAAGAATACAACCGCGCGTTGGGGGCGCTCGGAGTGCTGGTGCTGATGGTTCTGCTGATCGCGTGCGCAAATGTAGCGAATCTGATGACGGCGCAGGCGGCGGCGCGGGGGCGGGAGATGGCGCTGCGTGTTTCGATTGGCGCGGGACGATGGCGGCTGGTGCAAATGGTTCTGGTGGAAAGTACGATGCTGGCTTTTCTTGCGGCTGCGAGCGGGGCACTCTTCGCGCGGTGGTCTGCGCCGTTTGTTGTCAGCATGATCAATCCGCCGGACAATCCGGCGCGGTTGATTCTGCCCGCGGACTGGCGCGTGCTTGGATTTGGGATTGGGCTGACGCTGGTTGTGGTTCTGCTCTTTGGATTGCTGCCTGCGCTGCGGGCATCGTCGGTGCGACCGGTCAGCATTTTGAAGGGTGGGGACGATCCTCATTCGCGGCAGCGGTTGATGCATGGAATGATCGCGCTGCAGGTGGCCTTCTGCTTCCTCGTGTTGTTTATTGCCGGATTGTTTGTCACTACATTCAAGCGGCTTTCGAATAAGCCTACGGGATTCTCTGCGGAGCGTATTCTACTGCTCGAAACTACGAGCCGGCCTGCGCAGTCGCCGCTCTACTGGGATCAAGTGGCAGATCACTTGCGTTCCATGCCGGGTGTTGAGCGCGTGTCACAGGCGAGCTGGCCTTTGCTGAAGGGCGTGGGTTGGAATGATTCGATCTCAGTGAATGGAGGGCCCCCGAGCGTTGATCTCGCCTACTTTTTGAATGTCTCCCCGGGATTTCTGGAGACGATGCGAATTCCGCTGATTGGGGGAAGGGACCTTCGCGACGGCGACCTCTATAACAACACGGCCATTGTCAATGAGACGTTTGCCCGGAGATTTCTGAATGATGACAATCCCGTGGGCAAGGCGTTTGAGATCGCATCGGACGACGGCAAGCGTCAACCTATGCAGGTCGTCGGCGTGATGCGCGATTCCTACTACCGCGATATCCGAGAGCCGATGTTGCCGGTTGTATTTGTTCCGTTTCATCACAAGGATGAGAAAGGCCAAATGCTTCCGGAAAAGGAAGAGACGTTTATTGTGCGGACTGCGACAGCGAACCCGTTGGCCCTGGCCTCGACGCTGCGGCAGGAAGTATCACGGGTACGCTCCGAGTTTCATGTCTCGAATGCAAGAACGCAGGTTGAGTTAAACCAAGCACAGACCATACGCGAGCGATTGCTGGCTACGCTGGCTTTCTTCTTCGGTGCGGTTGCGCTGCTGCTTGCCGGGGTTGGGCTGTATGGCGTGCTGAATTATTCCGTGCTGCAGCAACAGCGCGAGATTGGCATTCGCATGGCGCTGGGCGCGCAGGTTGGCGATGTAGCGCGACGCGTCATGACGGGGATTTCCGTTGCCGCGGCGATTGGCGCGGTTGCCGGGCTGGCGCTGGGGCTGGCTTCGGTGCGGTATGTTGAATCGCTGCTGTATCAGGTAAAGGCTACGGATGCAGGCGTGCTGGCAATTCCCTTCCTCACGATTCTTCTCGCCGTCGTGATTGCTGCTGTGCCCCCGGTGTTGCGTGCGTTGCGCATCGATCCGGTGGCGATGCTGCGGGTGGAATAAGGACGGTGTGATATGAGCCTGTGGTCGCGCGTCTCAAATGTATTTCGCGGCGAACGCCTGAACCGCGAGATCGAGGAAGAATACGAAGCTCATCTTGCTGAAGCCATCGAGCAGGGACGCGATCCCGAGGAAGCGCGGCGAGCGCTCGGCGCGGCTGCGCAACAGCGGCAGAAGAGCCACGATGCGCGTGTGGTTGGCTGGCTGGATTCTCTGCGCGCTGACCTTGTCTTCGGTTGGCGGCAGCTGAGGCGGAATAAAGTCACCTCCATCGCCGCAATCCTTTCGCTGGCGCTGGCGATTGGCGCCTGCACCTCAGCTTTTCGACTCATTGATGCTCTCTTGCTGCGGCCTTTGCCGATTGAACATCCGGAGCGGTTGTATGTGTTGTCGAAGTATGGAATGGGCTATGACAACAAGCCGGGTGAGTGGCATTCGTGGGCGTATCCGGATTTTCAACTGATGCGTACTGCAGCGAAAGGTCAGGCGGAGTTGATTGCCATTGCGTATGCCAACCGCCAGGATGTGACCTACAAGACCGATTCGGAGATGGAGCAGGCGAATGTGCAGTACGTCTCCGGGTGGATGTTTCCTACGTTCGGCATTGAAGCTGCGGCAGGCCGCTTGTTCACGGAAAACGACGATCAGAAGCTCGGAGCGCACCCCTATGTTGTGCTCTCGTTTGACTACTGGACGCGACGCTTTGGACGCGATCCTCGCGTCGTCGGGAAGACGATTCACTTTGACGATGGCGTTTACCAGGTGATTGGCGTCAGCGAAAAGAAGTTCACCGGCACGGAGCCGGGCACGGTTGTTGATATTTTCGTGCCGATCACGATGCACCGCTGCGCGGCACGTGCAGACTGTACATGGTTCCGCACGCTGGCTGTGGTGAATCCCGGGGTTGCAATCGAGCCGCTAAGCGAAAAGCTGTCGGCGGTTAACCATGCGTTCGAAGCGAACCGCTTGAGCGGTGAGAAAGGTTTATCCCCGGAGACGCTGAAGAATTATCTCAACAATAAGGTGCGGATGAGGCCTGCGCCTACGGGCGCATCCGGGATGCAGAGGGATTACAGCCGCGCCCTGGCTGCTCTTGCCGTGCTTGTGCTGATGGTCCTGCTGATTGCCTGCGCGAATGTAGCCAACCTGATGACGGCCCAGGCTGCGGCGCGGGCGCGTGAGATAGCGCTGCGCGTTTCGATTGGCGCGGGACGATGGCGGCTGGTTCAGATGGTGCTGGTAGAAAGCGCACTGCTGGCTTTTCTTGCGGCTGTGAGCGGGGCGCTGTTTGCGTGGTGGTCGGCTCCGTTTGTGGTGAGGATGATCAATCCGCCGGATAATCCTGCGCGTTTGATTCTGCCCGCGGATTGGCGAGTGCTGGCCTTTGGCGCTGGGCTGACTCTGATGGTTGTGCTGCTCTTTGGCTTGCTGCCTGCGCTGCGCGCCTCATCGGTGAAGCCGGTGAGCGTGCTGAAGGGCGGCGATAATCCGCATTCGCGGCAGCGGCTGATGCACGGAATGATTGCAGTGCAGGTGGCCTTCTGTTTCCTGGTGCTGTTTGTCGCCGGATTGTTTGTGGCTACCTTCGAGCACCTTTCGAACAAGCCCATGGGATTTTCCGCAGATCGCATATTGTTGCTGGAAACAACGAGCAAACCTCCACAACCTGAGATTTATTGGGATCAGGTGGCGGAGCATCTACGCGAAGTGCCAGGCGTGGAGCGTGTTTCGCAGGCGAGTTGGGGATTGTTGAAGAATAATGACTGGGAAAGCTCGATTTCAATCAATGATGGGCCGCCTACCGTAGATTTCGCTAATTTCCTGAATGTTTCCCCCGGCTGGTTGGAGACGATGAAGATTCCCCTTCTCGCCGGCAGAGATTTCCGCGATGGAGATACGTTTCCCGGCACAGCCATTGTGAATGAAACGTTTGCCAGAAAATTTCTGAATGACGAACATCCCGTGGGCAGAATTTTTGCAAAGGCTCACGATGACGGCAGGCGCGATCGCCTGCAGGTGATCGGCGTGGCTGGGAATGCTTCCTACAGCGACATTCATGAGCCGATGCTGCCGGTGGTTTACATTCCGTTTGAATCGGATGCGTTGAAGTACCAGACGTTCATCGTACGCACGGCAGCGGCGAATCCGATGGCGCTCGCGTCTACGCTGCGGCAGGAGGTATCAAAGACGCGCCCGGAGTTTCGTGTGTCGAATGTACGGACACAGTTGGAACTAAAGCAGGCGCAGACCATTCGCGAGCGGCTGCTGGCGACGCTGGCTTTCTTTTTTGGCGCGGTTGCGCTGCTGCTTGCCGGTATTGGGCTGTATGGCGTGCTGAATTACTCGGTGCTACAGCAACAGCGTGAGATTGGCATTCGCATGGCGCTGGGCGCGCAGGTGGGCGATGTGGCGCGGCGCGTCATGACGGGGATTTCCGTTGCCGTGGCCATCGGCGCAATTGCCGGGCTGGCGCTTGGTTTGTCTTCGGTGCGGTATATCGAGTCGCTGCTCTATCAGGTGAAGGCCACCGACGCGGACGTGCTGGCGGTTCCCTGCCTGACGATTCTTTTCGCGGTTGTAGTTGCGGCTGTGCCGGCAGTGCTGCGAGCGATGCGGATTGATCCGGTGGCGATGCTGCGGGTGGAGTAAGCTTTTTTTTGCCCTCTAAAGCGATACTTCTACCGAGTCAACCGGGATGCATTCTAGGGTTCCTTGTAAATCACATCATGTGAATGCATCTTCTCGATTTGATCGTTCTCGGCGTCCGTCAGCGGAACGTTTTTCTCTCCTTCGCGCACCGACCCTTCCCGCATGAATTCCTCAAAGCCGGGCGCGGAAAAGATGGCTATCATGCTGACGCCGTCGCTTCCAATGTTATCGACGGAGATCCACGTATTCGCAGGGATGAACACGGTGGCGCCGGCATGCACATCTCTGACCGAGTCGCCCAAATGTACTCGGGCGGTTCCCGTCTGCAGATACAGGATTTCGTCGGCATTGGGGTGTCGATGCGCATGGATTGCGCCGCCGGGGGCGATGTCGGCCGTCATAAAGACCAAATGCGAAGATCCGCCGTTCTTCGGGTCAACTTTCAGGATGAAGCTCTCTCCAGGATCGGGGTGTCCCGGCCAGCCCCGCACAAATCGCCGCTCGCCTTCGTTCTTCTCGAGGATCAGCGGAGTTGATGTAACTACGTTCGCTGTTTGCAATTTTGGGGTCGATGGCGTCGCTGCACATCCGCACATCAGGACCGCACACACGCAGAGCATTACAGGCATAGCTCGCATAGGCCGTCTCCTCGCAACTCGAAGTTGCCGGTTACGTACTGCAGATGCGAGAGTGTACTCTGCGCTTCGGCCCGATCACAAGCAGGCGGGTAGACTACGGCCCTGCCAGCGCCTTCTCCGACTCTGCGATCACTTTGCGGAATTGATCCACTGCGGGGACGCCGGGAGATGCCAGCGCATCCTTCGCTGTGTATCGCCACGCGGGCGGAGAATCGAGCGGATTTTCATCATTGGCGGAATTGTTGTAAGCGGGATTGCCACGGTAGACGACGAATGTGTCCTGCGTGCTGCCGACTTCCGTTTGCGGGTGCGGATCAGATGTATCGAACGGCGGCCCCGTACGGCCAGAAGCGTTGATCCCTGAATCTGTTCGCTGCGCGATCACCGGAGGGGGAGCGTTGATAGGCGTACCAGCGATGGTTGGTTGGACCAGCTTACCGTTGCCTTTGCGGATTACGATAATGAGGTCGGCCTGGGAAGGATCGGTCACAGGCATGATCCGTCCCCACTTTGCCAAGGCATTCTGGACATCATTGAGTGCGATGCGATTGACGTTGGGGTCTGTTACGTCGACGCCGGCTTGAGGATCGATGATGACCCACGCTGTATGTGCCTGAAGAATGTCTATGGGCAGCGGAACTTTTTTCTTGTCTTTCCCAGCTGCGATCAGACAGGACAGGAACAACACGGAAAAGATAAGACTTCTGCGGTACGGCATACGCTGCCTCCCAGACGAAGTTAGTCTAGTCCTCTTCATGGTTGACGTGGAAGGTCGGCGTTTCGGTAGTGGTGTCGGACAATTTTAGTGCCAGATCGAAGACCCTGTTGGCTGTCGTGCTTTGTTTGGAAACTGCAGGTCCTTCGACTCCGCACGCTGCGCGTGCTCCGCTCAGGATGACAATTCTAAGGAGGGGGCCGCAAAGCAGAAAGGCCGGGCCTGCGGGACAGGTTCGGCCTTTGTTATCAGGGTTATATATAAAGCGTGTCTGGATTACTTGTTGGCGAAGACCAGTGGCATTTCCACCAGATGCTCGCTGATAAACCAGACCTGCATTTCGTTGGTGCGGACAATGTCGCTGATCAACAGGTCGTTGGTGCCGTCGTCGCCGACTTCGCTGGCGCGCTTTGCCAGCTTGCGGGCATCGGCGAGGATGATGCTGTGGGCTTCGAGCAGGCGCGAGATGATGACCGGCACCTCTTCGCGGCCCTTTGGCGGACGCTCAAGGCGCGTGGTTTCTGCGATGTCGTGCGCCATGGCGATCGAGACGCCGCCAAGCATCTGGATGCGCTCGGCCAGGCCATCGACCAGTTCTACCTGTTCGTCGAAGTGCTTGTCGAAAAGAAGATGCAGTTGATAGAAAGTTGGGCCGGAGACGTGCCAGTGCGACTTCTTATATAGATCGCGCAGGCTGGCGGTGTCGGCGAGCAGGATGTTGAGGCGGCCTGTGATTTCAAGGCGCGAATCTTCGCTCAGGCCAATGGGCATGTCCTTGATGACCGTGCCGAATTTCTGGATTTCTTTGGCGCTCTGGTGCCAGTGGGGTGTGATGTGGTCGTTTTTGGAGACTTCTTTCAGTGCGGTCTTACTCATTCTACAAATCCTCCACTCAGTAGTTTTAGATGCAATTGACCAAGAGGAGGCTGCGGAAGATGTCGTTTAAGAACGCAACACGCTGAATTTTAATACGGATGCAACGATGATCCGGGGGCGGGAACGCCCTCATACAACCGGACGGGCAGCGAAGCCGGAGAGCGGAAGATAGGGCCTCCGCGCCACTCCACGGGTCCGGCAATTTCAGCGCTGGCGAAACGCTCGATCAGCGGGCGCGTGATGGTCACGGCGGCCATGCGGATCAGGCTCGCCCCCACACAAGAGTGCGGTCCTGCGCCGAGAGAGAGATGGCCCGTGCCATGATGCAGCCAATCGACATACTCGGGATGGGGGAAGCGCTCGGGATCGCGGTTTGCGGCAGCGATTCTCAATATGACGCGATCACCTTTTCGCAATCGGACGCCGTTGAGGATGACATCGTGCGCTACCTGCCGGAAGGAAAGGCGCGTAAGACCGGCATAGCGTTGCAACTCTTCCACAGCTTTCGCCGCGAGGCTGGGCCGTCGATGCAGTTCTCCCCATTGCTGAGGATGCTGCAGCAGCCCGTACCACGCATTCGCCAGCAAACTGGGCATCGTTTGCGATAGAGCTACGAAGCCGGAGGAGCGCAGAGACTCCGGACCGGCGGGAAAGCAGCTTTGGAGGCGGGCATTTGCGGCCTTCGAGCGGGAACGAATTTTCGTGTCGTATGGTTCGGCGGCAGAGGCTGAGATGTGCCGGGCCAGTTTATCGAGATGCTCGACGTCGTGAGAATCTGCCCCAGTGACAGCGACGGCCAGAACAAGACACAAAGGCCGCGCGAATTCTCCTACAAGATCGATCGGCTGACCGTCTGGCAGACTTCTGGTTAGAGCGCTGACTTCGGGGGCGAGAACTTTCTGCCATTTGCGCAAGTGCCGGAGCGAGACTGCGACCCTGGTCTCGGCGCGCATTTTTAACCGGTCTGCCTCGCTCGGAGCGTTTGTGCTCTGCTTGCCTCTCGCGCCTGCCGGGACAAGACTGGGGCTGCGAAAAGCGGCGAGAACATCGGCGTAGCGAGTCAGGACCCATGCTCCTAACTTTTCATCGAAGTACGGCGCTTTTATTTCGGGCGCGGCAGTGGAATCGAGATGGTCGTCGGTCCAGGTGGGACCAGCATATTCTTCTTCTGGTTTGGCGCACATGGGTTCCGCACCAGTATCTACTGGAGTTATCGGGAGGTTGTCATGAAATTGTCAGGGTTTGGTCAGCGCAGGAAGGCCACCGTCATCTTGAGGGTGAGGCTTGGCGGACCATCTCGACCAGCACCGTCCGGGTCTCCTGCGAGGTCGCTACCTCGCGGGAAAAGTTGATACGAGCACCTTTCATTCCCTCTTGCGTTTTCAGTCGAAGAGTGAAGCCCAGTCGATCGACCGAAGTCATGGTCGCTTCTGTTGCTTCAACTCCAGCATAAGAACGTGCCAGCAGGATCATCGAATCCACGTGGTCAGCGTTCATGTGACCGAGGATACCGAGGGCTGCGCCTGCCAGCGGATCAGGAGAGGCATCCTGGTACTCGCTTGCCTCGACCCATCCCATCACGCCAAAGCCGCCCACGTAGTAAAGGTCGACGGGTTGGAGCCGGAAGAAGCTGAAGTCGGAGAAATCGACCCAGTACCGGCTGTTCTCATGGCGAGCGAGGTAGATCTCTCGAACGGAAGATAGATCGCTGGCTGGCACAGGTTCGGCAACGCCGATCAGAGTAGCTCTGGCAGCTCCGAGTGGATCGCCATCAGCATTCGCCTGTCCAACGAAGAGGCTGCAACGCGGGTCCGCCTTCAGATTCTGGGTATGCATGGCCATATTGCTAATCAGAAAGATCGGCCGGCCTGCAGGGTCGAGCGCGAAGGGCATCAGGGATCCAAAGGGAAATCCGGGATGCTTGCGGGAGAGCGTCGACAGGGTGGCAACCGAAGTCAGTGAGATAAGGGTGCGAACCCGCTCAGCGTGACTTGGTTCGGGGAGTTGCAGCGATACCGGCCCGCTGGATGCGTGCTGGCGGGACGCAATCGTTTCGTTCGAGGACATCGGCTTCTTCACCTTCTACCCATGGTATCGGGAGAAGCCAGGCTGTGCATCCATCGTCGGCCTCAGAGGCAGCTGAGAAATAATGGTGTGAATGCAGAAACCGCGCCATCAACTTCCCGCTCTAGGAATCGACTTCGGCACAACCAATAGTTCCATGGCACTCGTAACTGGAAATTCGCAGGTACAGCTCGCTTCATTTCCTGTTCGCGGCGGTGAGACTTCGTCGTTCCGTTCGGTTCTCTACCTCGAACGAACGAAGAAGACGAGTGGGATTCAGCGCATGCATTCGTGGACTGGACCGAACGCCATTGAGCACTATCTTGAGGCCGACGAGAAGGGCCGGCTCATCCAGTCTCTCAAGTCCTATCTCACAAGCCGCACACTCACTGGCACAGAGGTATTTGGCCGCCGCTATACGCTTGAAGAGCTGGTCTCCCGCATGCTCTCCGATTTGCGCAAACACGCGGAGCAGCAGTTCGGCGTTTCTATCCGCTATGCCATGGTGGGGCGTCCGGTGCGCTTTGTTGGCGCGGAGACGGAAGAAGATGATGTCTATGCCGTGACGCGGCTGCGTGAGGCCTTCAAGATCGCCGGCTTTGAGGACGTTGATTTCGAGATGGAGCCGGTCGCCGCCGCTTATGCCTACGAATCCACGCTCGATCATGACGAGCTTATTCTTATCGGCGACTTCGGCGGAGGCACCAGCGATTTCTCCCTGCTTCAAGTCGGTCCGGGAGTGCGCAGACGCGGACACACGCCGCGGGATCTGCTCGGCAACAGCGGCGTGGGGCTTGCCGGCGACACCTTCGATGCGCGGATCGTTCGCAAACTGGTTTCTCCTGCTCTTGGATCGGAGTCCCACGCACGCTCGCTGCATAAGATTCTGCCTGCCGTGCCGGCATGGATTTACGCCAACCTCGAACGCTGGCATTACCTTTCGTTCCTGCGTACCCGCAATGTGATGGAGATATTGAAGAGCGCACACAAGCGCGCGCTTGAGCCTGAGAAGATTGAAGCCCTCATCACTCTCGTGGAGGAAGATCTGGGCTATCAGCTTCACCAGGCGGTGCAGCAGGTGAAGTTCGAACTCTCGCGATCCCACTCCGCGGAGTTCCACTTCCGCGACGGCAGCATGGACCTGCGCATTGCGGTTACTCGAGACGACTTTGAAAGCTGGATCGAGGAGGAGGTGGGGACGATCGAGCGCTGTGTCGATTCACTGCTGGCGACTTCCGGCGTCAGTCCTCGTGAAGTAGACCGCGTCTTTCTCACCGGCGGAAGTTCTTTCGTTCCCATCGTCCGCCAGATCTTCGCCACGCGGTTCGGAGAAGATCGCATTCGCGGCGGAAATGAATTCACCTCTGTTGCGCATGGTCTGGCGCTGCGGGCCGAGGAGTCTTTAAGAGACTCCTCTAGTTAGCCACTCGAAGCTCGATATGCTCTGATCCAGAGCATATCGGTTTTTACTTCACCCTGACCTTTGGCTCGACCGACATGCCTGGACGCAGCAGGTGGTCGGAGTTCTGGTCGTGGTTGGTGAGGTCGATGCGCACGGGGATGCGCTGCACGACTTTCACGTAGTTTCCGGTCGCATTTTCCGGCGGGAATAGACTCAGAACGGAGCCGGTCGCGCCGCCGATCTGCGTGATCTTGCCGTCATACTTGCGGCCGCCGTAGGCGTCGACGCTGATAGTGACGGGCTGGCCCTGACGCATGTGCTCCAGCTGCGTCTCCTTGAAGTTTGCGGTGATCCAGATGTCATCGAGTGAGACGAGGGTGGCCATGTTCTGACCGACGCTCACGTTCTGGCCAACTTCAACGCTCTTTTTCGTAATAATGCCCGCGGTTGGAGCGACGATTTTCGTATAGCTGAGGTTTAGCTTGGCCTGGTCGAGCGCGGCCTGGTTTTGCTGGACCTGGGCGGCTGCCTGATCGGCTTTCGCCTTCTGAATAGCTACCTGCTGGGGTCCGGTTTCAGCGTTTTTATAAGATGCCTGCGCCGACGCTACCTTGTCTTTCGCTACACGGACTGCGGAATTTGCGGCTTCGAGGTTGGCTTTGGCCTGCTCAAGAGCAGCCTTGTCGCCGTCGGCGGCAGCTACGGCTGCGTCAAACTGCTGTTTGGAGATCACGTCCTTCTCAACCAGAGGTTTATAGCGCTGCAGATCGAGCTGCGCCTTGGTATTGTTCGCTTCGGCCTGGACAACTGCGGCTTGGGAAGCCTGCAGCTGATGTTCAGCTTGCGTGACCTGCGACGAGGAACTGGAAACATCGGCGCCTGCTGAGGTCAGCGTGCTTCCGGTGCTGATATTCGTGACGGGGACGTTGACCTTCGCGGCTTCATAGGTGGCTTCGGCAGCTTCAAGGTTCGCTTCGTCTTGCGCGACGACGGTTTCGAAGTCCTTAGGGTCGAGCTCGGCAATCACGGTACCGGCGTCGACGTACTGGTTCTCATCCACGTTGACCTTGAGGACATGGCCCTGAATACGTGAGCTGATTTGAATGAGATGACCGTTGACCTGCGCATCGTCGGTGTCTTCGTAATAGGTGGAATGCCACCACCAGAGGAGTCCAACAATCACCAGGACGGCGACGACTCCGATCACAATGAACCGCTTGCTCGACTTCTGCGGCGCCCGGTCTTCAGGCGTGTCGATGCGATTTTTCTCTGTTGGTTCCGCTACCTGCTCGGCCACGTTTCACTTCCCTCCCACATAACTCTTGTAGTTCTTTTGAGCGACCCCCAGCGCGCGCGCCAGCGAAAGCTTCGCGATGTTGTGCTGATAGAGGCTGCTCACATACTGATCGTTTGCCTGAGCAACGGACTGCTGTGCTTGCGATACGGCAAGGTTGTCCGATACTCCGGCGGCGTAGCGCTGCTGCGCTTCGCTCAATGCTTCATTCGCCAGCTGCACGTTGCTGCGCGAAACTTCCACCTGCTTCTGCGCGGAGCGGATGTCGAGGATGCTGTCGCGCACATCGGCGCTGATCTGTCCGTGAATGTCGCTAAACTGCGCGCGTTTGGTATCCAGTTGCGCCTGCGCCTGACGAGCATCGCCGCGCAGCTTACCTTCTTCAAGAATGGGAACAGAAAGCGTGCCCGTGGCGTCGCCGGTGCCATGCGAGTTCGCCGGGTTGACGCCGATGTCTCCGTAATCGCCGGAGAAGCTGATCGTCGGATAGCGTTCGGCTTTAGCAGCGGAACGAGCTAATTCTGCCGACTTAAGCTGCTCGGCCAGAGCCTTGAGATCGCTGCGGCTGTCGATGGCCTGCTGTACCGCCGTGTCGGGATCGACATCATCGAGGGCCGCATAGGGGGCCTGATCGGAGAGTTCGAATTTCTGCTCCAGCGGCAGGCCGATGGCCCGGGCGAGCGCGATCTTGTCTTTTTCGTAGGCGTTCTGCGCGGAGATAAGCGTCTGCTGCTGCGTCTGATAATCGACGCGGGCGCGCAGTTCGTCGAGCAATGGAGCGGTTCCGGCCTGATGGTTCGCGACCGCCTGATCAAGAGAGACTTTTGAGGTATCTACCTGCGCCTGAGCGCTGTCGATGCGAGACTTGTCGGCGATCACCAGCAGATAGGCGTTGCCGACGGTCAAGACGACCAGGTCGCGGGCGTCATCGACGGAAAGCTTCGAGGCCTGAAAATCATGCTTCGAGGCCAAGTAGTTCTGCAGCGAGGCGATGTTCAGCAGCGACCAGTCAAGCGAAGCGCGGATATCCGAGAAGCCGAAGGGACCGATGATCACCGGGAAGCCGGGAATGCGGAGGCCTTCTGCCGCAAGATTGACCTGCTGGACGGATACTTCGCCCTTGGCTTTGATCGTGGGCAGAAGTTCCTGCAGCTCCTGCAGACGAGAGCCGTTCACGTTCGTCGTATTCACGTTGCTGAGGATGTAGCCAAGGTTGTGCTTCAGGCCGCGCTGGATGGCGTCGTCAAGGGAGAGGGGGAGCACGCCTTCGACCGGCTTGTCTTCAACGACGCTGCCTTGATAGCCGCTTCCGCCCTGCTGCGGCGTGGAAATCTGGTAGGGGGTGGGGATCGACGAGGAGCTGCTGCTTGTGGACGTCGGCGCCTGTGCCAGCAGACTAGTTGCAGGCGCAAGAAGGAAAGCGCCTCCCAACAGCCCCGTGGCCATGCTCCACCGCCACGCATTTTTGATTACATGCACGTACGATTCACCTAGTACCTGGGAATACCCCAAAAGGGTTATTCCTTTCGATGCTGTGAAACTCTTAAAAAATTCAGAAAATAACAGGGAATAAAGACGTTGCGCTCGATCCAAAGGCCATTTTACATCGCGGGGGCGACCGAGGACCTGGCCCCGGCGCGGGCTATCGTAAGAGCGTCGGGGCACAAACGCGCCCCTGACCGCAAAAATCTTACCGAGGTTGAAGGGACCGGGTGAGCGAAGGTGCTCAGGCGACCGGCATGGCCGACCCGGAGTGCGCCAGCGAATTCGCCAGAGAGCACAGTGCCTGGCGGAAGACCCCGCTGACTTTGTCAGGGGTCCAGCCTGCCGCAGTTTCACCGCCTGCGGTGCGGAGCACCTGGGCGGTCGCGGTATTGTCCTGGCCCAGCATGGCCCTTTCTACGAAGACGGCGCGCTGCGCCGGGGGCAGGTGCTCCAGCCAGCCGCGGAGCTGGCCGCGGCCTTCGTGCAGAAGCTCGTGCAACTGCGAAGAAGTAACACCTGCTGCGGACAGATCGTCGTCCTCGATGCAGAGCGCGTTGCCGCCGCCTGTTTCCGCCGGGGCGAAGGAGCCGGGCTCGCGCTGGCTCAGTTCGCGAATCGCCGCCTGGACAAGTTGATTCTGCAGCACAATTGTGGCCTGGCTGCCGTCGGCGCACGGATCTACATCGGCTCCAGCCATGGTTTCTTCGACCAGGCGGACGGCTTCATCACCGTCTCCGAGCAGGAGGGCGGCGGTCTGAAAGAGCTTGACTGCTGTGTCCTGAACCAGAGTGTCACTACAACCGTGATTTCCCATCGTGTTTCCTCCGACAGCTACTTTTATCCTCAAGGAATGGCCTCTCCTGAGTCAAATCAGACCGAATAAGCCGCCTTTTTGCAGCTCTTTCATATCCTGAGACTATGAGCCGGTGTATAGCAGATTGTGTACACTTGCCATCTAAGCCCGGATCGAAGCCATGAGCGCACGTTCGACGCAACCGCAGAACCTTTTGATTGGTCGGGATGAGTCCTGGATGCAATTTAACCGGCGAGTGCTGGAAGAGGCGCAAGATACCTCGAATCCATTGCTGGAGCGGGTGAAATTTCTGGCGATTACAGCGAGTAACCTGGACGAGTTTGTGGAAATCAGGGTCGCCGGGCTGCTGCAACGGATTGAAGACGGCTACAGCGATATTGGCCCTGAAGGAGCGACACCTCAGCAAACACTCGATGCTCTGACCGAGGACATGCACTCATTCATGACAGAGCAATATGGCTGCTGGAACCAGCAACTGCATCCGGCTCTGCATCAAGCGGGCATGCGCGTGCTGACCTGGAATGAGCTGGACGCGGAAGCGCAGGCGCAGGCGACGGCGTTCTACCAGCGTGAAGTCGATCCTCTGCTGACTCCGATCACAATTGACCCGGCGCACCCCTTCCCGCGCGTGCTGAACAAGGCTCTGTGTATCGCCTTGCTGCTGCGCCGCAAGCGCAAGGGTGCGCCCGGGCCGGTGCTTGGAGTGGTCACGGTGCCGCGTGCTCTGCCCCGGCTGGTGCCTCTGCCTTGCTGTTCACCGGGCACACACGATTTCATCTTTCTGCAGGATTTGATTGAGAAACATGCCGCCGGTATGTACCGCGGCTACGAGATTCTGTCCAGAGCCGCCTTTCGTGTGACGCGCAACAGCAATCTCTACTTTCAGGAAGAAGAGGCGCGCTCGCTGCTGGAGACGGTGCGCTCGGAACTGCATAATCGGCGTAAGGGCGATGCTGTCCGGCTGGAAATTGAAAAACGCGCCGATCCTGAGATTATCGACCGGCTGCGTATCAATTTCGAATTGGACGAGTCGCAAGTCTATCGCACCGATGGACCGGTAAACCTCTCGCGATTGATGAACCTGTATAGCGATGCGCAGCGTCCGGACCTGAAATTTCAGCCCTTCGTTCCGCATGAGCTGCGACTGAATCGCAAATCAGTGGATCTGTTTGACGAACTGCGACACCGCGATATTCTGCTGCACCATCCCTATGACTCGTACGACGCGGTGGTGGGCTATATCGAAGCGGGGGCCACTGACCCGAATGTGATCTCGATCAAGCAGACACTCTACCGGACGAGTTCTGATTCGCCGATGTTCCGCGCGCTGGTGGATGCGGCGCAGAGCAAAGAAGTGACGGTCGTGGTCGAGCTTATGGCGCGCTTCGATGAGGCTTCAAACATTCGCTGGGCGCGCGATCTGGAAGATGCCGGGGTGCAAGTCTTTCACGGCATCGTCGGGTTGAAAACACATTGCAAACTGGCGCTTCTGGTCCGGCGCGATCCGGATGGGGCGATTCGCCGCTACGCGCATCTTGGGACGGGCAACTACAACCCGAATACGGCGCGCTTTTATACGGACATCAGCCTGTTGACCTCCGATCCCGCGATTACAGCGAGCGTGCACAGCGTCTTTAACTACCTGACGGCCCACTCGGAGTCGGATGATTACGCTCCGCTGCTGGTGGCTCCGCTGACGCTGGCTGAGAGCTTTATCCGACTGATTGCGCGGGAGACAGAACACGCCAAGGCGGGGCGGCCGGCGCGCATTATCGCCAAGATGAACTCGCTGCTGGAGCCGAGCGTGATTGAGGGGCTCTATGCTGCGTCCCAAGCGGGAGCGCAGGTGGATTTGATCATCCGCGGCATCTGCGCGATACGACCGGGCTTGAAGAGCGTGAGCGAGAATATCCGCGTGCGCTCTGTTGTGGGGCGATTCCTCGAACATAGCCGCATCTTTTACTTCGCAAATGGCGGCGCGGAGGAATTCTATTGCGGCAGCGCCGACTGGATGCCACGCAATCTCTTCGAGCGCTGCGAAGTGGTCTTCCCGGTAAAGGATGCGCAGCTCTGCTCGCGCCTGCGCAATGAGATTCTCGCTGCATATCTGGCGGACACAGTGAAGACGCGACTGCTTTCCGGCGACGGCAAGTACCTTCGCGCGCGCGATACATCCTTCGGCAAAGAGCTGCCGGCGTTTAGTGCCCAGGATTTCTTTATGCAGATAGCCGAGGGCAAAGCCTCGGCGGATGACATTCCCAAGCTGCAGGAGGAAGAGCATCCCAAGCCGAAGGCTCCAGCGACGAAGGCGGCGGCGCGACGGAAGGTTGCTGCGGATTAGCTCACTGCTTGTATTGAAATGGGTTGAAGGTTTCGACCGGGAAGTGACGGAAGTCCTTCGTGTTGCGAGTAACAACGGTCAATCTGTGCACTCTCGCGGTTGCGGCGATCATGGCATCTCTGGTGAGATCGTCGGACTTGCCAACCATCAATCTTGCCCACTCCCTAAATTCGGCGGCCTGCATTGGAATTACCTCATACACTGCGCAGACTCTATCGATCCAGTTCTCGATCTCCTGAGCCTTCGGGAGATCCTGTTTTCTTGTCTTCTCCGCACCCGTCTGTAGTTCACCTACGACTGAGGCACATATAAATACTTGAGTTGCTGGAGTCGCTTCGAGCCATGAAATGACTGCTCCGTGGGGCTTTAGTTTTCGTATTTCGGATACGACATTCGTATCGAGTAAGTACATTATTCAAATTCCACGTTTCTATTTAGACGAAATCTGCTACGGGGAAGCGGCTCCAAGTCAAATTTCGGCTCCGGAGCGAGGAGAACATCTTTCAGAGTAGGCCTGGCAACACTCTGAAGCCGTTTCCATTCGTCAATGGGCACAAGAACAGCTGTTTCCACTCCGCGACGTGTAACAATCTGCGGACCTTTCTTCAGGGTGGCGTCCAATAGCTCGCTGAACCGCGCCTTAGCCTCCTGTACCTGCCATTTCATGATGCACCGCCTTGCTGACTAGTCATCTGACTAGTCAGCCGATAGTAGGATAACAGAACCTGGTGGTTGCCTTCTAAAATAAAGTGTGGCCCTCGCAGCTCCACCCATTTCCGAGACAACCCGAGCAACAAGCATTCCTGCCACGTTGGCCGTGTACTGGCATCTGCTCAGCCTGGATGCGCCGACGGTAGCGGCGCTGTGGTGCTGGAGTTTTGGCCGCGTTGCGCACATTGATCTGCCGCGTCTCGGGCCCCTGCTGCTCGCTGTGGGCACGTGGCTGGTCTACGTTGCAGACCGCATCCTGGATGGGATGGACAGGGCCAATCTGGAGCGCTTGCGGGAGCGCCACTTCTTCTATTTGCAGCACCGGACCGCTTTTCTGATGATGGGAGCGATCGTGAGTCCGGTTTTTGCGTGGGTTGTTTTTACCCGCATGTCCCCAGCGGTTCGGCTTGAAGATGCAGCGGTGTTTGCCGTAGCTGCGCTATATTTCCTGCTGGTGCACGCGCACGGACGCGCAGCCGAGCGGTGGCTTCCGAAAGAGCTTGCTGTTGGTGTGCTGTTTGCCGCGGCAACAGCGGTGCCGGCGTGGGCGCGTATTGCGGGCGAGCGGCTTTCGCTGGTTCCGGTGGTCGTAGTCTTCGCCCTCTTGTGCTGGATAAATTGCGTGGCTATTGAAAGCTGGGAGAGTTCGGCGGATTTGGCGCATACAACGACAGCGTGGGCGGCCCGGCATCTTCATGGTCTTTCGCTCACAACGGGCTTGCTTTCGCTCGCTCTGGCTGCGGCCGGGCTGCATGACGGCATGCGTCTTTGCCTTCTGCTGGCGTCAGCTGTGAGCGCGCTTCTCCTCTTCTGGCTGGCGCACGCCAGAAGGCATCTGACCGCGATGCAACTGCGCATAGGCGCTGACGCGGCCCTGCTGACGCCCTTGCTATTTGTGGCATGGATGCGGTGAGCCGCGAGCTGAATTTCGATCCGCTGGCGCGGCCCTATCGCTGGCTGGAATATGTGACCTTTGGCCGCGCGCTGGAGCGCTGCCGCTTTCACTTTCTGCCAGCGCTCGCCAGCGCCCGGCGCGCTCTCGTGCTGGGCGATGGCGATGGTCGGTTTCTGGCACAGTTGCTCAAGGCAAATCCAGAGCTTGAGGCCGATGTGGTCGACTGCAGTCCGGCAATGCTTCGCCTTCTTCATGCGCGGCTCAGGCCCCAGGATCGGCAGCGTGTTGCTCTTCATCCAGCGGATGCCCGCGAATTTGCTCCACCCCGGACGCACTATGACCTTGTTGTGGCACACTTCTTCTTCGATTGCCTCTTTCAATCGGAATTGAATGCGCTTGTTGACCGCATCGTGCCACGGCTGACGCCGGGAGCCCGCTGGGTTGTTTCTGAATTTGCGAAGCCGCGCGGCCGGGTCAGCTCGGTCGTGGGTAGAGGTGTTGTCGCCGGGCTTTATGGAGCTTTTGGCCTGCTGACCGGGCTGCGGGTCCGGTCTCTGCCGGATCATGCCACGGAACTGGAAGCCTCTGGCTTTCAATTGC
>DATGAD010000498.1:0-3316 GCA_035313725.1 Alloacidobacterium sp. | reverse complement strand
CTTCGACGCGTCCATGGAAACGCTCGCCGAACTCCGCCAGCAGGGCAAAATCCGCCACGTGGCGCTCTCCAACGTCACGCAGGAACACGTCGAGCGCGCACGCAAAATCGTCCCCATTGTCTCGGTCCAGAACCGCTACAGCTTCGCCGACCGCGAATGGGACTTCGTCTTAAACCACTGCGAGCAGAACAATATCGCCTTCCTGCCCTGGGCTCCGCTCGGCCAGAACCGCTTCGCCAACGCCGCTATCGAGAAGTTCGCGACAGAGCTCAACGCGACGCCGCTGCAAGTAGCTCTCGCGTGGCTCTTGAAGCGGTCAAAGGTCATCATCCCCATCCCGGGAACGTCCTCCGTAGCCCATCTCGAAGAAAATGTAGCAGCGGCAACGCTGGATTTGCCCTCGGACGCCTACTCTGAACTCGCAGCGGTCACACCACCACCAGCAAGCTTGCGTTAAAACAGACCAAATCAGCCGCGTGGAGATCGCTATCCACGCGCGCCTCGGCGCAAAGCTTCCAGATAGCTGTAGCCCCAATATGTGTCCGGCAGCAGCACATGGTCCTCGGTCCATTCGTTCCATGCGGCAATGTAGATGAGCTTCCGGCCCTTCGCATCCGCGACCGTATGCCGCGCCGCCCTCACGAGCCGCTCAAACTGATCCGGCGAGCGGTTAATGGCAACAGCCGCAAATTCTTCGAAGCGCGGACTGTCATCCCATCCAACCGAAACACATGGATGAAACGGTACAGTCACCTTCGCCAGCTTTTGCTTCCACGACGCAATCGCCTCAACCGCACCCACTCCATACGAAATGCGCGAGCCCGGCGGCTTGCCGCCGTACGTCCAGCCAAAGGTTCCATATTGCGTCGCGCTGTCGAAGCCGAACTCGTGAAGCTGCGTCTCCATGCGGTCATAACCATTGGCTACCTGCAGGTGCAGTTTCGGGAATCCCAGCTTCAGCGCCCGCTCACGCATCCGTTCGAGGCCCTGCTTCGCGCCATCTGCATTCAGTTGTTCAATCAGCTTGCCGCCGTCAAAAATGCAGAACAGCGGAGCATCGTCAATTCGGAAATAATTCGGCTGGCTGAAATAGTGGTCGGCACAGTACTCGATCACGCGGTCTAAATCAGCCAGCGTGTGCGTCTGCGGAAGCAGGATCGCCGCCTGATCCGGCGACCTCGCCGGATAGACATTTTTCCAGTCATGGTTCGCCCACATAATGGCGAACTTCAGCTTGCTGCGATTGTCTGCCTTTAGAAAACCCTGCTCCAGCTGCTCCTGATAAAACTGCGTGCCCTCATGCCAGTACCAGTCGACGAGCCACGCATCCACCCCATACGTCGCTGCAAGGTCGATTTCCTTCGCCGCCCACTCCGGCTCCGCTTCGTTGTAGTAACCCCACAGTGGATAATGCGGCATGCTGTGTCCCGGAAAGAGCGGACGCGCATTCCGCAACGCATCGAACTCCGTCCAGCCCTTGCCGAAGTGCTTCTCCATATACGGCGATGGGTGCCAGCTGGGAAAGTTATACGCAATCACTTCTACATCCGCTGGCTTCCGCAGCTCCCGCGTGCCCAGAGCTGCATACATGCGCTCCTCGGTAAAGTAGCCCTCCACCGCCTCGGGCCCAATCAACGCAGGAGGCAATGCTGGCCAGACTTCTGTTGCGCGATCCGCGCTCTCGGTCGTCTGTGCGCCAGCTGCTCTGCTCAAGCCTGCTGCGATACCCGCCTGTATCGCCGATGAAAGAAAAGTGCGTCGCTTCACGTTGCCTTGCCCCCACAATGAAATTCGTGGACAAGGCTAGCATCCGCGGCCGCACCCGCAAAAACTTCCCGCCGCCAGATTTAAGGCAGAGGAAACCACTCCACCCACTCTTCTCCGCGGCGGCTGGTATAGACGGCCCGCCTTCCTCCGAGATAAACCCAGTATTGCGACACCCCGGCCGCAGCAATCTCCGCTATGAATTCGACATAGCTGCTCTGTGCCTGCTGCACGCGCAACAGTGCCCGCCGAACGCCGTTCATGTCAAAAGCATCCGCCACCTGATACGAGCCGAATTCCACTCCTTCAACATGCGACTCCCCGCTGGGCATGTAATATGTCTTTTCCTTGCGGTAGAGATCGGCATGATACGACTCCACCCCGATCTCCCCCAGCTTCTGCAAAACCTGAGGAAAGCGCAGCTTTCCCTGCACTGATCCCACGCTGCACTCCGCCATCACCGCAGCCGTCTTCGCATCCAACATCGTCTTTCTTCCTTTCTCTAGTCCTTAAATTTGTCATCCCGACCGTAGCGCGGAGCGGAGGGACCTGCAGTTCGTTTCGATAGCCACAAGCCTCGGGTGCCCCATCCTTTCGCGCAGTTTGCGAAAGAGCCTGCCCTGAGCCTGCCGAAGGGGTGGGAGAGCAATGTCCTACTCCACAGGAACCGCCGACAACCCATGCGCCTCAACCGTCTTTCGCATGGCCTCTACGAGCGCCTGCTTCTCGTCCGCAGAAAAATGCGAGAAAAACTCTGCATCGTTCTTATCCGCCAGCGCCGCCAGCCTCGGCACAAGCGTCCGCCCGCTCGCCGTCAACCGAACCACCTGCGCCCTCCCATCCGTCTCATGCGCTCTTCGCGCAATCAACTTCTTCGCCAGCAGCCGATCCACCAGCCGCGACACCGGCCCCTTGGTCAGTCCCATCGCGCCGGCGAGTTCCTTCGGCTGCAGTTCGTCATGATCGAAGAGCACCCGCATCGCCACCCACTCGGAAACCGTCACGCCCGCTGCTTCCACCTTCCGCGCAAAGTCAGCCGAGACAGCATTCGACACAAACCGCAGCCAGTACCCCAGATGATCCTCAAGTTCGCTGACGTTTTTCATCGCAAGATCAATATAGTTGCCTTAGCAACTATATGTCAAGTGAAAATTGCCCTTAAAATGGCTCTACCCATGAGATTGTCACTGCCCCGTTTGCTCACCACGCTCTGCCTGGCAACCTGCCTCACCGCGTTCGCGCAGAGCACCCAACCCGAGCCCCTCACCTACGACGTCCAGCGCACCGCAACCCCCATCGTCATCGACGGCAAGCTGGACGACCCCGCCTGGGCCAACGCGCAGTGGACCTCCGACTTCGTCGACATCGAAGGCTCAGCCAAACCAGCGCCGCGCTTCCGCACCCGCGCCAAGCTGCTCTACGACGACAAATACCTCTACATCGCCGCCGAACTCGAAGAACCAAACGTAACCGGCACCCTCACCAAGCACGACTCCGTCATCTTCCGCGACAACGACTTCGAAGTCTTCATCAAACCGCTCCCCGACACCGA
>DATGAD010000497.1:0-10786 GCA_035313725.1 Alloacidobacterium sp. | reverse complement strand
TGTACCAGAATGTCCGCGCAATAACGTTCCTCTTCGACCATTCGTTCCAGACCTCTGATCTGCCCGGCAATGCGCGAGAGTCTGCGCAGCGTAGCCGCTTTTATTCCCGGGTCCACAGCTACTGCCTTGCGCTCATTTCCGCAGGCGCAATTTACCTGAACTGCTTTGTCAGTCGCTCGTTTGTTATTGGTCATGCGCTAAAACTCCGCAATCTCAGGCTGTTGCTCAGCACACTTATTGAACTGAACGCCATCGCAGCGCTCGCTACGATCGGATTCAGGAGAATACCCAGCATGGGATATAGCATCCCCGCCGCAATTGGAATGCCGAGTACGTTGTAGCCCAGCGCCCATCCCAGGTTTTGGCGCATGACGTGTACTGTTCGTCGTGCCAGCAAAATGGCTTCGATAATCTGCTGCGGCTCACCGCGGAGCAGAATCGCATCTCCCGCTTCGCGTGCCAGGTCTGTGCCGGTTCCGATTGCGAGCCCTGCATCGGCCTGCGCCAGAGCTGCAGCGTCATTGATGCCGTCTCCCACCATCGCGACCTTACGGCCGCTGATCTGCAGGTCACGAATGGCAGCAAGCTTTGCGTTCGGAAGCAATTCAGCCTTCACTTCTTCGATCCCTACTGCTTGTGCAATGCATTTTGCTGCCTCTGCATTGTCACCGGTCAGCATGACTGTTTTCAGTCCGAGTGTATGCAATCTACTAATTGCTTCTGCTGCGCCAGCCCTCAACACGTCTTTTGCCTCAAGTCGACCAAGATAGGTTCGATCCAAGGCGACGTGAAGCAGAGTGGCCGAAGAACCCGACGGCGAGACTGGTATATCAATACCCAGTTCTTGCATCAGAGAAGAATTTCCAGCAGTGACCGTGTGGTGATCAATTGTGCCGGTGACACCTTTGCCGGGAATTACCCGCATGTCGTTGACGGTGGAAAGCTGTATTCCTTCAGCCCGCGCTTTTATTGTCACCGCGTGTGCAAGAGGATGCTCCGACTGTTGCTCCAGAGAGGCGGCAGTTGCGAGTATCTCGCGCTCGTTCCAACCCTCTGCAGGATGGATTGCTGTAATCCGCGGTTTGCCTACGGTCAGTGTCCCGGTCTTATCCAGAACGACTGTGTCGATGCGTTCCAGCCGTTCTACGCTTTCTCCGCCTTTGAAAAGGATTCCCATTTGTGCGCCGCGCCCTATGGCGACCGTGAGAGCCGCAGGTACGGCGAGTCCCATGGCACAAGGGCAAGCGATGACAAGAACCGTCACCGCAACGGCGAATGCGCGACTGAAGCCTCCGACTGGATCAAGCCATGCCCATAGCAGGAACGTGACGAGCGCCAGCACGAGTACAGCCGGAACGAAAATCCCGCTCACCCGATCAGCCAATTGCTGCATCGGAGCTCGCGAACCTTGCGCCTCCTCCATAAGACGCAGCATCTGGCCGAGCACGCTCTCTGCTCCGATAGATGTGGCGCGGTAGGTGAGTGCGCCATCATAGTTCACTGAACCGCCAATCAGCTTATCGCCTTCTTTTCGTTCCACAGGAGTCGATTCACCGGTGATCAAGGACTCATCGACACTGCTGGCGCCTTTCAGTACGACGCCATCGACAGGTATGCGTTCTCCGGGGCGAACCACCAGAATGTCCCCGGAGTGGACGGACGCAAGCGGCACCTCGACTTCCTGGTCATTCTGCAGGACGCGTGCTGTCTTTGGCTGCATCTTGGCGAAAGCCTCCAGCGCGTCGAGCGTTCGGTGCCTCGCCCGAGCTTCGAGCCATTTCCCGGTCAGCAGAAAGCCAAGAATCAGCAGTACGGATTCGTAATACACATCAGCTTGTAGTCCGTGCTTCAAAAAGAGTTGCGGACTAAACGTTGCTACAGCTGAATACAGGAATGCAGAAAGTGTCCCCACTGAAACAAGGGTGTTCATGTTGCTGGTACCATGCAACGCTGCTTTGAATGCCCCACGATAGATGGGCCATCCAGCCCAGAACATGCCAACAAACGTCATCACGAACAGCGCGTACTCAAGGAAGAGGTGCGGAATTTGGTAGAGCCACGGCATGAAGGGCATCAGCGCACGGTCGATCATGTTCCCGTGGTTGTGCATGAGCGGCATTGACAGCAGCATGGCAATGGCTCCGCCGATGACGGTTGTAAATGCGCGTATCTTTAGAGTGCTTTCGTTGCCGGCGTCATCATGATCATGTGTATGGACTGCGTGATGCTCCTCCCCGTGTTCTCCGGGCATTGAAGCGTCATACCCAGCCTCGCGCACTGCGCCGATTAACTGTTCAGGTCTGGCAAGGGCGGGATCGTATGTGACCTGCGCGCGGTGGCTCATCAGATTAACCTGCGCATCCCTTACCCCCGGCGTTTTGCGCAGAGCACGTTCAATATGAACCTGACAGGCGGCGCAGCTCATGCCTGTGACCGGCAAAACCACGGTTTTCGAGGTGTCCGCCATCTTATTCCTCCACATAAGCGGAGTAGCCGGCCTTCGCGATAGAGGCAAGAAGAGCCGATTCGGTAGCTGCTGCATCTTCGACCTGCACACGCGCGGCGCCTAGGCGTACTTCCTGTACTTCCGCGCCTTCGATTTGTTGCAGAGCCTGTGTCACACGGCGCACACACGCCCCACAATGCATGCCGTCAATTCTCAGAGTAAGCGAGTCCAATATATACCCCCCTCCCCTATTATATGCGCGAGCTTGTCTGGAAGATTCTTTCTCTTATTCGCCCGCTGGCACGAAGCGGTAGCCGACGCCGCGTACCGTCTTCAAATACGTCGGATTAGCGGGTTCGTCCTCGATATAACGTCGCAACCGGACGACAAAGTTGTCGATTGCGCGAGTATCTGTGTCCTCCCGCACGCGCCATACCTGCTCCAGGAGCTCTTTACGGGAGATGATGCGGCCTTGATTACGCACGAGGTAGCGCAGAAAATCCGCCTCCATCAACGTCAGGTGGATATGCTTCTCTGGCGCTGTGAGTTCCAGTGATTCAAAGTCGATACAACGACCGGCAAATTCAAACCTGGGCACTTCCTCCGGCATTTGTTCCGTTGATGAAAGAGGAGCGTGCCAAGCCATGCGCCGTAACAAACTCCTTAGGCGCGCGATCAGGATGGATAGATCAAACGGCTTCGGCAGGTAGTCATCCGCCCCTGCAGCGAAGCCGTTCAATACATCTTCCGGACGGCCACGCGCCGTGAGCATGAGAACGGGAACGTAATTCTGCTTCTCTCTCAATTCGCGCGCGACAGTAAAGCCATCCTTGCCTGGCAGCATGACATCGAGGAGAACAGCGTCGAAGCTGGCGCCGTTACTTGTCAAAATATTCAGAGCGGTCTCACCATCACCCGCAATCTCAACCTCGAATCCTTCAGCCTGAAGGTTAAAGAGCAGGCCTTGTGCCAGGTGAGTTTCATCTTCTACGACAAGGATGCGAACAGGTTTTTGCGGCATGGGCCTCTCAGTTCGTGCGCACGTGAGCTGCCGAGCCAAGCAGGCGCGGCAATTGCAGGCGAATCGTTGTGCCGCGACCTTCGCCAGGGCTCTGTGCTGTAGCATCGCCGCCGTGTTGGCGAGCAATCGAGCGGACAAGGAAAAGACCCAGGCCGGTGCCCTTGGTCTTGAGGACATTGCGATGAGGGACTCGATAGAAGCGCTTGAAAACACGCTTCAGATGGGCAGATGGGATGCCGATGCCTTCGTCGGAAACACTCAATACGACCCATGCATCGCTTTCAACTGTTAGCCGGATTTGCGCATGCACGCCATCCGGCGAGTACTTAACGGCGTTGTTCAGAATATTCTGCACAGCGGTCTGCAAATCGTCCGGATTGCCTCGCACAAACAGGGGATCGTTGCCGGTGTCATCGAAGGTGATCGATTCCGCTGACAAGTGATGCCGTAATAACGTCGTCTCGATGCACTCTTTCACCAGCGCACGCATGTCGATCTCGCTCTGAATCTGATTGCGCGTTCGCTGGCCGACTTCGCCTGCCTTCAAGACCTGTTCCACTGTCGCTAGAAGCCGGTCGCTATCGGCGAGCATGATGCCGTAAAACTGCTGACGCTGCTCCTCACTCAGTGCGCGGCGTTGCAGTGTTTCGAGATAGAGCCGGATCGAGGTGATCGGCGTTTTCAACTCATGAGTGACGGCGTTGAGGAAGCTGTCATGCCGCTCGTTGCGGCGCACTTCCCGGACCAGGAAGATCGTATTTAGTACCAGGCCTGCAATCAACAGGGCGAAGAAGGGAACTCCTACAACCATCGGCCATACACGGCGCCAGTTCAGGATGATCCAGCCGACGTTTAATGTGATCGCGACACCCAACATGCACGCGCCTAGCGTGATGAAGAGGATCATGGCCGGTCTGCGTCGAGTGATGCGCATAGCAAATGGAAAGCCCGCTCAGTCTATCGTGAGCGGGCGGATATTCTGGTTAGGTTCTATTTTATGCTGCTCCGGCGGCCCGGGGATTTTTGGGGTCGTATTGCGCGATCTTGATGTCGCTGGCTAATCCAAGCTTCTTCAGCAACCAGATGCCGTAGTAATTGGGATCGAACTCGTACCACTTCAGGCCGTGGCGCGCGGATACTGGGTGCGCGTGGTGGTTGTTGTGCCAGCCTTCTCCACCCGTGAGCAGGGCCACCCACCAGTTGTTGCGCGACTCGTCGCGGGTAGCGAAGCGGCGCGATCCCCACATGTGAGTTGCCGAGTTCACCAGCCAGGTGGAGTGCAGGCCGAGGGTTACGCGGAAGAAGATGCCCCAGAGAACCCAGGTCCATCCGCCGATTGCGAGCAGGCCGAGGCCGACGAGCGTGAGAGGAATCCAGTGATACTTGCTCAGCCAGACGTAGAAGCGATCCTTCGCGAGGTCAGGCGCATAGCGGGCGAGCATCACCGTCTGCGCGTGGAGCGATTCGCCGCTCAGAATCCAGCCCAGGTGCGCCCACCATCCGCCTTCGGTTGGCGTGTGCGGGTCACCAGTTTTGTCGGAAAGTTGATGGTGTACGCGATGTGTCGCGACCCAGAAGATCGGTCCGCCTTCAAGCGAGAGGGTAGCGCACACAGTGAGGAAATATTCCACCCACTTCGACGTCTTGTAGCCACGATGGGTCAGCAGCCGGTGATAGCCCATGCCGATGCCCATATTGATGGCAAAGACGTAGAGGATTGCGGCGGTGATGACAGCTCCCCAGGAGAAGAAGAAGAGCGCAGCGATCGCGCCGATGTGGAAGGCAACCATGAAAACGGCAGTAATCCAGCTCGTCTTGCCGCCCTGCGCGGCGCGGCCCAGAGTCGGGACGTCCTGCTTTGGCGCATAGCGCTGGCGTGGTTTCTCAGATTCAACTACGAGCGGTTCTTCCAGCAGTTCAACGGACATGGGCTATATGAGTTCCTTTGTGGGGGGATGTATCTATTTAGACCGTATCGTGTGCTGGGAGCCGTTCTTGTAAGACTTTTGTAATGTCGTCGTGATAATTTTCGTGCTACTGAATATGAACCACATTTGCATCGTTCTCTCTTCGCTGGCCGTGTCGATGGTTCTGCAAATTGCGGGTTTTGCGCAAACAATTCCATTGTCTACGAGCAAGCAGATTGTCCAGCCCGTTCCGGGCTCGCCGCAGCGGCTGAACAGCCTCCCGATGGCCATGGCGTGGTCGCCGGATCATCGCTATTTGGCCGTGGTTAACGCGGGTTTCAGCACCGTCGAGTCGAACTATCAGCAGTCGATTGCCGTGCTCGATACCGAAACCGGAAAGCTTGCCGACTATCCGGATTCCCGCACGGATATTGGCGCGGCGCAGACCCTGTACAACGGCGTGGCATTCAGCGCCGATGGATCGCATGTGTATGCGAGCATCGACTCGCTGGCGCAGCCTGAGGGCGGCGACGCGAGCCACACCGGTAATGCGATCGCTGTGTATCGCTTTACAGGGACTACGCTCACTCCGGAGCGGCTCATCAAGATTCCGCTGCAGAAGCTGGCTGCTGGGCGTTCGCAGAACGAGATCGGCAAGCCGATTCCAGATGGGATGGCTATTCCTGCTCCTACTGGGCTTGCTGTAATCAAGGGCAAGTCGGGAGCGGAGCAGATTCTTATCGCCGATGAGTTCTCCGATGACGTGCTGCTGGTCGATGCTGGGTCCGGTAAGACTGTCCTCCGCTTCGATCTGGCGAATCATCCTGTTGTTCCTTCGCAGTATCCGATTACGGTTGTTGCGAGCCGTGACAACCGGCGCGCTTTTGTTGCTCTGTGGAACGGCTCTGCGATTGCTGAACTCGATCTCGAATCGGGCAAGGTCGTGCAAACTTTGCCGCTGCTTCCTCCGGATGTTGCTACTTCTCCGAGTTCGCATCCTACGGCGCTGGTTCTGAGCCGTGACGATAAGACGCTTTACGTTGCGCTGGCGAACCGCGATGCTGTCGCTGCTGTTCGCGTCAGCGGCGAACGAATGCAGCTTGCCGGGATGTTCAATGCGCAGCTGCCGGGGCAGCACTACTTTGGCGCGATGCCCGACGCATTGGCGCTTTCGCCGGACGATGCGACTCTCTACGCGGCCAACTCCGGGTCGGATGCGGTCGCGGTCTTCTCGACTCGCGACCTCAAACCCAACACCGCAGTTGAGCCGAAGGGTTTCATTCCCACGGAGTGGTATCCGACGGCGCTGGCTACTAAGGGCAATCAGTTGTACATCGCTACCGCCAAGGGCAAGGGAACTGCCCCCAATGTTGCGCCGCAGCCGGAGCCTGCCAATCCGTCGCCGAACGCGTCGCGGCGGATGAAGCGTCCGCATACTTACATCGGAACGTTGCTTCATGGATCGCTCGCCACTGTTGATGTTGCCGCTGCGGAGCGCGAACTGCCGCAGCTTACGTCGGAAGTGGTTGCGAGCAACATGATGCAGGCTGCGCAGACGCATCTGCAGTTCAAGTCGGGTGCGAACCCGATCCGTCATGTTATCTACATCATTAAGGAGAACCGGACCTACGATCAGATCTTTGGCGATCTGGGCGCGGGCAACGGCGACTCGTCGCTGACGATGTACGGGCTCGAGACTACTCCCAATCTGCACAAGCTGGTGCTGCAGTTTGGCGTGCTCGATAACTTCTACGACTCCGGTGAGGTCTCGGGCAATGGACATGTCTGGTCGAATGCGGCGATCTCAAGCGACTATACGGAGAAGAATTGGCAGCAATCGTATCGCGGCAGCGGCCGGGTTTACGACTTCGAGGGCGTGGTCGAAGAGGGGTATCCGCTGCTCGAAGGCATTCCGGATGTGAATGAACCGGCGAGCAGCTATATCTGGACCGATCTGGCGAAGCATGGCAAATCTCTTTATCACTTCGGCGAGTTCGTTTCGACGAAGTTCTGCGACGATTCGGGCGAGGCTCCGAAGGACAAGTCGCCGCTTGCCGGGACGCCGGAGCCGCCGCGGGAGCTGTGCAAGCTTGCGGCGATCCATAAGGGCGAGGCGATTCCGGCGAATTATGGTGGAGGGACGAGTCCTTATCCGTGGGCGATTCCTCTTATCTATAAGAACGTTGCTACCAAGCCGGAACTGGAGGGGCATTTCGATCCCCAGTTTCCGGACTTCAATCTCAAGTTCCCCGATCAGCTTCGCGCCGAGGAGTTTCTGACGCACTTTCGGACCTGGGTTGCGGAGAAGTCCATGCCGGAGTTTGTCATGCTGCGGCTTCCGAACGACCATACTGCCGGGACTACGCCGGGATCGCCGACGCCGAAGGCTTCGGTCTCGGACAACGACCTGGCGGTTGGGCGGGCGGTTGAGGCTGTGTCGCACAGTCCTTACTGGGACGATACGGCGTTCTTCATCCTGGAGGATGATGCCCAGGACGGGGCGGACCATGTGGATGCGCACCGCAGCATTGCGCTGGTGGTGAGCAAATACTCGCCCAAGGCGGGGCAGCCTACGGTGGATTCGACATTCTACACGACGGTCAGTTTCCTGCGGACGATGGAGGACCTGCTCGGCGTTCCTCCGATGAACAACAACGACGCGTTCGCGCCGCTGATTGCGCCGCTCTTTGCCGGGGCGGGGGACCAGCCGGCGTTTGATGCGGACTACTCGAACCGGGACAACGGGCTGATCTATACCGCCAATGCGCCCAAGGCTCCGGGGGCGAAGGAGTCCTCGAAGATGGACTTCAGCCATGAGGACCGCGCCGATGCCCGTAAGCTGAACGTCATCCTGTGGCGGGATGCGATGGGGAACAAGCCAGTTCCGTGGATGGTGCTGCATCCGCATGGGGCGCACAAGGATGACGATGACGGGGAGTGAATTCTCTGCCCACAGGGGGTGGGAGTGTCTAAATCTTTGAAAAGACACGGTTTCGCAATTTAGCGCGCTAAAATATTGAAAATAAGTCGGTTGCGAGTAAAGTATCTGGAATCAATGAGAAAGGCCGACCTGTGCGAGGCGGCCTTTCTCTTTCATCCCTGTGTCTATTATAAAGGGTCTGGTTGGAAAACACGCCAATTTAAGGATAGTTTCTGATCTTTTGAATCAATGGGTTAGAGGAAAAATGCGGACGGAGGGGCTTGACAGGCTTGTACACCATGGCCTGACCGCTCCGCTTGTGCAAGATGGCTGCGCTCCTACTCGCATGATGCCTTAACCTCAGGATTGCTCAGCGGCGCTCCCGAAATGCCCCCCTCGGGCAAGAAGTTTTGTATACCAGAATAGTCCCCCCTCACCGTTCGTTCGTCTTCCCAGTTTGAGATACGCGATTCTTCCCATCGTCCATCGAGATGACTATTTAGTCGTCATCACAGTCATCGTCGCGGTCATTGTCGTGCACAGCACGCAGGTTGTACTTGTAGACTGCTCTGCCGATAGCTTTACCGAGGCGAGCTCCTACCACCTGGTCGTTTCGAAAATGGATCCCGCCGTAGATGCGAGCGTCGGAGATGTCATCGGTAATCTGCTTAAACGAAGAGTATTGCAGGACGATGGTGGGCACGGCGGGATTTGACAGCGTCATCGAATGTCCAGCCTCGCCGTAAAGACGTCTCAGGACGGCGGCTCCCGCATTCGAGGCGCTGCCGTGGTTTGAGGGATAGCTCGGAAAACATGGTGTCAGGATGAAGGGGAGGTAGTTCGGATCGGCCTCGGTTTTCCGGTTGCCGTCGGTGTTCCCTGCACGAATCGCAGTTTCGGGGCGCCAGAAGTTGTAGTGGTACTTGTTGAAGAATGTAGCGACCAGGCTATCGCTGATGGCCATGTTGACCAGAGCCAGAGCCCGGGCGTTTTCCGACAGCGTACGCCGCTGTTCTTGCGCAACCTGCCTTGCGGCCTGATTCAGTACCTGCGTTGGCGACGTGGCCGCGTAGTAGGTGGCGACATCTGACCGATCCTGCGGCCGCGCCGTGCTGTCGATGCTCCCTACCGTCTTCACCTCGTTGTAGTCTTTCGCGTATTTGTTACTCGTAAGGGCTGGCGGCGGATCGAGGAGATAGTCCTCCCTGGCATTCGGAATGCCGAATGGAGTTATGTTCTGCCATTGAAAGGCAATTCCGACCGCGATTCCATTTACGATTGGACAGCTTGGCGTGGCCTGCCATTCGCCCGGAACAACCGGGCCGGGGATCTTGAATTGCGCCGGAGACGAGCCGTCGTTGACGCGAAGAGCCATCAAGGCGTAAGCGGCGGCATCGCCCGTCGCGATGCCTTTACTCAGGGCTTGGGCGTCATGTATCGAAGCCAGCGAGTTCGTGCGAGCCGCGTCGAGCGCCGACGCGCTGGCCGGGAAATAGGTGCTGAGCACCCGATAGGCAGCCTGGATGGCGGCTGCCTCGGCTGAGGCGCCGTGAGGGGCGACGATGGTCCCGATATATGGTCGATAGTCGCCGGTAATGGAGTTGACTGCTTCAAAAACAGCGAGTTGCACAATCGCTGCATATCGCGCCTGGGCGAACGGGTTCTGGCCATTCGCGACGGCTGTATCTACTGCTATTGAGTTCCAATCCAGGACGGCATCGGCTTTTGCGATGGCAGGTCCCAACAGTAGAGCTGCCATCACTACGCATAGACCAAAGATCTTCTTTCTTGTGCCATCAGGATTTACACACCGGATCGAGTTTTCAGTTCGATCAAAGTAGGTCATCGCATTTACTCCAGTTGGTGAGTGTTTGTGTCGTCGGTTTGAGCGGAGCCGTTGGCCTTCGTGGCGGCGACGCACAGACACAATCGGACATGTGGGCGGGTAACTCCAAGCAGTAATATGCGGAACTGCCGCGATTTCTTCACTTGCCGTCTAATGCCATCTTTTGCAGTGCCTCCGGCAATCGGGCGAGCTACAATTCGGGTGCAGAAGCGGGGACCACTCGGAGAGCTTGATGGGCGAACAATCTCCAGGCATAGTGCCAACCGTCCGAGCACCCGAAGACCGTCTGGATTCGTGGAAGGAAATTGCAACATACCTGAACCGTGACGTGACGACGGTCCAGCGCTGGGAGAAGCGGGAAGGGATGCCGGTCCACCGGCACGTCCACGATAAACGTGGATCTGTCTATGCCCTCACCGAAGAGCTGGACGCGTGGATGCAGAGCCGGCGTTCGCGCGAGATCGAGCAGGAAAACCAGGCTGAGGTTGAACTTCCACCGGTCAACGGGAGCCATCCGGGCGCACCGGCTGCGCGCAGGAATCGCCTTTGGATTGCTTTGACTGCGGCTCTTTGTCTCTGCCTGTTAGTGGGTGCGTGGCTCGTATTCCGGCATCGTGCGACGGCTACGGCTGAGCCCAGGATTCGG
>DATGAD010000496.1:0-10965 GCA_035313725.1 Alloacidobacterium sp. | reverse complement strand
CTGGCATGGTTTCGATGGCCGCCAGCGCATGGTGAAGTTCTTGGAAAAGGCTTTCGGTCAATAGCTCAACGCATCGCTACCGCGGCCAGCGTTGCCAGCAGAAGGGCAGGTGGCATCACGATGACTCCAGCCTTGAGGAAGGTCCACGAACTGACGTGTAAACCCTCTTTGCGGATGGCAATCAGCCATAGGATTGTCGCTAACGATCCGGTTACGGAGAGGTTGGGGCCGAGGTCAATACCGATCAAGACTGCGTTGCGCAGGCTTCCCGCAATGTGGGCGTGATTCATCGACGATCCCGCGATGAGGCCTAAAGGTAGATTGTTGATGAGGTTGCTTCCGAGGCCGACTCCGAAGGCGGCGGCAATCGCGGCTGCAAGCGGCTTCCATGCCGCTATTGTCTGCAGAGCAGCCTGCGAGAGTTGTGACGCCCCGGCGCGATTGATTGCCTCGACAAGAACGAAGAGGCCAGCGACGAGGGGGATGACACTCCATGAGATGCCTTTCAGGATCGCGACGGGATTTCTACGCTCTTTTGCGCAGATTGCTAGAGCTACAAGGACAGCTGTGACGCAGGTTGGCAATCCGAGATCGCGACCGAACGCGGAAGCAACGAGAAGTACGCCTGCGACCAGGCCGATTCCTGCCAGAGCCAGTTTGCCTGCATGGGAGAGGTGGCCATCTTCTATCCTGCTTTCGGTCTCACCTTGAAGAGACTTGCGGCAATACCAATATAATGCGGCGAATGTCGCGATGATCGAAAGGGCGGAGGCTGCGAGGAAAATGCGGAGCCACTGAGTGAGCGGCGGCATGCCCTGGTGAAAGACAACCAAGTTTGCCGGGTTCGAAATTGGCAGCACGAAGCTTGCCGCGTTTGCGATGAAGGCGCAACTCAGGAGATATGGAAGCGGCTCAGTTCTGGCTTTCTTGACTGCGGCCAGAACAGCAGGCGTCAGGACGACTGCTGTCGCGTCGTTTGAGAGGAAGATGGTCACGACCGTTCCGACGGCGTAAATGAGGACAAACAACCGGGCGCGGGATGACTTCGCATGCTGGATGGCTACAGTCGCCAGCCAGTCGAAGACTCCGTGGGTTTGTCCTAACTGGGCGAGAACCATCATGCCGGCGAGGAAGAGGTAGACGTCGGCGCCTTCGGCCACGGCGTGTCCGGCGACGTGGAGAGGGATCAGCCTCAATAGCACGAGAAGCAGCGCTCCTCCGCCAACCCAGAAGGCCTCGGAAATCTTCCATGGACGAAGGAGCATCAGGGCGATCGTGAGGAAAGAGATGAACCAGATGGCAGCTTGATCTACAGGCATTTCTTTGTTCTTCGGCTTCTGTTTTTGTGGATTATTGAGTCCTGCTATGCCTGAGATGCTTTCACAGCCTTAACTGCCCGGCGACTAGAGACCTAATTACCATTTACGGTCGCCTTCAAGGGAAGTATGGATTCTTCTGATGCGTAAAAGCAACAAGTTACAGTATGATGGTTCAAATTTCAAAAGAATGATAGTACCCCTCCTGTAGCATCCCCCCAAGTCTGCGCTGCTGGAGATTGCACCAATCCCGGTGAAGAACAGGGATTGCTCGTGTTGCGAAAGTAGTGGAGATAGCTCTCGACGTTCTGTTACCTTGGCTTTGCCGGTTAGGTTACGTTAGGCAGGTCTGCAGTTACCAAAGTAAACTGAGTGATCAATTCAGATTATTCGTTGTATGTAATTGTCGAGAAACGGACTTAACCTGAATGATAAATGGCGACACTAAACCGCACGCCGCGCCGGAAATTGACAGCGATTTGGCGAAAGACGTAGCAAACCTCTATTCCTGGGCGAATGTAGAGGATGCCCCGACGTATCGGGACTTTTCCCGGCAGAGGAAAAGCCAGCATACCCATCATGCAACGGACGTGGACATCCGGAAAAGCGACGCAGTCCAAGCTCCGGCCAGCATTGAAAGCCAGGCACAGGTATTTGAATCTTTGGTTGAGCCTGCCCCGGTTGAGGTGAGCGCTGAGCCTCTGCCCACATCTGTCGTCGAGACTCTGGTTGTGCCACCAGTCGAGACAGAATTGCCCCAGGCAGAGGCTCTTCCTGAAGCGCCTGTTCCCACCAGCTTTTTCGAGACCAACCTGCCGGCTCCGGCTGAGAGCTTTTCATCTTCGCTGGCGATTTATTCTCTCGCCGGAGGCGTTGGCAAGACGACGTTTTGCGCGAACCTCGGCAGAATTTTCTGCGCCATGAAGGAGAAAGTCCTGCTGGTGGATGCGTCAGGAAGCGGACTATTGCCCTTCTATTTTGGCGCGACCGACCTGCGTTCCGGACTGCGGACATTCGTGTCGCCCGACGCAAATTATCCGCCGTTGCAGGTAATCGGAACCAATGAAATTACAAAGCAATGGCTTGAGAACGACGTGAAAGCGGCGATGCGGAAAGCCCAGCGAACGATCTTTGACCTGGGGCCTGCTTCGATGAGTATGCTGCCGGAAATCGCGGGTATGTGTGGCACCGTGCTCGTTCCGCTGCAACCCGATCTGAACTCCATTCTGACGGTTTCCCGTATTGAGGCGTCGTTCCATGCGATGCGGTCCTCCGGAGTAGACGTCCCGGAAGTCTTTTACATATTCAACCGGTTTGATCAGCAGGACAGCATCGACCAGCGTGCGCGGGCGCTGGTGGAGAGACAATGCTGCGATCGTCTCTTGCCCATTACGATTCGCGACGCCGCGGAAATTGCCAAGGCCATTGCGTCCAGAATGACGGTTGCCGATCATGCTCCGGGATCAGCGGTGACACACGATCTTCTTGAGTTGGCGTCGTGGGTACGGAAGCGGAGTCCGGTCCGCGCACCGGTAAGAACACAGGCTCGCTGGAGCGAGCGATGAAGCGGATCCTGACCCACTGGCGATCACTCGGAACAACATCCAGCCTGTGGGCCAGCATGGCCCGCATTGCTGTGTACGGCATACTTCTTTTCCTGGCATTCGAATGCGTCACGATTGACTTCAGGTGGCCGGAGCAGGCGGTCCTCGGCATCCTGATCATCGGACTTGCCTTCGGCATCCATCGCATTTCCGGTTCCGAGTTGGTGACGCTGGCTCTGATGTTTGCGTCCATGCTCGCGACGGCGAGGTATGCGTATTGGCGAATCTTTACGGTGGCGCAGACGTTTGCGTCGCCGAACCAGAGGGTGGGCGTAATCAATTCCATCTTCATGCTGATTCTTCTATCCGCCGAGTTCTATGCGTTCGTCATCCTGTTTCTCGGATATATACAGACCATTCGCCCTCTCCGACGGCCTCCATATCCCATGCCGAAAGACCTTGAAGACTGGCCGCACGTCGATCTGCTGATTCCCACCTACAATGAGCCGTTGTCAGTCGTGCGATCCACGGCATTTGCCGCCATGAATATTGACTACCCTGAAGATAAGCTGCACGTTTACGTGCTGGATGATGGCAGGCGCGAGGAGTTTCGCAAATTTTGCGAGGAAGCAGATATCGGTTACGTCACGCGGACGGACAACAAGCACGCTAAAGCCGGCAACATAAACCACGCGCTCAAGGTCCTGGATTCGCCGTATGTCGCGATTTTCGACTGCGATCACGTTCCAACGCGCAGCTTTCTGCAGATGACTCTTGGATGGTTTTTAAAAGATGTCAAGCTGGGAATGCTGCAGACTCCGCACTACTTCTACTCGCCCGATCCGTTCGAGCGTAACCTTCACCAGTTCATGGTGATTCCGAATGAAGGCGAGTTGTTTTATGGCGTTCTGCAGGATGGAAACGATCTGTGGAATGCGACATTCTTCTGCGGCTCCTGCGCCGTGCTGCGACGCACTGCTCTCAATGAGATCGGAGGAATTGCAACAGAGACGGTTACAGAAGACGCGCACACGTCGCTGCGCATGCAGATACGCGGATGGAACACGGCCTACATCAATATTCCCCAGGCTGCGGGACTAGCGACGGAAAGTCTTTCGAGCCATGTCGGTCAGCGTATCCGCTGGGCGCGAGGCATGATCCAGGTGATGCGGACCGACAATCCGCTCTTTGCGCGCGGACTCAAATGGCCGCAGAGGCTGTGCTATTTCAACGCGATGATTCACTTTCTCTATGCGGTTCCACGGCTGGTATTTCTTACTGCGCCGCTGGTGTACATGCTATTGGGACGCATTAACATTCCCGGCTACTGGCCGGCGATTCTCGCGTACGCCATGCCGCATCTGTTTCTTTCAAACCTCACCAATTTTAGGGTCCAGGGAAAATATCGCCATTCTTTCTGGAATGAGGTGTATGAAACGGTTCTTGCCCCTTACATTCTTGGACCTACGCTGCTTGCACTGATTAACCCGAAGCTGGGTAAGTTCAATGTGACAGCCAAGGGCGGAATCGTCCAGAAGAGTTACTTTGATGCACGCATTGCGCGGCCGTATATATTCCTGATTCTGCTCAATGTGGCTGGCCTGGTTGTTGCGCCCATCCGCTTCTTCTACTGGAATGCCGGACATCCAGGCACGGTTCTGATGAACGCGTTCTGGATACTGTTCAACCTGATCATTGTGGGGGTCGCGAATGCTGTTGCATTCGAATCACGACAGGTAAGGACAGATGTGCGCATCGACATGCACATGCCGGTGGAAGTTCGTCTTGCGAATGGAAAGAGCGTCTTTGGTGAGTCCGTGAACATGTCGCTAGGCGGAGCTTCGATTGAGCTTGAGGAGGCGCTTACTCTGCCGCCGGATTCCCGCGTGCACGTGGTCTATCCTCTGCGCGGGAAGGAGGCGAGCTTTCCGGCCACTATCGTTCACGCGAACGAGGCGAACCTTCGTATCAAATATGAAGACCTCGCGCTTGAGGAAGAGGAGCTTCTGACGCTTGTGCTCTACTCTCGCGCCGATTCATGGCTGAGCCGGAGCGAGCGCCGGGAAGCAGATAAACCATGGCGCAGCTTTGTGCGGCTGGTTCGACTCTCCGTTAAAGGAGTTGGGCATGCTCTGGGTGTATTGATTCCAAGAAAAAAGGAAGCTGCTTTGCCGGCAGCTGCGCGTGCGGGCGCGGCAATTGTGATTGCGATGCTGCTCGCCGGTGCTTCCAGACCGCTGTTTGCGCAGAAACACGGCAAGCTTTCACCTCAGGTTAAGGCATCGGATGCGGCTCCCGCTGCAGGTTCGTTCCAGGCCACGTTCCTGCTTAAGGATATTGGAGTACCCGAAGCGATCATATTTCGCGGTGTAGCAGCGTCACGCGAAATACCGTTTGCTCTGCCCCAGACCGAAGTGGTGCAGAAGGCTACTTTGCATCTGCGTTATGCTTTTTCGCCCACGCTCATTCCGCAGATGAGCCATTTGAATGTGTATCTGAATGGCGCGCTGGTGGCCACCTTACCTGTTCCGCAAAAAGTCGACAATGTGCAGGAGGCTTTGAAGACGGATTTGTCTCTTCCGGCTGAACTGCTGGTTCGGAACAATGTGCTGAAGTTCGAATTTATCGGTCACTACACGCAGCAATGTGAAGATCCGGCGAACACGGTCTTATGGGGACGAGTGGAAGCCAATTCAGGCATAGAGATTTCGGGATCGCTGCTGCCGCTTGCCGATGACCTGAAGATACTGCCGCTGCCTTTCTATGATGGCGCCATCAGCAGCGCGTCGGCCTCGATTCCGTTTGCCTTCACGACTGACCGGCCCAGCAATAAGGCGTTTCAGGCTGCGGGTATTCTGGCTTCATGGTTTGGAGTCCTGGCGAAATCAAGACCGCTGACGTTTCCTGTTACCAAAGGCGGCATATTGCCACCGGGGAATGTTGTTGTTCTGGTGGAAGGACTTTCGAATCTGCCTGCCGGTATGGACTTAGGCTCCACTGGACCGGTGATTGCTGTTCGTACGAATCCTGTCGATCCTTACGGAAAGGTGCTGATCGTAGCAGGCGATGACGACGATCAACTGGTAACTGCGGCGCGGGCTGTCGCCACCGGTAATTTGATGCTGCAGGGAACCACCGTCCATCTTGGGGAATATCGGTTGCCGCGTCCGCGCGAAGCTGACGACGCGCCTTTGTGGCTCAGGACCGATCGTATTTCGCCCTTCTGGGATTATTCGGGAAATCCTGAACTGCAGAGCGATGGCTCCGGTCCGCTGCCAGTTTACCTTCGCCTGCCTCCCGATCTTTACTATGGCGATCGGCAGAGTATTTCACTTCACATGGACTATCGCTACAACGCGATTCCATTGGCGAATGGATCGACGCTGCGCGTGACCGCTAACGGGGCACTCGTTAACGAGCTTCCTCTGCCGCACGACAACAGTCCTAACAAAGCGCTGGCCTATGATGTTGCCGTGCCGCTGTCGAATATTCGGCCATCGGCCAATACGTTTCTCTTCAACTTTTACTTTCAGTTGGCGAAGACAGGGAACTGCCAGGACACGGCGCCTATCAACCTGCAGGGAGCCATTCTGCGCAGTTCTTATCTCGACATTCGCGGCCTCGATCACTGGGCTGCCATGCCGAATCTGGAACTCTTCGCAAACGCTGGATTTCCCTTTACGCGCTTTGCCGATCTTTCTCAGACGCGAATCATAGTGCCGCCGCGCCCGAGTACGGCGGAACTTGGCGTTTTTCTCGCGCTGTTGGCAAATATGGGTGAGCAGACTGGTTATCCGGCGCTGCAGGTCTCGGTGAATGACGATTCAATCCTGGGAGGCGATGCGGACTATCTCGTGCTGGGCACTCCAGACGATCAGCCTGCATTTGAACGGCTGAGCGAGCAATTGCCGGTTGAAGTGAAGGAGCATGGGTTTTCCATTCACGACACGGGCGGATTCTTTTCGGCTATCGAACATGCCTGGTGGCAGGTGGCTGAAATGCGGCCGAACTGGTGGTGGAGAATTGGGCAAGCGAAAGAACGCGATGGTCTGCTCGAGAGCCTCGGTCAATTTCCAGACGCGCTGATCCAAGGCAGTGAATCGCCCTGGTCATCCAATCGCTCCATCGTCAGCATTACGCTCAGGAACGATGCTTCGGCAGCGCCGTTTATTGGCGCTTTCACGAAATTTGCTACGTCCGGCGATATCAGTCAGTCGGTTAGCGTTTTGCACGGGAGCGAGTTCACCTCATATCGGTTAGGCGATCGCCTCTACCACGTCGGTTATCTGCCATGGTGGGCTCGCGTTCGTAACTGGCTAAGAACTTTCCCGTGGATGATCGTCGTTCTGACTTTCCTTCTCGGATTGTTTGTGGTGCCGTGGACGAGGGCGCGGCTCGATCAGCGGGCTAAAGCCAGACTGGAGGCACAGCAGACATGAAGGCTGCGATCCTGCTGGCTATGATATTCGCTCTATGCTGCCACTCTGTGACGGCGAGGGCGAGTGCTTGGCCACTCTGGGATCATTATGCGGCGCATTTTCTCAGTCCTGAAGGACGCGTGATCGACCCGGAAAGAAATTCGATGACGACCTCAGAGGGACAGAGCTATGCTATGTTTTTCGCTCTTGTTGCGGGGGATAGCGTCTCGTTTGAGCGGATTCGCGCCTGGACGGAGGAAAATCTGGCACAGGGTGACCTGTCCAGAAATCTGCCGGCGTGGAGCTGGGGCCGGAAAGACGATGGCTCATGGGGCGTGCTCGATCAGAATTCAGCTTCCGACTCTGATCTCTGGGTCGCTTACAGCCTGATCGAAGCCGGCGAGCTTTGGGCGAAGCCGCATTACAGTAAGATCGCGAAGGCAATGCTTTCGCTGATCGCAAAGAACGAGAGCGCCACCTTGCCCCAGATTGGCGCCGTCTTGTTACCGGGCCGGTACGGCTTTCATCCGGATGCGGATCGCTGGGTGCTCAATCCCAGCTACATGCCTTTGCCTCTGCTATTGGCGGCAAAGCGAGCCGATCCGGAAGAGCCATGGAATTCGATGGCGTCTGCACTGCCCGAGTGGTTGCAACAAGCTAGTCCTTCAGGTTTTGCCATGGACTGGGTGGAATATAGAAGCGGTAAAGGGTTTTCGGCGGTGGGCCAACCTGGGCAGACATCGAAGCCCGCCTGCGGCAGCTACGATGCCATCCGCGTGTATCTTTGGGCCGGGATGACGGCGCATGAGTCACCGGGCTCTTTGAAGCTGTTGCAGGTCTTTGCTCCTATGTCGAGCTATGTAAAGGCGCATTTGTCACCGCCGGAAACAGTCAATCCCGATGGGAGTATTTCCAGTACGACTGCACCTCCCGGATTTTCTGCCGCAGTGATGCCTTTTCTTTTCGCGTCGGGAGAAAAATCGACGGCTGCCTTGCAGCTTCGGAATGTGTTGGCGCAGATAGAGCCATCCACCGGATTGCTGGGAGATCCGCCAAAATACTACGACCAGAACCTGGCTTTGTTTGCGCTGGGCTGGCAAGAACAACGTTTTCGATTCGCCCCGGATGGAACGCTGAGGGTCCAATGGAAAAAGTAAACCGCAACGTTTGCCGAAATCTCCTGCTCGCGGCCGCTTGTGCGCTTTTTGGTTTCGCATTGAGTGCTCAAGCGCAATCCGCTGTTGAAAAAGCCTTGCTGGCCAAGGCCCAGTCGCTCGCCGCGAGCGGCCATCTCGATATGGCGGCTCAGACGTGGCAGCAAGTGTTGCTGGCCGATCCGAATAATCGCGAGGCGCTTTCGGGCATTGCAAAAGCCGACATGCAGCTTGGGAAAACGGACGAGGCAAGGATGTACCTGGAGCGGCTGCGTGCCGCCGGGGGAAATGCCGCGGATCTTGCCAAGATCCAAGGCATGCCGGACGTCGAGCCGAGGAACGTGCGTCTCAGCCAGGCTGGCAGTTTTGCGCAAAACGGCAGATATGCTGACGCCATGCGTATTTACCGGGATGTTTTCGGCAGCACGCCGCCTCCCGGGGATTACGCGCTTGCGTACTACGACACGGAAGCCGCCATTCCCGAAGATCGTCCGCATGCTGTTGCGGGTTTGCGTAAACTGGCGCAGCAATTTCCCGCCGATTCGCGCTACTCGATCACACTCGGACGCATTCTTACCTATGACCCGAAGACCCGTCCTGAGGGCATCGCAATTCTGCGGCGATATGACAGTGTTCCGGCAGCGCAGAACGCTTTGAACCAGGCGGAGGCATGGAACGCGATCGCTTCCTCCACTCCAGCGTCGCCGGTGACCTCTTCGGCGGAGAAACCTGCGGCCACCACTCCCGCGGGAAATCCGATGGAAGCTTCTGCCTACCGCGCTCTCAACAGCGGCAGGCTGGACGAGGCCAAACGGCAGTTTGAGACGCTGCTGGAGAAACAGCCGAACAATCCGCGAGCCCTGAGCGGCATGGGCTACGTGTACATGAAGCAGCAGGATTTCACCGAAGCCTCAAGCTATCTCGAACGCGCGCGCGCAGCCGGAGCCAGAGGGCTGGATAGTGCGATCGCAACCTCGCACTTCTGGGAGAAGATGTCTCAGGCAGGCGACGCTTTGCAGTCTGGAAACACAGAGTCAGCGATCGAGTCGTACAACGCGGCGCTGGCGCTTAAGCCATCGAGCCCGGATGCGTTGGAAGGTCTCGGCGGCGCCTATGCGCAGGCGGGGAACAACTCAGAGGCGATTGATGCCTTTGAGCGCGCTGTGCGCGTCGGCCCGGAACGGCAAGGGGCGTGGCGGGGATTGTTCCTCGCACAATCGGCTGCGGGGGAGTCGCAGGCGGCTTTAGCCACCAACGACCGCATGCCAAAGACCGTTCGCGCACAACTCAACAACGATCCGGAATATCTGCGGGCGCTAGCACAGGCCAATCTGGCGCTGGGCCGCAAGGCTGAAGCCGACCGCACCATTCAACAGTCGCTGGCTTTGCCGTTTCCGAATGAGGGACGCGACCTGCCTGTCGATAAGCAGACGCAATATGCAGCGCTACTGATGATGGCGAATCGATATGAGCCTGCCCTGCAGCTCTATCAGCAGATCGTGACAGAGGAGCCGGAGAACGCCGGAGCCTGGCGCGCGCTGATTGCAGCGCAGCATCAACTGGGCCGGGATGATGAGGCGCTGGGGACGGTTGCGCGCATTCCGCAGACTGTTTTGGTCAAGGAGCAGAGTGATCCTGCGTTTCTCGTCCTTGTAGGCTCGATCTACCAGACGCGCCATGAGTGGGATCGCGCGCAGAAGTATCTGGAGCAGGCGTTGGCAGTGGCGCCTCCGCCGCAAATCGGCATTGAATTGCAGCTGGCCGATGTCTATGCATCGCAGGGCAATCAGCAGAAGGCTTACACCATCTTCCGCAAGGAACTCGACAGGAATCCACAGAATGCGGATGCCTGGCGCGGCATGGTGAATGCGCTGCACCAGGGAAATCATGACCGCGAAGCTCTGCGGCAGATCGCGGCGATGCCTGAATCGGTGCGCCTGCGGCTTGAACAGGACACGTCGTATCTGCAGACACTGGCGTCGATTCAGTCGGCAGTCGGACAGAACCAGGCTGCGATGAAGACCTTCGCCCAGCTGACGCAGATTTACCGCGACCGCAACACCGACGAGCCCGTTGACGTGCAGATCCAGTACGGGTGGGTATTGATGCGCGCGGGTGACGACCAGCGGCTCTACGCTCTGGTCGGCAGCCTGTCCAATTCGGTTGACATGACGGATGAACAACTGGCTGAGTTCAACCGGCTCTTTGCTACATGGAGCGTTCGCCGAGCGAACAGCGCTCTGGCTGCGGGAAATCAGAATCGGGCCGTGGCGATACTCGATGCTGCGGCTCAGGCATTTCCGGGGAACGCGGATGTGTACAGTTCGCTTGCCGGGTTGTACCTGAAAATCGGACAGCCGAAGCAGGCGGTTGCGATCTATGCGTCGATGGATATGACGCATGCCACAAGCCAGATGTATGAGAGCGCCATTGGGGCGGCCATGGCCGCTCGCGATATGCGGCAGGCGGAGACGTGGCTCGAAAGTGCGCTCGACCAGTACAAGAACAGTGCCGGGATTTTGCGGCTGGCGGC
>DATGAD010000495.1:0-10491 GCA_035313725.1 Alloacidobacterium sp. | reverse complement strand
CGCCACGAACGGTCTCGCCCTCGTCTACGCGGCGGACCAGGATGCGATCATGCAGCGGCGTAAAGGTAGTGGCTACAGTTGCAGTTGCCATTGCGGTGCTTCTCCTTCGCGCGAGGGGTCATCCTCGCGGTTTTGATTGCTGAGTTTGAGAAAATTTCTTACTTCAAGCGAGAGCTTCCATGCGACAGGAAGGCCGTTTTCCGCAGCCTTTAGCACTTCCACTCTTCGACTGCTAATGTAGGGGAGTCGGTGGACGGTTGTCAAGTGTTCCGAGAAAAATATGAGCGAGTTTCACTCATATATTGCAGGAATGTTAATCAAGTGCGAAACCAGGTAACCAGATTAAACGTCAATAACGTCAATATGGTTGTGCAGACGGGTATCAGGGCCAAAAAAACGATTTAACATAGTGCTTTTGGAGCACATTTCGTTTCAACAGAACGCAATTTTCCTATTGATTTCTGGAGAAAAGTTACTTAAAATAGAAGAGTTTTGTGACTTCCCGGCGAGTCTGCTGGTTACTTGGTTTCCTGCCAACGCCGGATTATCTGCACGTCACCTTACTGCTAGGGGTAAATTATAAATGGCAAAACGTCGTGGTAATCCCAACTGGGGCAAACCGGAGCCCATCGGTCCGGTCGTGCCTACTGTCACCTCCTTTGAACAGGTGGTCAAGGAATATAAGCTCACTCCGGATCAATATATCCGCTCGACTCGCCTGCGCGAATGGGCCCGCCGTAACCGCAACTCGAAGTACATCCCCGAGGGCCTGCTGGAAGCATGGGGCTTCGAGATCGAGTCTACCCTGTAAGGTTTGAATTCAAATCATTGAGAAACGCCGCCCGGCAAGGGCGGCGTTTCTGCTTTTCAGGCAAAAAAAATCTTGCCCGGCTGTCTGGATGGCCGTTTCCCGTGCGTCATGGTGGTAGCAAGACCTAAATTCACGACGGAGGATTCCCCGATGCAATATCTCTTACTGCTCTATGCCAACGAATCCGGCTGGGACAAAATGTCCCAGGCCGAGCAACAGGCTGGCTATGCGGCCTACATGTCCTATACGAAAGCGCTTCAGGAAGCAGGCGCCCTCAAAGGCAGCAATCGCCTGCGGCCCATCTCTACAGCAACCACGGTGACCGCCACGAACGGCAAATCGCAGGTGCTCGACGGCCCCTATGCCGACACGAAAGAGCAGCTGGGCGGCTACTACCTCATCGATGTGCCCGATCTCGACGCCGCTCTCTCCTGGGCCGCTCGCTGCCCTGGCTCAGGCCACGGCACCGTCGAGGTACGCCCGGTATGGGAGATGTCCGCTCCCCAGTAAAGTTGTCCCCATTCGCCGTTCTCAGGAGATTGTTATGCCAGCCACACAGTCTGAGGTCCAAACCCTGTTGACCGGTCTCGGTTTCGGCGAGTCGCCGCGCTGGCACCAGGGGCGTCTGTGGTTTTCCAACTGGGGCGCGCAGGAAATTGTTGCCGTCGACCTCAACGGCAACAGTCAGGTCGTTGTCCGCGTGCCCACCACCATCCCCTTCTGTATCGACTGGCTGCCCGATGGCCGACTGCTCGTCGTTTCCGGCCGCGAGGGGCTCCTTTTACGCCAGGAGTCCGACGGCTCGCTGGTAACGCACGCCGATCTAACTCCCATCTCAAACCAGGGCTGGAATGAGATCGTCGTCGATGGCCGCGGCAACATCTACGCCAACGGCGGCCCCGGGATTATCGCGCTCGTCACCCCCGACGGTACAGCCCGACAGGTGGCCGACGGCATTGCCTTCCCCAACGGCATGGCCATCACCCCCGACAACAAGACGCTGATCATCGCCGAGTCCCACGGCAAGAAGCTCACGGCCTTCGACATCATGGCAGACGGCACCCTTTCAAATCGCCACGTATGGGCCGACCTGGGAGACGGCTGCCCCGACGGCATCTGCATCGACGCCGAAGGAGCTGTCTGGTACGGCGACGTACCCAACAAGCGCTGCGTCCGTGTCCGCGAGGGTGGCGAAGTGCTGCAGACAATCAACATCGACCGCGGTTGCTTTGCCTGCATGCTCGGAGGCGCGGACAAAACAACGCTGTTCATGATGGCCGCCGAATGGCATGGCTTCGAGCACATGAATGATGGAGCGCGAACCGGCCAGATCTACACCATGGAAGCCCCATTCCCGGGGGTAGGTTGGCCACGCAGCGAGTAGCAATCGGAAAATTGAGCAGCGCTGTCTGAATCGCCGATTTCCAGACGTCATGGTGGTAGAAGAACTGAATGAAGAGCGGAGATTTCCCAATGCGTTACATGCTGATGGACTATGTGTACGAATCTGGCTGGCACACGCTGACAAGGTCTGAGCAGGAGCACTGGCTCGGTGCGTACCGCGCATACATGGAGGCGATGACGAAAGCAGGAGTGCTGAAAAGCAGCAGCGGGCTCTATCCCACTGCGACCGCAGCCACCGTACGCACTACTGGCGGCCAGCAGCAGGTGCTTGACGGCCCCTACACCGACTCCAAAGAGCAGCTCGGCGGCTTTCACATTATCGAGGTTCCCGATCTTGACGCAGCCATCTCATGGGCAGCGCGCTCCCCGACTTCCATTCACGGAGTGGTTGAAGTGCGCCAGGTGAGGGAAGGCACTCTGCTGACCGATGACCTAAACCAATACCTGAAACCGGCTTGATCCCGAAGATTTACGAAATTAGACAATTCACGAAACAAATGACGCCTTGGGGTGCCAAGGATTTTTTTGTCTAGAAAAGAGGAGAAAACCATGCGCAAACTGATTGCCTTCAATCACATCTCGCTGGACGGATACTTCGTCAGCGCCGACGGCGACTACCGCTGGGCACAGAAGGGAAATGACGACCCCGAATTCACCGCTTTCGTTGCCGGCAATGCCAGTGGCGGCGGCGAACTCATGCTCGGCAGAATCACGTATCAAATCATGGCCAGCTTCTGGCCGACTCCTATCGCCGACCAGCACGCTCCCACGGTAGCCCCCGCCATGAACGCTATGGGAAAAATCGTCTTTTCCAGAACACTGACCGAGGCGACATGGAACAATACGAAGTTGATCAAGGGCGACCTTGTGTCGGAAGTTCGAAAACTGAAAGAAGAGACAGGCCCGGGGATGGCGATTCTGGGAAGCGGCAGCATCGTGGCCCAACTTGCCGCTGCGAACCTCATCGACGAGTATCAGATGGTGCTGGACCCCGTAGCCCTGGGCAAGGGACGCTCCATGTTTGACGGCATCCCGAAAACGCTTCCGCTCAAACTCGCTCAATCGCGGGTCTTCAAGAACGGGAAAATCTACCTGTGCTACGAGCCCGAAGCGTGAACGAAGAACCTGGGGCGGAAGGCGATGCGCAGGCACGCAGCACGGCCGAAACCGTGGCGCGCCGGAGCTATGGCAAGCTCGTCGCCTTTCTCGCTGCGCGCACGCGGGATGTGGCTTCCGCCGAAGATGCGCTCTCCGAGGCCTTTGCCTCAGCTCTGTCAGACTGGCCGCGAAATGGCTGCCCATCGAATCCTGAAGCGTGGTTGCTGACCGTGGCCCGACGCAAGATCATCGACGGAATACGGCGGCAGCACTCGACCGAGGCCGCGTCAGAGGAACTGGAGGCCATGGCTGAAGTTCTTGCCTCGCCCGACTCCGAGCGCCACGCAGAGATTCCCGATCGCCGCCTCGCCCTGATGTTCGCCTGCGCCCACCCAGCCATCGAAGCCGGCATCCGCACGCCGCTCATGCTGCAGGTTGTCCTCGGCCTCGACGCGGCAACCATCGCCTCCGCCTTCCTCATGTCTCCGGCAACCATGGGACAGCGTCTCGTCCGCGCGAAAAACAAAATCAGGCAGGCCGGCATCCCCTTTCGTATCCCCGACCGCGAAGACCTCTCCCGCGATCATTCCGGGCGCCTCGAAACCGTCCTCGACGCCATCTATGCCGCCTTCGCCGAAGGCTGGCTCGACGCTGTCGGCACAGACGCCGCCCGCCGCGACCTCGCCGAAGAAGCCATCTATCTCTGCCGGCTGGTGACCGAACTGCTGCCTTCCCAAGCGGAAGCACTCGGCCTCCTCGCCCTCATGCTCTACGCCGAAGCCCGCCGCCCCGCGCGGCGCTGCGCCGATGGCGAATACGTCCCCTTCGCCGAGCAGAATGCAGACCTGTGGCAATGGCAAATGATCGAAGAAGCCGAGGAGTTACTCCAGCGTGCCTGCGCGTTACGATCCATCGGCCGCTATCAAATCGAAGGCGCGCTGCAGTCAGCGCATGTCACACGCCATCGCACCGGCATCCCCAATTGGGAAGATGTCGCGCGGCTCTACGACGCCCTTTCCGCGCTCACCGATTCTCCGGTAGTCGCCATCAACCGCGCGCTGGCAATTGCTGAAACCGAGGGAGCCTGCGCCGCGCTCAACTCTATAGAAAAAATGGCCGCTGACAAGCGCCTTGCCGAATACCAGCCCTACTGGGCCGCCCGCGCTGACCTGCTGACACGGACAGGCGCACACGAAGAAGCGCGCCACGCCTACGAAATCGCCATCGGTCTCGAACAGGATCCCGCCATCCGCCGCTTTCTCGCGCGCAGGCAGGCGGGGTTGCCGTCATGATAGCGACTTCCTCTCGCGACAAATTCGCCGGAGAGTTGACTTTCCTGACAAATCAGTCGTCTCCTTAAGGAAGAGGCGAAAGGCCGATGAGAGTAATCGCATTCACTCTCGTATCCGCGCTCGCATGCAACACGTGGGCCTTGCAGAACGCCCCGCCTGCCCCAGCCCGCGAGCCTTATCGAGTTGCTCAGCCTCCCGGTCAACCGCATGGCAACACAAAAGTAGCTATCGCCTGGTTCAGTGAAGTATCAGGTGAAGTGGAGCTTGCGAGCGCAGTTGACCAGGAGTTTCAACGCCCTTTGAATCACAGCGCCATTATCCAGGGAAACATTATTCGAACCGGAAAGGGCGCAGCAGAGGTGGAGCTGGAAGACCAGAGCACGATCCGTGTTGGTCCAAATTCAGTGATTGCGTTTCCGCGCCTCGAACTGCTTCCTTCCGGCACCAAGGCGTCCGCTGTCCGGGGCTTGCGGGGAACGATCTACGTGAGCTTGATGCCTACTTACATCGTCGATACCAGGGGCAACGACTTTGAGCTTCTGTTTGGCAAGCAACAAGTGCACTTAAAGCCTTCCGGCCATGTCAGATTGGAAATTGATCACACGGAAGCACGGCTTGTGATACGCGATGGCAAAGGCGAGGTGAACGGAGCGTTTGGCTCAATGGATCTGGTCAAGAAAAGAACTTTCCATTTTGATTTGAACGAGCAATCGCAACCGAGCGTGGTGATGAAAGTAACCAAAAACCCGATGGATAAGTGGGATGCCGCGGCGGTCGCTTTCCATCAGGATCAAATTGCGACCCCTGGAAGAATTGGCGCTCGGTTTTTCACGCCATAAAAACCTTCCGCTCTGGAATCGCCATCGAAGGCGTGCCTCCTGTTCACCGTTTCTTAGGCGGGAACGCGCTCATGTTGTGATCGTTTTCTTGAGCAAGAATTTCCAGTGACAAAGGAATTTTTACGATATACATTCATGCGCCTCGGATGCAACCCTCACACATCAAACAACTTGTGCTATGGGAGCGTTGGAACGGAACGTGCTTTCATCTTGTCTGGAGCCAGATCTTTTCCCTCCGGAGGCACCCATGGACGATTCGCCTTTCCCGACACTGTCGCCTATTGCCAAGCTTTGTGCCCCCTATCTCGCTGCTGTTGTGATTGCCGGTGGAGGCGTAGGATACGCCGTCCACGAGCACCACACAGCACAGAACCTTGTATCGCAGAATGCGCAGGTATCGGCCGCGCTCGACGCCACAAATAAGCAGCTGGACGCTCTCACGGCAAAAGTCGATGCACTCTCCTCAAACAGCAAACCCGAAGCTGCTCTCCCGGCCCCTGCTGTACAGAGAACGGTCAAACAAAGCTCAGTAACCCCTCGTCCCCACCCGCAGGATTCGCGCTACAAAAAGCTCCAGTCGCAAGTCGACGCCCAGGGCAAAGAAATCGAGGACACTCGGACTGATCTGGTGAACACACGCACCGAGCTAACCGGTTCCATCGCGCGCACCCATGATGAGCTCGTAGTGCTCCAAAAGAGGGGTGAGCGAAGCTACTACGAATTCGACATTCAGAAATCCAAGCAGTTTCAGCGCCAGGGCCCCGTCGGCATCCGCCTGAAGAAAGCCAATGTGAAACACCAGTATGCCGATCTCGAAATGATGGTGGAGGACCGCAACCTCTCCCAGAAGCACGTCAACATCTATCAGCCAGTTATGTACTATCAGGCTGACAGTGGGCAGCCCCTTGAAGTCGTGATCAATGACATCACCAAAGATCACATTCACGGTTACGTAAGCGCTCCAAAATACCGGCAGTCGGAGCTGACCGCGCTGGCTGCTGCCAACTCGAATACCCCGCCAGGATCGTCACAGGCTTCGAACTCCAGCCCGCCGCCACCTGCCAGGCAAAAGCTACCGCTGCCTCAGTAGCAGCAGGTTACGTTTCAGGCTGAAGAAATCTGCATCCGAATGCTGCTGGCCGTAATCGCTAGAAATAGCGGAAAATAGCAGCATGGTTGCGAAGCCTCCATTTACCGACGTTCCCGGCGCGCTCGAAGATTTCAAAGCCGGACGCATGATCGTCGTCGTCGACGATGAAGACCGCGAAAACGAAGGCGACCTCACCCTCGCCGCGGAATTCGTCACACCCGAAGCCATCAACTTCATGGCCAAGCACGGACGCGGCCTCATCTGCCTCACCCTGACCGAAGAGCGCGCCGACTACCTCCGCCTCGGTCCCATGACGCAGCAGAACTCCTCGCGCTTTGGGACTGCATTTACCGAGACCATCGAAGCCCGCGAAGGTGTGACCACCGGCATCTCAGCGCACGACCGCGCCCACACCATCAAAGTCGCCATCGACCCCACTTCCACCGCGAACGACCTCGCCCGCCCCGGCCACATCTTCCCGCTGCGCGCCCGTAAAGGCGGCGTCCTCGTCCGCGCCGGACAAACTGAGGCTTCCGTCGACCTCGCCCGCATGTCCGGGCTCATCCCCGCCGGTGTCATCTGCGAAATCATGAAGGACGACGGCACCATGGCCCGCGTTCCCGACCTCATCGAGTTCTGCAACCAGCACGGCATGAAGATGCTCACCGTCGCCGAACTCATCCGCTACCGCCTGCAGAATGAGCGCTACATCGTCCGCGTCGCCGAAAGCGAAATGCCGACACCTTACGGTGATTTCCGCATGATCGCCTACGAGAGCGAGGTGAACGGCGGCGAAAGCCACGTCGCTCTGGTCAGGGGTGATGTAAGCAAGGGAGAAGAGCCCGTATTAGTGCGCGTGCACTCGCACTGCCTCGCAGGCGACATTTTCGGCACCACGCTCTGCGACTGCCACAGCATTATGCAGCGCTCGCTCAAAGCCATTGCCGACGAAGGCCGAGGCGCGCTCATCTACCTGCACAACACCAGCCGCGGCTTCGACATCGACCGCACCCTCACGCCGCACCGCATCATCCTGCACCGCGAAGCCCGCGCCCGTGAGCATCACGACGACCGCCACCAGCGAACACTGCGGCAAGTCGGTTTGGGCGGCCAGATCCTCGCCGACCTCGGCATCCACAAAGTACGCCTGCTCTCGAACACGCCGACGCACGTTCCCGCCCTGCAGGGCTTCGACGTAGAAATCGCCGAGCAAATCCCCATCCCTGAGAGCGAAACTGCTGAGCTGAATCGCGGCTGACACCGAGCGCAGGCAAACCACTATTGAACCTGCACAGGTATAAGAACGTAATCCCGCAGCTTCTCCGATAGTTCTTCCGCAGGCAGAGTTTCGCCTTGGGAGCGTTTTCCTTTGAACGCAAACACGACCTGATTTTCTCCGTCGTCAGGAACAGCGATTGCCGTGCGCCCATGGAAAGCATTGCGGATGTTGTCGATCGAACCCTGATTTTCAGAGCCGCATAGATTAGCGACCATCAGCCCATCAGGAGCGAGGGCCCGATAACAGTTCTTGTAAAATGCCTGCGAACATAGCTGTGGAGATTGCCCGTAAGTATCGAAACCATCTACCAGCAGCACGTCCGGCGAGTCCTTCGTGCTGACTACATAATCGGCCCCATCACCCTCAATCACACGAAGTCGATGATCGTCTGTTGGAATATGGAACTGTTCTCGCGAAGAAATAACATGCGGATTGATCTCGATAACAGTGATCTCCGCATCCGGGTGGTTTCGATAACACCACTTCACCATGGATCCGCCGCCTAATCCGATCATCACTATGTGTTGAGGCTCGTGGTGAAAGAAGGGGAAGGCCGTCATGGCCCGGGTATAGGAGAGCGCGAGGTGATTGGGATCGCTTATGAGCATCTGGCTTTGGATGTCTCCGTTCGGAAATTCCAAACTGATGCAATCCCCGTTCTGACAAATGCGGGGGTGCGAGTGGCGACTGGTTTTCTTACGGATCAACTTCAATTGGCGCATTGGTCCAGACACTGTATCTTCGAGAATTGTGAGTGAATCACTCGTCCGTTGCCTATCGTTGTGTTCAATCATATGTGATGAAGAAGGAAGAACGAGTGATCGACGATCCGAGCAAGATTCGCTGTTCATGGGCACAGAACGATCCGCTCATGCGCGCCTATCACGACAAGGAATGGGGCGTGCCTGATTTCGATAGCCGTTCCCTGTGGGAATGCCTCATGCTCGAAGGCTTTCAAGCCGGACTGGCATGGATCGTCGTGCTTCGTAAGCGAGAGGCCTTCAGGACTGCCTTTCGTCACTTCGATCCGGCAAAAGTAGCACGCTTTGGCGAAAAAGATATTGCCAAACTCCTTGAGAATCCCGGCATCATCAGGTCCCGCGCGAAGATCGAAGCAACGATCGGCGGCGCCCGCATATTTCTTGAAATGCGGGAAGCGGGGATCGACTTTTCGCACTGGGTCTGGGAAATGGCCGGAGGTCAGCCAATCCAGAACAGCGGCCCGGTTCCGGCCAGCTCGCCGCTTGCCGAAAAGATATCGAAGGAATTCAAGCGGCGCGGCTTCAAATTTGTAGGACCGGTCATTGTCTATGCGTGGATGCAGGCCGTTGGCATTGTCAATGACCATGCTCCGGATTGCTTTCGACGCAGTATTTGCGCCCCGAAGAAAAGAACAACCCGATGACACAACCGGCTACTCCGACCGCAACGCCACCATAGGATCAATCGAAGCAGCGCGCCTTGCTGGAACCCAAGCCGCAAGCACAGCGAGCAAAAGCATCAGCACCGGAACAACACAAAACGTCAGCGGATCAAAAGGCCGCACCTCAAAGAGAAATCGCCGCAGCAGGCTCGCGCAAACAATAGCCCCGGCCAGCCCGACAACCGATCCAGCAATCGCAAGCACCAGACTCTGCCGCACCACCGAGCGCACAATCTGCCAGCGCGGCGCGCCCAGAGCAAGCCGAATCCCAATCTCACGCGTCCGCCAGCTCACAACATAAGCAATCAGGCTGTAGACCCCAACCGACCCAACTCCAACCGCCAGCGCCCCAAAACCAAACAGCAAGATCGCCAGCGAGCGCGGCGTAGAAGCGGACGCCGCCACCACTTCATCCAGCGTCCGCACATGTGTCACCGGCACCAGCGGATCAATCTCCGCAACAGTCCTGCGCAGTCCGCTCGCCACCTGCTCTGTGGGCAGACGCGAATGCAGTAAAACCATCATCTGCGGCTGCTCATTGTCCGTCGTCATCGGCAGATAGACTTCTTCATCAAAACCACTCGCCAGGCTGTCATGATGCGTGTTGCTCACCACGCCCACCACAATCGACGCGACATTCGGATTCAGCAGCCCCGGCGAAGGCTCGTCCGCCACTTCCTCAATATGCATTCCAAGCGGGTCCTGATTCGGCCACAGCGACTCAGCCATCTTCTGATTGATCACCGCCGCGCGGCTCTTCCCCGACTGGTCCGAATCCTCCAGCAAACGCCCGCGCAACAGCTTCAGCCCAACCGTCCCAAAATATTCCGTCGACACAGTCCGCCCTGCCGCCTGCTTCGCCACCTGCCGCGCATCGCGCGGATGACCCTCGGCGTCGTAGACGTAACCCAGATCCCATCCCGTCATTGGCAGCGTATCCACCAGAGCTGCATCATCCACGCCGGCAATCGTGCGCACTTTCTGTTCCAGTTGCTGAAAGAATGCATGACAACGCCCCGGCTGCCTGCACGCTGAAGCATCGAGCGAAACTTCTGCCGTAACAATCCGGTCAGTGCGAAATCCCGGATCCACCTGCGACAAGCTGTACAGGCTATGCAGCATCAGTCCAGCTGCCGTAATCACCACCACCGACAAACCAATCTGCCCCACCACCAGCAGCATCGAAACTCGAAACTGCGACCCACGCCCGGCAACACCCAAACCACCCGACCGCAGCGACTTCTGCAGGTGCGGC
>DATGAD010000494.1:0-3396 GCA_035313725.1 Alloacidobacterium sp. | reverse complement strand
CTCGAACGGAATCGAAGTGGTTGATCTCGATAATGTAGAGTGCGTCACACTGCTTGGCGACTACATTCGCGCGAATCCTCAAGTCTGGAACGAAGATATCGGCAAAGAATAGTTCTATCAGGAAACTACCTGCTTTGAACTATCCTTCGCAGAAGAAATGCTCTGAGACGCCACCTGTCCATGATGGTGATCGAGGAAGCCCGGCGATGTTGGGTCGAATGGAACATCTGGTGGAATGTTGCCGGACGCCACTTCGACGCCTTGCTGTGTACTCCACCCGGGCAGCTCCTGGCTTCCGGTGATGAGACGCGCGCCGTGCGTAAACGTGAAGTATGTCCACGCCCACTCAAAGAAAACAAAGATGCGATTGCGGAAGCCAATCAAAAAGTAGATGTGAATCGTCAGCCACGTGAGCCAGGCCATGAAGCCGCTCCAGTGTGCTTTGAACGGCCATTCTATTTTGGCGACCGCGGCGAGGCGGCCAATCGTAGCCATATCGCCCTTGTCGAAATAGTGGAAGGGCTTGCGCGGCTGGCGTTTCAGATCCTGTGCAATCATGCGTGCCACGTGCGCGCCCATTTGCATCGCCGGTTGAGCGACACCAGGAATCTGCCTGCCATCCTGCTCGATGTGCGCGAGATCGCCGCAAACAAAAATCTCCGGATGCCCTTCAGGGTTCAGCGTTTTGTTCACAAGCACGCAGCCGCGCTTGTCCGTTTCGACGCCCAGCAGTTTTCCCAGTGGCGAGGCCTGAACGCCCGCTGCCCACAGCGTTACAACAGCATCCAGCCGCCGATCGCCCACCATCACGTAACCGGGCTTCACATCGGTGACCTGAGCGCCGGTGTGCACTTCTACACCGAGGTCGTTCAATTGCTCGACTGCTTTCCGCGAAAGGTCTTCCGGATATGCAGCCAGAATGCGCGGACCACCTTCTAGAATCAGGACACGCGCCATGGTTGGATCGATGTGGCGAAAATCATGGCGCATGTAGAGCTTGGCGATGTCGCAAATGGCACCCGCGAGTTCAACACCCGTCGGGCCGCCGCCGATGACTACAAAATTCAGCGGAGGATGCGAACCGGTTTCGAGCATCTGCCTCTCCGCGAGTTCAAATGCCAGCAGTACGCGGCGGCGAATCTCGGTCGCGTCTTCGACTGTTTTGAGGCCCGGAGCATATTGCTCCCAGGCATCGTTGCCGAAATAGGAGTGCGTCGCGCCGGTAGAGACTACGAGGTAGTCGTAGCTCATTTCAACGCCGCTCTTCATGCAGACGCGCCGCAACGTTGTGTTGAAGCCGACAGCCTCATCCATCAGCACCTCGACATTCTTATACTTGCGAAGAATGCTGCGAATGGGTGTCGCGATGTTGGCGGGCGACAGCACAGCCAGCGCCACCTGGTAGAGCAAAGGCTGAAAGGTGTGGTGATTGCGACGGTCGATGATGGTGATGTCAACCGGCAGTCTTGCCAGCGCCATTGCTGCGTTGATCCCGGCAAAGCCACCGCCAAGGATAAGGACCCGGGGCCTCCGTCCAGCTTCTACAGCTGGAATCTGTACCTGTGTTTCGCTCGCGGGCACGCCCATGGCACCTCCTCGTGAAATTTCACCTACAAGAAAGATGCTTTTGACCCGACAAGCGATACAACTGAAATCTGCCAGCCCCGACTAAGGCACTTGATTCTGTGCGTGGGTCCAATCCTCGACTAATTTATCGACCACAACATGGCCAACCGAGTAAGCACTTTCGAGGGCCGGTAGAAAAGCTGAATATTTGCCTGCCTTCTCCGCCGCAAGACTTTCCCAAGCGGTCATCCCAGGAGGAGGCTGGTCGTAGTTGCTCACGGTGCGCAGCACCAGGATGCGGTTCCAATCCGCCTTGCCCGCATGCGCCAGAAACTTAAGGGACTGAAGAGTCCCGGTATCTTCCATTCCAGTGACTGCAAAATTGCCCTTGCCTCCGGTGTAGTAGCTTACCCAGGCGTTCGCCCACGCATCCATTTTGACTCCATGCCAGAAGGTTGATGCAGAGAGATCGTCACCGATGAAAACAAAAGGTGGCTTCTTCGCGACTGGCTGTCTGAAGTGCGACCGCCGCTCTGCAATGGCTGCATTGTCTGGCAGAGGCAGGTCTTTGGTGAGTTGAAAAGCCCATTGAACCAGGGATGGATTCAATTCATAGACTTCGCCAAGCTCGGTGTTTACCGGTTGCTCATACGGTGTGGACTTGCGGAGAGGCACGTATCCTGTGGGCCAGTCTGGAGGAATCTCGCGGGCATCGATTTCGTATGCAAGATCGCCATCGACGACCCAGTGTGCCCAGACTGCTGAACCAAGAGACACATTTGCGGGATTGCCTCCGGCGATGCCGGCAACAACCCAGTACGCATGCGTTAGATCGAATCTTGGATCAACGCCCAAGGCCATGATGGTTGCGGCTGCCTTGGCTGTGCCCACTCCGGTAAGAACGCCGAGCACTCCGTTACTGTTTATCCGGAGATCGTGATTCCCCGCTGGAAACGCTATGATTTTGTCGAGATGCTCACGCTCGACCCAGTATTGAAATTCACCGGGGGCATCGCCTGTATCCGCTCCCTGCTCGTACATCGCGACGACCACGACTTTCACGACGACAGGCGTTTCTGCAGACGCGGCGACGCAAAGAAGAATTGAGGCGCACAAGAGCATGCGCAGACGGATGCCGAGAGACATAGAAGAGTCCTGGGACAAAAGATGATGCGGGCGACAGGATCAGAGTAACCCAATTTCTTACGGATGTTGCTCGATCTCAAAATTCAGCGAAGCTACATTGCCCGTCACCGCAGTCACGTAGAGGCGAGTTGGCACTCCGTCTCCGGTTAAAGGTGTCAACGTCACCAGACCGTCTGCACCAGATATCGCCTGCACCGCCTGGCTAGCAAGAACCGGAGCGGATGGACAGCTTCCGAGCACGGGGCAATCCGGCGTCCAGAACTTGAGCGTTTCATAGAATATGACTGTGCCCCCGGCCATCGGGTGACCAACCGCATCCGTCACCCGCAAAACAACTGGAGCGGGTGTTGTGCTGGCGCTCAACGTCTGTCCTGCAGCTGACTGGTGCGAGCTGCGCTACTTCCGGGTGCACACTATAAATTTGAAATGTCGTGCAGGTTGTATTTCCCGGAAGACAGGCATAGAGCGGAATGTCCGCGCCTTCAGCAAGAGGACCAATGCTGAGCAGAGTAGATGCTATTCCGTTTGCGTCGCTGACAGTTCCTGTAGACGGCGTCACGCCCGCTGCCGCTGACCAATTGACAGTCTGCCCAGGCAGCGGACTGCTGCCGCTCAGCACCTCAGCCTGAGGGGACCATGAAGCTTTTGCCCCGGTCGCGATGTAGAGGGTCGGTGTAAGGGCAA
>DATGAD010000493.1:0-4719 GCA_035313725.1 Alloacidobacterium sp. | reverse complement strand
GAATGGAAGCGCACCTGGTGGGGTTACGGCATGCGTGTCGGCTCGCGCTATACGCAGACCGTCGGCAAGGGTGCAGCGGAGTATCTCGTCGGCACTATCCTGAACGACGACCCTCGTTTCCTCGCTTATCGCGATGATCCCAACGTCATTCGCCGCCGCCGAAATGCTATCTGCGGAATGACGATGCGCCGCTCGCCGGAGATGGCCGCGCCCTGCACCAATCCTTCCGACGAGAGCCTCGATGCGCTGACGCACGACGGGTGGCAGCGCTTCGGCCACGTCTGGTATGACGTGATCACCGTGCGCCACTCCACCAAGACCGGAGACGGCCGCCGCATCCCCGCCTTCTCACGCTTTGCCGGAGAATTCGGCGGAGCCTACGCAGGCTATCCCTGGTATCCCGCGGCTGAAAACACCTTCCCGCAGGTGGGCCAGCGCGCCGCGGGAGCCTTCGGCACCGCCGTTCTCTCAAGCTTCTACACCGAATACAAACCGGAGATCACCAACTTGCTCGGAGCCATCTTCCGCCGCGGCAACCAGCCAAAATCAGGCGCAGGAGGCCAGCCATGAAACTCGCAAAATCTCTCCTCCTGACCATCGCCCTCTTGCCAGTGCTCCAGGGCTGCCACGTTCCCCTGCAGTCGTATCGCGTCGCAAAATCCGCGATCGTCGTGCCACCCGAGCCTCCCAACCCGCTTCCAACAACGACCGTCGCCATCGCATCGCAGGAAAAGCCCTGCCTCAGCGCCGAGACTCCCATCTGCCTCGCCTTCATCGAAGTCGACGACATGGGCGAGCTCTTCGACAAAGTTGAAGTAGACAACGCGCTGCGTGTAATCCGGCAGGCCAACGACCTCGCGAAGACCGAACCAGGCAATGATCCCATCGTCATCACCTTCGTGCACGGCTGGAAGAACAACGCCGCCGAAACCAACAGCAACGTGGCCGGTTTCAAAGCTGCATTGCAGGAAGTCTACCGGCGCTTTGGAAAGAGCCATCACGTCATCGGCATCTTCGTCGGCTGGCGCGGCAATCTGATTAAAGATTCCTGGCCCGTGCAGCAGCAGCTCTCGTATTACAACCGCGAAGCCACGGCGACCCGCGTTCCCGGCGCATCGCTCTCAAGCGCGCTCACGCAGATCGCCACGCGCACGCATGAGAACGAGCACGCGCTAGCCATCTACATTGGCCACTCGTTTGGAGGCCTTCTGCTCGAACGCACGCTCAGCGAAGCAACCGCGAGCCAGATCGCGCAGACAACGATCTTTACTCAGGAAGCAAACGCAGCCCCAAAGGGTTCGCAGGAAGCCACTGAAAAAGCTGTAGCCGCCAAGCTCGCAACTGACGCCCGCGCCGATCTCGTCATCTTCATCAATCCAGCCGGCGCCGCAACCGAAGCCAAGCAAATGCTCGATTTCCTGACCTACAACGGATACAGCTATCAGCCCACAGTGCAGAACGAAGCAGCGGAAGGTAGAGCAGCTGTTCCCACGTCAAACCAGTCAGATGACCGGCCCCTTTTCGTATCACTTACATCCACCACCGATCTCGCTACGAAAGTTGCCATGCCCATCGGACACTGGTGGCCCGATCTGCAGTTCAAAGGCTCAGGAAGCTTCCGTACTCTGAATCAGGAGCCGAACAAGAAGTACGACCTCGCCTGCTTCGATCCGCATAACCAGCAGCATGCGCATTGGGAGCTGAACACAAAAGCAGAAGGCGCAGTGGACCAAAGCTCCTATTACATGAGCACCGCGCCACATATGCCGATCCTGCAGAGCCACCTCATGCTCAAGGCAATTGGCGCAACTCAGATGCAGGTCTCCTCCACCGGTCAGAAGATCACAATCCAAGACCCGAATGCCATCGCGCAATGCAACCGCGACCTCTTCAACAAGCAGGGCCTCGACATTGTCAGCACATTCCGCCTCGCCGACACTGGTGCGTGCTTCGCCGTTCAGGAGCGCCCCAACCGCTGCAACGGCACGCCCTACTGGCTGATGGAAATCGACACGGACGTAGTGCCCGACCACAGCACCATCTTCACGCAGCGATTTATCTCGTTCCTCATCGATACCTATTTCACGCCGAAGGGCCAGCCCTTGCAGCGTTTGAGCCCACGCCTGATGCAGACTTCGACCGCCGCGCACTGAGACGCGCATCTGGCTTGATATACTTCGCAACAACAGAATCACAACGCTGATCCAGCCGCCGTTTACGGAGGCGCGTGTCTTTCCTGCGCTGCAAAGATGAGGAATTGCCACATGATTTTTTCCTGCCGCTCTGCCATTGCCACCGTTGTCCTGGCCATCTCACCTTTCTCTCTTCACGCACAGACCAGCCCGATGACCCCGGACATCCCGCCGAAATTTACGCCACCGAAAACCGACTACGACTACGTCAAGCGCGTCCAGATGGTCCCCATGCGCGACGGAGTGAAACTCTACACCGTCATCGTGATTCCCAAAGGCGCGTCGCACGCTCCCATCCTGCTCACCCGCACGCCGTATAACGCCGCAGGCCGCACGCAGCGCAACGAGTCGCCGCACATGCTCGACGAGCTGCCGCAGGGCGACGATGTATTCGTCAAGGCCGGCTACATCCGCGTCTTCCAGGACGTGCGCGGCAAGTACGGTTCCGAAGGCGAGTACGTCATGACCCCTCCGCCAACCGGCCCGTTAAATCCGAACGGCCCCAACGACACCAAAGACGCCTATGACACCATCGACTGGCTGGTAAAGAACGTACCCGAATCAAACGGCAAAGTAGGCATGCTCGGCTCATCCTATGAGGGCTTCACCGTCGTCATGGCGCTCATCGATCCGCACCCAGCCCTGAAAGTCGCCGCGCCCGAGAGTCCGATGATCGACGGCTGGATGGGCGATGACTGGTTCCACTACGGTGCCTTTCGCGAAATCAACCTCGACTACTTCACCGAGCAGACTACGGTACGTGGGTCAGGTGAAGCCATACCGCGCATGGACCATGACGACTACACCAACTTCCTCGAAAAAGGCTCGGCAGGCGACTTCGCCCGCTACGGCGGCCTCGATCAGCTTCCCTTCTGGCACAAGGTCGACGAACACCCCGCCTACGATGACTTCTGGCAAGGACAGGCTCTCGACAAAATCATGGCAAAGGTGCCGCTCAAAGTTCCCACCATGTGGTTGCAGGGCCTGTGGGACCAGGAAGACATGTGGGGCGCAATTCACAGCTATGAAGCCGTCGAGCCAAAAGACACAAACAACAACATGAATTACCTCGTCATGGGCCCGTGGCGGCACAGCCAGGTCAATTACGAAGGCTTCACCCTCGGACCGCTGCGCTGGGACGGCGATACCACGCTCCAGTTCCGTCGCGACGTGCTGCTCCCATTCTTTAATCAATATCTACTCGACGGCGCGCCCAAGGCAGACACGCCTCCAGTCTTCATCTACAACACCGGCGAAAATCAATGGGACAAGTTGAAATCCTGGCCGCTGAGCTGCGATGCGAACTGCTCGAATAAATCGCAGCCGCTCTATCTCACTGCCAATGGCGGCCTGTCCTTCAATGCGCCAGACACTGCGACAGCAAAATACGACGAGTACGTATCCGATCCTTCAAAGCCCGTGCCCTACCGCCCGCGACCAGTCTTCGCCGGCGATGAAGACGCCTGGAGATATTGGCTGGTCAACGATCAGCGCTTCGTCGATGACCGTTCAGACGTGCTGACCTACGTCAGCGAGCCTCTTACAAAGCCACTTCGCCTGAGCGGCGCGCCCGAAGTGAACCTCTACGCCTCAACCAGCGGCAGCGACAGCGACTGGGTCGTTAAGCTCATCGACGTCTACCCCGGCACCGTTCCTTCACAGCCAGCAATGGGCGGCTATGAACTAGCCATCTCGCTCGACATCTTCCGCGGCCGTTACCGCACCAGTTTCGAACATGGCGAGGCCATCACACCCGACAGGCCATTGCTCTACCGCTTCGGCCTTCCGACGGTGAATCACGTCTTCGAACCGGGGCATCGCATCATGGTCCAGGTGCAGTCCAGCCTCTTCCCACTCTACGACCGCAATCCGCAGACCTTTGTGCCGAACATCTTCGATGCAAAACCGGCGGACTATCAGAAAGCAACGCAGCGCATCTGGCACACGCCCGGACAAGCCAGCCTCATCAGTCTCCCCGTCGTCCCCTAGACCAAACCATATCTAACCGCGCAACCTTCGGAGCCGAGCAAAGAACAACAAAAAACCTGTAATGGAGAGCATGATCGCTCCAAGAGCTGTCACCATCGCTGCGGTTTGGCCCCACCAGCCGCCTGCTTCACCGGTATGTATGAAGCGGACCCAACTGCGCCATTGTTGCCCGCGACTCAGCTCCGCGAACGGCACGCGGTGCAGCACCTGCATGGTAGATGCATCAACGAAGACCTGCTCACGCTTTTGCGGCTGTCCGCCGTCACCGCGATCGACAGTAATGTTCAATTCGCTCGGATTTTGACCGAGACGAAAAGCGGCGCTCTGCCAGCCGCCCACACCACTGACTGCCTGGGCGATGGCCTCGTCGAGATGGCCGGGCACAACACTCGCGTGATGGCGTGAATTTTGTCTGGCCGCATTGCGCATCGGCACCGGGCTTCCGGCGAGGCGAAAGAGCAGAGCGTTCGCCCACGGATAGGCCATGATGATCCCGGTGATCACCAGCAAGGCCAAGGGCAGAACGAGCCAAAAGCCC
>DATGAD010000492.1:0-5220 GCA_035313725.1 Alloacidobacterium sp. | reverse complement strand
CTGTCGTTAGCTAATAATATGTCCGGTGTTTATAGCAAGTGATATGTCCGCTTTTCGGGCGGCGAGGATGGAGCCATGCGCGAGAGCATGGAGATCTATCCGAGGACCGCGGCGGAGCGGGCGATGAAGTTACAGGAAGTGTTGTTACGAGCCACATCAGGGAAGATCAAGTGGTGGCAGGCAGCGGAGTTGGTCGGCATCAGCGAACGGCAGATGCGACGATGGCGGAAGCGGCTTGAGGAGCAGGGCCCTACGGGACTGCTGGACCGGCGACGGCGGAAGCCAAGCAGCAGGCGGGTGTCGAAGGCACAGGCTGAAGAGGTTCTGAGCTTATATCGGGACAGGTACTTCGATCTGAACGTGCGCCACTTTCATGAGAAGCTCGGCGAAGAACACCAGATCGGGTTGAGCTACACGTGGGTCAAGCAGGCCCTGCAGTCAGCTGGCCTGGTGAAGCGGAAGGCCAGACGGGGCGTGCATCGCAAGCGGCGTGAGCGGCGTCCACTGCCGGGGATGATGCTGCACATTGATGGCAGCGAGCACCATTGGTTTCAGGATGAGCGTAAGCATGACCTGATCGTGATCCTGGACGATGCCACCAGCGATATCTACTACGCGCAACTGGCGCCGGAGGAAACCACCTTCACGGTGATGGCCGGGCTACGGGCAGTGATTGAACAGAAGGGGTTGTTCTGTTCGCTCTATTCCGACCGTGGAGCCCATTTCTGGCTGACGCCGAAGAGCGGCGGCAAGGTCGATTATGAGCGTCCAACGCAGGTTGGCCGCGCCATGAAGGAACTGGGAGTGCATATGATTCCGGCCTACTCTCCGCAGGCGCGAGGACGCTCGGAACGCAACTTCTCAACCTGGCAGGGACGCCTGCCGCAGGAGTTGCGATTGCACGGTATACGAACACTGGAAGGCGCCAACCAGTTTCTGAACGATCACTACATCGCCGAGTTCAACCGCCGTTTTACGGTTCCGGCAGCTGAGCGCGGAACGGCGTTCATATCCTGCCGGCACAGGAACCTGGAGATGGTTTTTACGCAACGCTACGAGCGCACCGTCGATCGGGACAACACCATACGCTTTAATAACCTGGTCATACAGCTCGAGCGCGCCCACTGGCGCAATACCCTGGCCGGATGCAAGGCAATCATCCATCAGCACCTGGACAATACGCTGACCCTCATGATCGCGGGGCACCGCATCGGACACTACAGCCCGGAAGGAAAGCTCCTGACGCCGCTGAGCAAAAAACAAATCAAGGCCGTGGAAAAGACGTTGAGAGGAAAAGTTCCTTTCCCTCTCAACTTGCAAATCCCGCAAACTGCGCGGGATTCGCACTTTTCCACCGCCTCTACGGCTACTAATTTATGAAACCGGACATTTCATTTGCTACCAAAAGCGGACATTTCTACTTGCTAACGACACTGACAGGTTGGCGACGAGAACGAAGCCGCAGGCGCCGCGGTCGCTGCAGTGGTGGCTGAGGGGTAGTTTTGAGGCCGGGATAGTGTGAGTCACAGGAGGTACCTAACTGTGACTCACCTTCGCAAAATGATGCTCGAAGAACTCGAGCGTCGCAACTACTCACAGGCCACGACGCGGCGCTATCTGCGCTTCGTCGAGCGGTTCGCCCAACACTTCGGCAAGTCAGCGGACAAGCTTAGCCCCGATCCTATCCGCACTTACCAGGCTTATCTGCTCAAGGTAAGGAAGCTGGATCCGGGATCAGTCGAGAACCATGTTGCCGCACTGCGGTTCTTCTTCCTACACACTCTACACCGGCATGAGTTTCGCCCGTTCCTGCCTTATCCCAAGACGCGCAGGAAACTCCCCAAGATTTTGAGCCAGGAAGAAGTTACACGCCTGATCGATGCCAGCAGCAGCCTTTTCGAGCCAACGCTGCTGATGGTTCTCTACGGCACAGGGATGCGGCGCTCCGAAGTGGCAGGTCTGAAGCTGGCCGATATCGACCGCCAACGCATGGTCATCCATGTCGTGAACGGCAAGGGCGGCAAGGATCGCGACCTGCCTCTGAGCCCGACGCTGCTGGAGACTCTGCGTGCTCACTGGCGCTGGCTCAAGCCGCAGGTCTACCTGTTCCCCTCACGCATGCACCGCGACCGCGAACCGCCGATCACAGACAAGATCGTGTGGCGTGCCTGCACCGAAGCTGCCAACCGGGCCGGCCTCGGCAAGAGAGTCACCCCGCACCTGGTTCGCCACAGTGGGGCGACACACTTGCTGGAAGCCGGCACCGACCTGCGCACCATCCAGCTTCTGCTCGGTCATGAGGATCTGGAGGTAACAGCCCGGTATCTTCACCTTTCCCAGCCGCGCCTGCAGCCAGTCGCCAACCCGATCGAAGAACGGAAGCTGGTCAGCCTCGACCAGTGCAGTCGCGCCTTTCATCGGCCACGCCGCCCATGATGCGCCCGGCCATCGAGGTGGCCGACATCGTCCGCGCAAAGGGCAGGCAGTTTCTGGAACGCTTCAAGGCCATCTTCAGCTTTCAGCAGCTGAAGGCATTTCGAGCTGTCCAGCGTTGCCGTACCCGGGCTCTGGGCGGACATAAGGACAAGTGTGCCCACTGCCAGTTTGAAGCGCCCATCTCCTATAACTCCTGCCCATCGCGTTGTGGCCCGAAGTGCCAGGCGCAGGCCCGCCGGCGTTGGGTCGAGGCGCAGCAACGCGACCTGCTCAACACCAACTACTTCCATGTCGTGTTCACCCTGCCCCACCAACTGAACCCGCTGGCGCTCACCACTCCCAGACGCTTCTTCGCTCTGCTGTTCCAGGCCACATCCCAGACTCTGATCGAAGTTGCCGCCGATCCCAAGCGGCTCGCAGCCGAGATCGGGTTCCTCGCCATCCTGCACACGTGGAGCCAGAACCTGCTGCCCCATTACCATATCCACTGCGTGCTTCCCGCCGGCGGTTTGTCGACTGACCACCGGCGCTGGATCCACACCAGCCACCCGCTGTTCCTGCTGCCCATTCCGGTCCTGCGAACCGTGTTCGGCAAAAAGTTCCTCGACCGAATTCGCAGGCTCTACGGCAAGGGACTGCTCGATTGCCGAGGTCCCGCAACCGATTTCAGTGATCCCGCCTGGTTCGAGCAAGTGGCCGCTGAGTGGAGCAAGAAGAAATGGTTCGTCTATGCCAAGCCGCCCTTCGCCGGCCCCCCACATGTGCTGCGCTATCTCGGCCGCTACACCCACCCCATGGCCATGGTGAGTAGGCCCAGGGGATTTCGCCCTGAGCCTCTCCGCAGAACCGTGCGTAAACCTCTCGACTTACACGGCTCCCATTACCCAACCTAGTTCCCAACAACATTCCAGTGGGAGAACATCCGGGGTGTATCATTCTTCATCCTGCGGAGCCAGCCCGCACTGCGTTGCTTGTTACGCGACAGTGTTTTGTACTTGCGCCTGGCCCACTGCTCAAGCTTCTGATCAATATATTGAAAGAGCCCGCGCATCGCCGTCCGATAGAATGCCCCGAAATAGTTCCACCACCCTCGGATCTTGGGGTTGTATTGCTGTGCCAGTTCGACGAGTGTTCCCGGCGTCTGACGATGAATGCGCCAGCCCCTCACCTCCTTCCGCATCCGCTTCAAGGCATCGGCGCTCACTCCCGGCAGAAAGTTGGTAAATGCCCTGCTCTGGCGGTTGATGGCCTTCCTCGGCCGAAATGTAAATCCGAGGAACGTGAAGCTTACATGCGGATAGGATGCGGTTCGGTTGCTGTCCTTGCAGTAGACCACCTTCGACTTTTCCGGATGCATCGTCAACCCACAATCCGCCAACCGTAATGCGATGGACCGCATTACTTCTTCCGCCTGCTCCCGAGTGCGGCAGTGGACTACCGCATCGTCAGCGTAGCGGGCAAACGGACAGGATGGATTGGTACGCTTCATCCAGGCATCGAACGTGTAGTGCATGAACAGATTCATCATGATCGGACTAGCTACCCCGCCCTGCGGCGTACCGCGCTCGCGCGGCAACCGCTCGCCGTCCGTAGTCTCGAACGGAGCGGTTAGCCATCGTTCGATATACAGCAGTATCCAGCCCTCTCTGATGTGGCTGCGGACCGCTTTCATCAAGAGACCATGATCGATTTGATCGAAAGCCGACTTGATGTCAAACTCCACCACCCAGTCGAATTGCCAACACCGCTTTCTGGTGACGGCAATCGCCTGCTTCGCCGAACGTCCCGGCCGATACCCATACGAATCCGAATGGAATATTGGATCGAGAATCGGTTCGATGGCGCGCTTGACCACGGTCTGCGCAATGCGGTCCGATACGGTCGGAATACCTAGCTTTCTCGTGCCGCCCTTTGCCTTCGGAATTTCCACCTGCTTTACCGGCGGCGGGAAATACGACCCCGACGACATACGGTTCCACAGCTTGTACAGATTCCGTGACAGGTTCTGGTCGAACATCGCTATCGTTTCCTCATCGATGCCCGCAGCCCCACGGTTGGCCTTGACTTGCTGGTATGCCTCCCATACTGCCCGCTTCGCAATAACAAAAGGTTTCGTTGATGTCATGTCACTCATCCCCGCATAGCAGGTTGGCGTCACTCGTCAACCGGATAACGCTGCCCCTTCGCTCCCCTCCCATTACAGGAGATTCATCGCTACTATGAGCAGCCCCGACCCTCGTTCTGGCATCGGTATTCTTCCTCATGGTGTCTGCCACTTGTCATTTCCCTTCACATCCAGAACGAAGTTCTCACGTTCCATACCAAAGCCCGTGCTGAGTTCATGCCGCCTATACACCGGCTGCCACCGGGACCGTAAACAGGTGTCGTCCCGGTTGATCGTGGAGCTTGGAGCCACTCCAGTTTTGACAGCACCTTGACGATGTAACGATGCGTCGTCGGTCGGTTTGCTTTCACTCATCTCCTCAACACACACCTGACGCCCTGAGTGGACGCCTTTTTCCACGGTCGTTCACCACCACGCCTTTTGAACGCAGCAGCACCGGGCGGTTTGAAGCCCGCTCCTGCAAGCCGACTTCGGGAGGCCGTCTCCCATCTTCGGTACAGCATCACGAGCCATGCTCGTGTTCGTGACACACCTCCAACCATCGCCTGACTTCATTGGACGGAGAGAAGATCTCCTTCCCATGGCGCGATTATGCACACGGCAACAAGCAGCGCCTCATGACCCTCGATGCCGTCCAGTTCCTGCGCCGCTTCTTCCTG
>DATGAD010000491.1:0-7537 GCA_035313725.1 Alloacidobacterium sp. | reverse complement strand
ATCGTTTCCTCGGATCAGCAGCATCCATGCAAACCACTTCAACTATCGACGAATTTCCGGTCGCATGCCGGATTGACGAAGCCTCTCAACGCTTACTTCGAGACGATCTTTCAAAGTGCTCACACTGCAGGTACTGCAGCCGTATCGTTCTCTCCTTCGGAGGCAATTGCTGCGGCGCTTCCAGGCAAGTCTGTTCGTCTCCATCCACAATTCACGCCAAGAGGCGAAGAAGATGCCCTCAATGAAGCCCGCGAGCACGAGGCTGAAGAAGTGCTTGGTGTCATTCAGGAGCATCTGCCGCGCATTCACAAAGCTGGATTGTCTGTAGATCCAGACAAATCCTATACCGTCGCGGTGCTGGCGCGAGCCCGGCAGCATCTGGCGCTGATTGCCAAGAAGCTGCATGAAAACAATATTCCTTTCCGTTCAGTCGACCTGGAAATGCTCTCGGAACGGCAGGAAATCCTCGATCTGCTATCGCTCATCCGCGCGCTGCTGCACCCGATGGACCGTATTGCGTGGCTCTCCGTGGTGCGCGCGCCGTGGTGCGGTCTCATGCTTCAAGACTTGCATATTCTCTGCGGCAGCGATGACAAGCAGTTTGCTCGTTATCCTGTCCAAAGGCTCATCGAAGAACGTCAGTCGTTGCTCAGCGAGGACGGACAGCAGCGGTTGCGCCGCACTTACGATGTGCTGACGCGGGCGATTGAAGTTCGTTATCAGCAGGCGCAGTCTCCTTCGCTTTCGTCGTGGATCGAACGTACTTGGCATAGTCTTGGCGGTCCTCTCTGTCTTGACGAGCATCAGCGGGAGAATGTGCGCGTCTTCTTCAGCATGCTCGACAGTGTTGCTCCTGATGGTATTGCGTGTCTGAGCGACGAGTTCGATCACAAGCTCAGCCGTTTGTTTGCCCAGCCTGATCCCCGCGCGAGTGAGCGCTTTGGGGTGCAGCTGATGACGATTCATAAGGCTAAGGGGCTGGGGTTTGACGTGGTTTTTGTGCCGGGACTCGATCGCAGCACGGGCCGCGACCGGCAGCAGCTGATCTGCATGCTGGAGCGCGTCAGCGTTGACAATCCCGACGTGGACGAATTGCTGGTTGCGCCGATTGGCAGCAAGGGCGAGGATACACATCCGCTGTATCAATGGGTGCGCAAGCAGCGCCAGATGCGCGAAGATGAGGAGCGCAAACGCGTCTTCTATGTGGCCTGTACAAGAGCACGGCGCGAGTTGCATCTGTTCGGCACCGCTGTTATCGGCAATCGAGGCTCGCTTGAGCCTGGCTGGCAGGACAGTTTGCTCAATACTGCATGGCCTGCACTTCAGGCCGAGTTTGAAGCTGCGTTTCAGGCTCAGTCGAAGCAGATGCCGATTCCTTTTCCGGGTCTGCAGCCAGGTGTTGTCGATATTGCCGCGGTGGCAGCGCCAACGCATCCGCCGCTTGTATTGCGACGATTGCCCTCCGATGTTGTGGTTCAGCCGATGGGCGAGAATGTAACCGTTGCGGGTACGTTCTCACTTGTTGCCGATGAGCGGGAACCTTTTGAGCGTCCTGAGGGGTCGCGCCAGCAGCGCGTCGTCGGCAGCGTCATTCATGCGCTTTTGGAGCGTTTAAGTCGACTTTTTGTGCAAAAATCCAGCCTTTCCTGTTCCGAAATCCGGGCATTGCTGCAACCGCAGGCGTCGGCGATGCTGCGCGCGGCCGCTTTTCCGGCGGAGCAGACTGCTGCGACGCTCGCCGACATTCTGGCGGCTGCGGAGTCTTCAGCGTCCGATCCCGTCGGGCGGTGGCTCCTCAGCCCGCATGCTGGAGCGCAGTCGGAGGCGTCATGGACGGGCTGGGTTGACGGCCGGCTGCAGACCCTTCGTGCTGACCGTGTCTTTCGTGCCGGCGCGGAGCCTCTGCGGGAGGGCCCGGAGTACTTCTGGGTGGTGGATTACAAGACTGCTTCCTACTCTGGCGGCGACGTTGCAGGTTTCCTTGCGGAGCAACGTGCGTTCTACGAGCCTCAGCTTGCCTCATATGGGCGGGCCCTGCGGAAGCTTCATGGAGAGGCTCTGGCGCTGCGGTTTGGGCTTTATTTTCCCCGGATGCAACGGTTGGAGTACTGGCCTGGCTGACCCCCCAGGGTAGCCAGATCTAACAAACGATTAGGGTTACGTTTTTGTCGCGGCAAACTATTCATTTCATTACACTTACGCGTAAAATACTCGTATTGCTGGCGTTATGGCCTGCCAGCACCTTCGGAATACTTTTCCCCTATTTCTATTTTACCAATTTCGGCGTAATTCCAGGCCACTACTCGTTGCGACGAATAATATTTTCTTCCAATGAGTTCTATTTTGGGAAAATTGAGCCTCTGCAAATAAAACCTTGACTCTCTGGCGTTAGTGTTGTAGTTATGTATAACAGCATGACACACTGACAAGGTCAGATCACAACATCGATCTCCCCACCTGCCAGCAATAGCATTTCACCGGATTCCACTAAGGGAGGAAGAAAAATGAAGTTCCTTCGGTTAGCATTTTCCGTTTTCGTGATGTCGATCTCCGCCGTGGCACTTGGCCAGTCTGACGGGCAGAAATCCTTCGACGAATTGAAAACTCTGGCAGGCGCCTGGGAAGGCACGGTGACTACCCTGCCCCAACAAACCGAGGTGCAAGGCAAGGTGGTGCAGGTTTCGCTGCGCGTGACCTCCATGGGAAACGCGCTCATGCATGAAATGAAGATGCCGGGCCAGTCGGACGATCCGATCACGATGTTGTATCTGGATGGAAACCGGCTGATGCTGACGCACTATTGCGACGCCGGGAACCGGCCGCGGATGGTGGCCAAGACTTCGCCGGACGGAAAGACCGTAGAGTTCGATTTCCTCGACGTTGCCGGCGGCTCGGAACATGGGCATATGCACCATGTGGTGTTTACCATGATCGACGCCAACCACCACACCGAGGACTGGACTTTCATGATGCCCAAGGACAACCATGTCCAAGCACACTTCGACTTGCAGCGGGCAAAGTAACCAAGATGGATTTTGAGTGGAACAACAGTCAGCCGATTTACCGCCAGCTTCGCGACCGGGTTGTGGCGATGATTCTCGATGGCGTGCTGAAGGAAGGCGATCCCCTGCCCTCGGTGCGCAATGTTGCGGCCGAATATCGGGTAAATCCGCTTACGGTCCTGAAGGGATACCAGGAACTGGTGAACGAGGCGCTGGTGGAAACCAGGCGAGGACGCGGGATGTTCATTAATGCCGGTGCACGCGGTCTGCTGCTCGCGGGCGAACGACAGAAGTTTCTTGCGGAAGAGTGGCCCCGGGTTTGCGCCACCATTCAGCGCCTCGGGTTGAGTACGGACGAACTGCTCGACGGCTCGGCCTGTCTGCCGTCTTCGAAATCCCCCGGAGAGGAACGATAACGTTATGGCTTGCATAGAAGCGAGCGGCCTGCGCAAGGCCTTCGGCGCAACGGTTGCGCTGGACGGTGTGGACCTACGTGTTGAGGAAGGGCGCATTCTCGGATTGATTGGTCCAAACGGCGCGGGCAAAACGACCGCGCTGAATGCGATTCTCGGACTGACTCCGTATCAGGGAGCGCTGCGCGTGCTCGGGCGCGACCCGTGGACGGAGCGCGATCTGCTGATGCGCGACGTCTGTTTTATTGCCGATGTCGCGGTGCTGCCGCGCTGGCTGCGAGTTTCGCAGGCGCTCGACTATCTCGTAGGCGTGCATCCGCGGTTCGATCGCGCGAAGGCGGAAGGCTTTCTGGCGAAGACCACGATCCGGCGTAACAGCAGAGTGCGGGAGTTGTCGAAGGGCATGGTGGCCCAGCTGCATCTTGCCCTGGTGATGGCGATTGATGCGAAGTTGCTGGTGCTGGATGAGCCGACGCTGGGTCTCGACATTCTCTATCGGAAGCAATTTTACGATTCCCTGCTGAATGACTATTTCGACCGCAGCCGCACGATTGTGGTGACGACGCACCAGGTGGATGAGATTCAGCATGTGCTTACCGATCTGATGTTCATCGATCGCGGCCGCATCGTGCTGAATTGCAGCATGGACGAAGTGGAAGCGCGCTACCAGGAAGTGACTGTGATTCCGGAGCAGCTTGCTGCTGCGCGCGCACTGAGGCCGATGTACGAGCGACAAGTGCTGGGGCGCGGTGTGCTTCTGTTTGATCGTGGCGATCGCGAACAACTGGCCGCGATGGGCGAGGTGCGGAGGCCAAGCATTGCTGATTTGTTTGTTGCTGTAATCGGGAATCAGGCTGGTCAGACAAAAGGAGCGGCTCGATGAATATGCAATCCAATGTGATGCCCGAAGCTCTCTCGCAGACCGAGACGGCAGCAACGGTAACGATTCCGGCAAGCCGGCGCATGTTGTGGTCGGTGCGCCGTGAGTTGTGGGAGTATCGCTCGATCTATCTCGCACCGGCGGCGGTTGCCGTGCTGTTCTTGATCGGATTTCTGATCAATCTGTTTCATCTGCCGGGGAGGATGCACGCGGCGGGTGGTAGCGCGCCGATGCAGCAGTTCGAGATGATTGCAGGTCCTTACAATTCGGCGTCAGAGCTGCTGATTATGCTGAGCACATTTATCGTCGCGATCTTTTATTGCCTCGAGGCGTTGCACGGCGAGCGGCGCGACCGCAGCATTCTGTTCTGGAAATCACTGCCGGTTTCCGATCTGGAGACGGTATTGTCGAAGGCGTGTATTCCACTGGTGGTGCTTCCACTGGTGACGTTTGCAATCACTGTTGTGACGCAGTTTGCGATGCTGATGGCGAGTTCTGCGATGCTGATGGCGACGGGGCAGAGTGCTGCTCCGCTATGGGCGCATCTTGGGCCGCTTCCGATGTGGCTGGGACTGCTCTACCATCTGGTGACGATCCACTCGCTCTGGTACGCGCCGATCTTCTGCTGGCTGATGATGGTTTCGGCGTGGGCGCGGCGCGCTCCGTTTCTGTGGGCGCTGCTGCCTCCGCTGGCCATTGCCATCGTGGAAAAGATTGCGTTTGGCACGGCACATTTTGGTGAGTTGCTGAGAGATCGTATCGCTGGCGCACCGATGCCGGGAACAGCCAGTGCAGGCTTTGGTCCGATGAAGATGCCTGTCATGATGCTCTCGCCAGCAGGATTCCTGATCAGTCCGGGATTGTGGGTGGGATTGGCGCTCTCGGCGATCTTTCTGCTAGTGGCGGTGCGGTTGCGGCGCTATCGCGGGCCGATCTGATTCTGGGTCTATTTGAACGGATGGCCGTGGAAAAGGTAGAAGAGCTCGATGACGAGGATGATGACGACTGTGAGTTCGAGGAAGAAGGCCCGGCTCTGATTGAACTGGTCGACCATGAAGTGGTAGAGCTCGCGGGCGGTCTGGACCTTGTTGGTGACGAGATTCTTGTAGTCAGGCACGCCGACTTTGGATGCGGCCAGTTTGTAGAGACGTGCCGAGAACATGTCGCTCAGGAACTTTATGGCGTTGTCGGCGTGCTCGGTCAATTCCGTCACTTCGAGCAGGACGGTGTTCAGTTTTGTAGCCGAGCGGGCGAGTCTCCAGCGGGCGAAGATGCCGGTTCCCTCTTCCAATGAGTTGTAGACGCCTTCGAGTTCGCTGGTGAGCAGGTCGTCGTAGTGGCGGAATTCGAGGAGCTGCGAGTTGGCGTATTCGAGGAGCTGAATGGCGGTTTCTGCTCCAGTCTGTGTGTCGTATAGGAAGGCCGCGTTCCATCCTATGACTGCGAGGTCTCTGACGCCGTATGAAATGCCCGACTGCAGAACTTCATGGCGCTCGCTTTCTGAAAGTTCCGTGACATCGCCGCGCACGATCTGGGAGATTTCCTTTCCGCGATGCAGGAGCAGTTCCGGTGCTGTCGGCGATCCGGGGAGTTCGCGCAGGTGAAAGATGAAGTAGTCTTCGTCGAGCCATTCCTGGTAGGGCTTGATCAGCGCTGCGGCGGCCTGATCGAGCCGCTTTCTGGCAATTTGCTGGGCGTGGGCGGAGAAATCGATGTCCCACACCCAGCGGCTGGAGAGTTGAATGAGCTTCTCCCAGTTGCCGACAAAGGGCAGCTCGAAGATCACGCTCACGACGCCGTAGTCGTAGTACTTCATCTGTCCGTGAAGACGCTCTCCAGTTTCGAGCACCAACGATTCCGCGGTTTCGATCACGGGTGGGCGCTGATAGCGAACATAGTTGGGGATGGCGTGCTTGAGGGGCGGCTTCTGCACGGTTTGCGCGCTGAAGATTTCGCGCAGGCGATCGAGGCGGATTTCTTCGCAGACGTCGAACTGGATGAGGACAAGGACGGAGCCGCAGAGTTGGTCGTTGTGATCTCGTGGAGGGATCTCCATTAAGCTTCCTCAGTTCTGTCTGTAGGACTGATTCTATAGAGACGTCTAAGATTCCTGGCATCTGAGTTCACTGCGGGTTGGGCTCGTGCTTTCCCGCCGCACGATTTCGTGCCACGGCATGGAGAAAACAGATCCTTCGCTTCGCTCAGGATGACAATTGTCTGGGATACTTTGCTTTATGCCGAAACGCAGTGCTGGTCTGTTGATGTATCGACGCCGTGGTGATCTCGTAGAGGTATTGCTTGCGCATCCGGGCGGGCCGTTCTGGGCTAAGAAGGATTTGGGTGCGTGGTCGATTCCTAAGGGCGAAGTTGATTCTGATGAAGAGCCCCTGTTAGCTGCTCAGCGCGAATTTGAGGAAGAGACCGGCATCGCGCCCGAGGGCGATTTCATTGTGCTGGGTGAGGCGAAGCAGGCTGGCGGGAAGATTGTGACGGCCTGGGCGGTCGAGGGTGATTGCGATTCCTCTGGGTTGAAGAGCAATACGTTTTCTATGCAGTGGCCTCCGCGTTCCGGGCGCATGGCGGAGTTTCCAGAGGTGGATCGGTGGGAGTGGTTTTCTCTAAATGATGCGCGAGAAAAAATATTGGCGGGACAAAGGATCTTTCTTGAGCGGTTGAGGGAGATGGCTTGAGATTGCGCCTTATTTGTTTTTAGACAGGAGCTAGCCGATTAAGGTTGTGCTCTCCCACCCTTTGCTACGCAAAGGATGGGGCACCCATTTTCGTGCTAATCGACGCTAAAAAGCAGATCCTTTCACTTCACATCGTTCAGTGTCAGGATGACAACTTAGAGCAACTAGCCGCGGGTGCCGTCGTTTACGCTCATGTGGTGGCGCACGTCGGAGCCCTGCACCCAGAAGATTACGTCTTCGGCGATGTTGGTGGCGTGGTCGGCGACGCGTTCGAGGCTGCGGGCGATGACCAGCGCATTGAGTGCCTGCGGAGTGTGCTCCGGATGTTCGCGCATGACGTTTAACAGCGCGTAGTGCATCGTCTCATTGAGGTTGTCGACGCTGTCGTCCATCGAGAGTACGGACCTGGCCGTATCGGCGTCGGCCTCGATGAAAGACTGCAGCGCCTTGCGCACCATTCCGGCGGCGAGATCGGCCATGCGCGGGATGTCGATCGGCAGATCGACGCAGGGATAGGCCTGCAGGTCGCGCACACGTTCGGTGATGTTGACG
>DATGAD010000490.1:0-2311 GCA_035313725.1 Alloacidobacterium sp. | reverse complement strand
ACATCAAGGAATCGCCTATCGCTTCGGCCATTCTGCAGAGCACAGCAACGAAGATCTATCTGCCCAACAGTGAAGCAGGGAATGAGGGCATGAGGCAGTTTTACGAATACGCCGGTCTCAACAGTCGAGAAATTGAACTGTTGCAGACGGCAACGCCCAAACGTGATTACTACGTCGTCCAGCGTCTCGGACGGCGCATGATCTCTTTCCGTCTCGGCGCAGTGGCTCTCGCATTTTTAGGGGTCTCGGGCCAGAGGGACAGAGCCCGAATCGACGCCCTAGCCAAGGAATACGGCGACGGCTGGATCTCGGTGTGGATGAAAGAAAGGAAGGTAGAGAAAAGCTGGATCGACTACTACGAAGGAGTAAGACAACATGAAATCCAAATGGTTAGCTAAAGGCACAAGTGCAGTCGCCATGATTGCCGTCATGGGGACTGCGACGATATGCCCGCCTCCTGCTCATGCAGGGGTACCGGGCGTATTCGCAACCGAGTACACCCAGCTCCTCAATTACGCGGAACTGGTTGGGCAGTTGGAGAAACAGGTGTCGATGGTTGAAAACCAGCTCACCCAGATTTCCGACATGACAAAGCACGGCCTCACCATCTCCGACCAACTCTTCGGAACCGTGGCTTCAGATATCGCAAACCTGCGACAGATCGTGAACACGGGCCAGGCACTCTCCTACACAATGAGCAATATGGACGGGGCTTTCAAAGTTCGATTCCCCGGCTACTCGTCAACTACCAACTACGGTCAGTCGTATCAGCAGTGGAGCCAGACAAGCCTCGATAGCACTCTCGGGGCTTTGAAAGCCGCCGGACTGCAAAACTCGCAGTTTGACAGCGACGCGGCGCTGCTGAAGACGTTGCAGAACCAAAGCACGTCTTCGGTGGGAAGGATGCAAGCTCTGGAAGTTGGAAACCAGATAGCGGAAAATCAATCAGAGCAGCTGATGAAGCTGCGACAACTGATGATGGCCGATATGCAGAGCAAAGCAGCTTTCCAAGGCGCACAGGTCCAGGCGGATGCGACAAGGCAGGCAAACTCCGACAAGTTCTTCGGCCAGAGTCAGGTAACGAGCGATGGCGTGACGTTCTAAAAGGAGATTTGCAATGAAGCGGATGAGTGTTTGGTTGGCAGTTGCGGGTCTGACGATGTTGGCGGGATGCCGCCATGTGGAGCAAAGCCCGATCGTCGCGGCTTTTCAACAGGCTGGAGGCGGGGACGTAGATCAGTCCACACCCGACAGCATTGGGCAATTTCTAGCCAAGCACGAGGATGTCCGGAAGCAACTCACGCCACTTTGCAAACAGAAGAAGGCGAATGCCCCGGCAGACTGGACGACCACTGATGAAGGAAAGGTGTGCGCGGGCAATGCCCGCGCCAGCTTTTTCGGAAAACCAGATATCAAGTCAGACGGTGTGGCTTTCTGAGGTGAGGGCATGGCAATAAAGCGGAGAATCTTGTCTGTGACGGCCGTGGCGCTCGCCTCGGTCGTCACAGCACACGCACAAACGCCTGTCGATGTGGGTGGGACCTTCCAGCAAATCGGACAGGCGGCGAATGCTTGGATTCCCGCCATCATGCACGAAGCGGCCTTCCTGTTCTACGTGCTGGCGACTTTGGACTTCGCCTGGGGAGCGCCGTCGTTTCTACGCGAAAGCGACTTTAATGGCCTTTTCCTGAGCCTGATAAAGAAGCTGCTCGTCATTTCGTTTTTCTACACAGTTCTCATCAATGGTCAGGTCTGGGTTCCTGCCATTGTGAATAGTTTCGCCCAGCTCGGGGCTACAGCGGCGGGTGTACCGCTGGCGCAGAATCCCTCAGACATCATGACGCAGGGGATTCAGATTGTTTCGGACCTGTTCACGAAAGTGTCTGCAACGGACCTTTTGACGCAGCCGGGCGGCGCAATTACGACGATTCTTGCCGCATGTATCGTTCTCGCCTCATACATCATCATTACGCTTCACTATGTAGTGACGAAGCTGGAGGCGATCATTGTCATGTCTGCTGGCTACATCTTCCTTGGCTTCGGAGGCAGTCGTTGGACTTCGCCTTATTTTGAAAGGTACATTTCACTTGCGGTCAGCACAGGCGTGCGATTGATGCTGATCTACCTCATGTTGGGGGTCTTCAAGACAGTCTCGAACAATTGGATCGCGACGATGAACGGTTACACCGCCGATGAGCCGATCACTCAGATTTTTCCAACTCTAATGTCGATGCTTCTCTTTGCGTTTGCATCGTGGATGATCCCCAAGATGGCGGGGTCGATCGCAGCGGGAACTCTGGGGATGGGTGGC